>NZ_CAWLTV010000076.1:0-225341 GCF_963864045.1 Picosynechococcus sp. NKBG042902 | reverse complement strand
ATTGTCTAGGTAAGTTTTGACTATATCGAAGCGTTCTTTAGGCAGTAGGCGATAGTAGGCGATCGCCAAAAATGATGACTGAGAGAGAAAACTCATAGACAAGGGTGGGTATTCTAGACTTATATCTTCAATCAAGCAAGCCCAACGTGGCCTCCACCCAAAAGATGCATGATCTCTATATCCTGCTGCCTGTTCATAACCGCTACTCGATTACGCAACATTTTATTCGGCATCTTCAACGACAAACTTTCCAAGACTATCATCTTGTTCTGCTGGATGATGGTTCCACCGATGGCACCGCAACAATGGTCGAAGCCTCAATTCCCAATCTTACAATTATCCAAGGTACGGGTGACTGGTGGTGGGCAGGATCCTTGCATCAGGGTTATCTTTGGCTAAAAAACAAAAATTTGACTATAATCCCGTCATCTTAATCATGAATGATGACACTGAATTTGACGCTGATTTTCTTCAAAATGGATTAAGCCAAATCAAAAATAAATCTAATACACTACTTATGGCTGAATGCCATCAAAAAGGAAATATCGGCAAAGGAACAAAAATCAATTGGCAACAGTTCAAATTCCGCCCAGTACAAAATAATGAAACTCCGGACTGTTTTTGCACCAGCGCCCTTTTCCTTCAGTGGCAAACCTTTGAAAAAATTGGAAGCTTCTACCCTAGATTATTACCCCATTATATTTCTGATTATGAGTTCACTTATCGTGCTAAACGTAAAGGATTTCAGCTTTTAACTCATCCTGACGTGATTATTAACTGGGATAATGAAAATACTGGACATCACCATTTAAATAATTTTATTGAATCTACTTTTCGGCAATCTTTACAAAAATTTTTCTCGCAAAAATCTGCCCATAATCCAGTGACTTTTAGTATTTTTATTTGGTTGGCTTGTCCGTGGCATTTAAAATTGTGGAACTGGAGTATCGTTTGGACAAAAGCTTTTGTAAAAATATTTTACCTTCTTTGGCGAACAACAGTCTCTAAACCCACAAGTTTAATCGTCCACTAAAATTTATAAATACGGAAAATCTTTACGAGATCTTAAAAGAGACAGCTAATGCAGACCCCCGTTGCTTTTTTAGTCTTTAATCGACCTGATACGACCCAGCAGGTCTTTAATGCCATTCGTCAGGCTAAACCCCCAAAGCTTCTCGTTGTCGCCGATGGGCCAAGGGGAACCCACCCCGATGATATTGAAAAATGCGCTGCTGTCCGAGCAATTATTGATACCGTAGATTGGGACTGCGAAGTTATAAAACGTTATTCTGATGAGAATCTTGGAAGTTATAAAAACAACTCAACTGGCTTAACTTGGGTTTTTGAACAAGTCGAGGAGGCGATTATTCTAGAAGATGATTGCTTGCCAAATCTAAGCTTTTTTCGTTTTTGTGAAGAGCTATTAGGATATTACCGAAACGATACCAGAATAGGATTAATTTCAGGGGATAACTTTCAATTTGGTCGTAAAAGAACAAAATATAGTTATTACTTCTCCCGGTATACGCATATTTGGGGATGGGCAACATGGAAACGAACATGGAAATATATGGACCTTAAAATGAAAAATTGGCCAGAACTAAATAATTCGTCTGATTTAAGGTCTATTTTTTCTGATTCTAATACGTATAGATATTGGATAAATAAATTTCAAGCGATGTATCTAAGGAAAAGAAAGCCTGCCTGGGATTATCAGTTAATGATTGCGGCATCATCTCAGAATTTATTGACAATAATTCCAGAAATTAATCTGGTTTCTAATATTGGTTTTGGATCAAGGGCAACTAATACAAAACTAGAAAATAGTCCCTTTAGTAATATGAAGAGTGAATCTATCAATTTTCCTTTAAGACATCCTAGGTACATTATTCCTAATTTTAAAGCGGATCAATTTACACAAAACTATAAGTTTGGCTTTTGGCCTCGCGTCTATAGAAAACTCAGAAATTTAATCTAAGAAAATGAATCTGCAAGAACAATGTCCAGTCTGTACTGCCCAGCAATCAAAATATTTATTCCCCGTTAAAACAGGGAAACTGGTGAAATGTAAGAATTGTCATCTCATCTATTACACTCCACAACCCTCACCACAGGAACTAGAAAAATTTTATAACTCCGAAGCCTATCGTAGCGAATTCTCTGGAAGCCTAATGTCTGGCACTGAATTTGCGACCAACAGATATTTACAGTTTGAAAGTGCACTCAAAAAGTATGCCCCACAGATTTTAAGACAATCTTCTCGAAAGTTACTTGATATCGGCTGCGGTACAGGTGATTTTTTGAAAGTTGCCAAACAATATAACTGGCAGATTTCAGGAACAGAAATATCCCCAATTGCATCAGCTAAAGCAAATCAGCTTCTTGGGGAAACTTGTGTTGCTACGGGTGATGCTTTGTCTCTAGAATTACCCTCTAATCACTATGATGTGGTAACCCTATATCATGTTATTGAACATTTACTCAATCCTAATACTTTAATCCAAAAAATCTATCAACTGCTTAGACCAGGTGGCATTTTCTTTATTGAAACACCAAATATTGCTGGATTCGGCGCTAAGCTTAAAGGCCATAGATGGTCTCAGATAAAACCCCCAGAGCATATTATTTATTTCCAACCCAGTTCTTTGCAATATTGTCTTCAACGTGCTGACTTTAAAACAAATTTTATCTTTACCGCTTCTCCGTCTGTTATCGAAAGTACCCAAAACATGCCTTCTATAAAAAGAAAAATTATTAATGCTTGCTATGATTTTTTCCTTTAATAAATATGGGAGCATTACTACAATCTATTTCCATTAAGCCTCAATAAGACTTCGATATATTTCCAAGAGATAATTAATATTTTGATCAGCAAAATAAATATCATCTAAGTTTTCTAAAACTCTTTGCTTAAGTGTAAGCCATTTTTCTGGATTAGCTTCAATAAAAAATAATGCTTGTGTCAAAGCTTTTTCATCACTTGCTGGATAAGTTAAACCCGTAATTTCATTTTGGATTGCATAGCTCACGGAGCCGATATTTGAACCAATCACTGGTAAAGACTGACTATAAGCTTCCAAAATTGTTAAGGGAAAACCTTCATACCAAATAGACGGAAAAATTAAGGCGATCGCCCCTTGCATATATTGAATAACTTCTTCCCGCGTTCTTTGTCCTAAATATTGAATTTTATGATTCTCAGAGGCATATTGTTCCACTACTGACTGTAAACTACCACTGCCGACAATATATAAAGGATATTCAGATTTTAAATTTTGATATGCATTTAATAAATTTAGAATTCCTTTTTCTGTTTCTAGTCTGCCAACAAAAAGATAATATTTTCCAAAGTCAATAGTTTCAAGTCGCTTAGTCTCGCCTTGAAGAAAATTGGGTTTTAAATAAATTTTTTCCGCAGGAATCCCCATCTCAACAAGCTTATTTCTAACGAATGGACTTACCGCAATATAGGCAGTTATAGTTTCTGTCCAAGTTCTCAATAAACGGTGAACTTGTAACATCAATGCAACCGTTACTGTCTGTAATCTTGAATTTCGATAACATTTATAATAAATACTAAATAGTAAAGACCTATTAATGCATATCTCACAGGGGCTATTATTCCGAAAAAAAGTTCCTTTAGGGCAACTCAAACGGTAGTTTTGAATTGTAACGACCGTTGGAATTGTTCTCTTTTTAGCTGCATAAAAAATGGATGGCGAAAGCAATGGTAGAGTATTATGGACGTGAATGATATCTGGTTTAAAATCATCAATAATCGCTAAAAGCTCCCTGTAAGATTTGCTAGACCATATTGTACTAAGTGCTAATCTTATGGCATCTAAAAAATCACCTACGTCGATGTCTTTATTGTCCTTCGTCCAGACTTGAATAGAATGATTGCTCTGTTGTAATAAAGCAACTTCTTGATCAAAAGTAGAGTCTTCTCCTGCTCTATTACGATATCTATTATGAATAACTAAAATTTTCACTTGGCTTTTTAGTCAGAAAATTACAGCTTAAAGTATTTTTTCACATTCTTCCCAAACAGCCAGGCATCGACCAAGGCTTATCAGTCGGTCTCTGTGAGATCGAGCCAGTAGCGGAGTTCCGTAAAACAGCATTAACCCAGATTTTGGAAATTTCCCATACACAAATACATTATAGTCTGGGGATATTGTCCCAAATTTTTGATATTCACCATGAGCCAAGTGGCGATCGCCAATCTCCTTGAAACCTTTGAACGGTTTGGCATTAACCTCGGTTTAACGCGCATTACCCAACTATTGGCGAACCTTGGTCATCCAGAGCGCCAAGTACCGATTCTCCATGTGGCGGGCACGAACGGGAAAGGGTCGGTCTGTGCTTATTTGTCTTCCATTTTGGCGGCGGCGGGCTATCGGGTCGGGCGGTTTACGTCACCCCATTTGGTGGACTGGACAGAACGGATTTGTTTGAATAATCAGCCGATTCCTTCCGAGCAGTTACTGACGGTTTTGGAACAGGTGAAAGCAGCCATTGATCCCAACCAAGAAACACCGACCCAATTTGAGGTGATTACGGCGGCGGGATTTTTGTATTTCGCCCAGGAACAGGTAGATATTGCGGTGATTGAAGTGGGTTTGGGGGGACGCTTGGACTCGACGAATGTTTGCGATCGCCCCCTCGTTTCTGTCATTACCTCCATCGGCATGGATCACTGGCAACGGTTGGGCAACAGTTTAGATAAAATTGCCGGAGAGAAAGCGGGCATTTTAAAACAAGATTGTCCGGCGGTGATTGGAGAAGTACCGGAGATCGCGGCGAAAGTGATTCGTGAAAAAATCAGTGAGTTAAATTGTCCAGCCACCTGGATTCAATCCGCCCAAGCCATTTATCCCCCTTCAGGAGAGGGACAGAGAAGGAGGATAGCGAAATACGGTGATTTTGAATATTTTTTGCCGCTTTTAGGGGATATTCAACTTCATAATTCGGCGATCGCCATTGAAACTATTTATGCGTTGCGCAAACAAGGTTGGCAAATTGCCGATCAACAATTGCGCGATGGCCTTGCGAAAACTCGCTGGGCGGGTCGCATTCAATGGCACCAATGGCAGGGGCAAAAAATTCTCATTGATGGCGCTCACAATGGCGTGGCGGCGGCGGAATTACGCAAATATGTAGACACCCTCCCCCAACCCGTCACTTGGGTCATGGGAATGCTCTCCACCAAGGATCACCAAAATGTCCTCCAAGCCCTCCTACGAGACGGGGATCACTTGCATCTCGTACCAGTGGGGGGTCATAGCAGCGCCGATCCCCAGAGTTTAGCAATGTTGGCCCAGGTGATTTGTCCGGCCCTCGCCTCCTGTCAAACCCATGAAACCTTATTTGAAGCCCTTGATCAGGCGATCGCCTCCCCCCACACTAGGGTGTTATGTGGTTCGTTGTATCTTTTGGGAGAATTTCTAAGTTATGCAGCCAAAATTTAAAACCCGCAAAGCCTGGAATCAGGCCGAAATGCTACTCCAACCAGCTTTTATTCGGGTCGTCGATAATTTCCGTGCTCAATTAGAAGATTCCCCCTGGACTGGGGAGTACGAAGATATTCAAGACCCCTACCCTGGCTACGTTTTGCGCCTCAAGAAAGACCACATCGAAACGACGGTTAATATCTGGGATCTCTGTTATCAGATCTGTTTTGTTGCCTATCCCACCGGAGCCCTCGTGGAAAATGGCTGTGCCGTGGAAATCGATGAAACCCTGTTCGAGGCGTCCGGGGCCGTGGATTGGCAAAAACTGGAAGCGAAAACCCAACAGTTGATCCACAATATGTTTGAGCAATTTGATCACTTAGGGGGGTAATCGTTGATGGTCACGCAAGTGCAGATTCACGGGGGATTATTGGGGCTTTGTGTGGGGGATGCCCTGGGCGTGCCTGTGGAATTTTCTGAGCGCAGCGCTCGACAGCAGGACCCTGTGACAACGATGCGGGGCTATGGCACCTACAATCAACCCCCTGGCACTTGGTCGGATGATAGTTCCCTCACCTTTTGTCTGGCCGAGGCGATCGCCGAAGTGGGTCTGGGCGAAGAACTCCCCGAACATCTGGGCCGCAAGATGGGTCTCTGGCTCAAGGAAGCCTACTGGACACCCCACGGCGAAACCTTTGATGTGGGCAACACGACCGCTGCCGCAATTCACCAAATTTTAGCGGGTATCAATCCCCTGGAAGCAGGTGGGGTCGGGGAGCGGAGTAATGGCAACGGCTCCTTAATGCGTATTTTGCCCCTCGCCTTTTGTGGTGAGCGACTGCCCTACGCCGATCTTTTGGATCTCGTGCACAACATTTCCTATCTGACCCACCGTCATCCCCGTTCCCTCATTGCCTGCGGCATTTATATTTCCATTGCCCTGGAACTGTTGCAGGGGAAGAGTATTGAAATTGCCTACCAGCAAGGGATACAACGGGCCGAAGAGTTTTATCGCGATTCCATCTACAAGCCGGAACTCAGCCACTACCAGCGTATTTTTGACGGAAATTTAGCAACATTGCCCATCCATGAGCTTCAATCGAGCGGTTATGTCGTCCATGCCCTCGAAGCCGCCCTCTGGTGCTGTTTAAACCATGAAAACTATCAGGATACGGTGTTGGCAGCGGTGAATTTGGGGGACGATACCGATACCACAGCGGCGATCGCCGGGGGGTTGGCCGGACTTTACTACGGCCTCGACAATATTCCCCCTGATTGGTTGGCGCAAATTCCCCGGCGGGATGACATTCTCCAGTTAGGCGATCGCCTCTTCAGGGCTATCTGCTGACCGAGCAGGGGCAAGCAGTCCATTTTCTTTAATGTAAAGTTAAATTAATTCTTCTCCATTAACAAACCCTTGAATCAAGCGCATCGGCACTTTGTATCAAGTGTCACATTTTTTTAGGGGCGGGACTTTTACACTGCAAAGCTTAAACACGACTTAAACTTTTAAGCTTCTTTCCTCCCACACACTATCCCAAAGCCCCTTGAGAAAATCGCATTAACCATGAGTAATCTCGGAAGACGTAAATTTATTCTCTACAGTTCCGCCGCCCTCGGTTCCAGTATTCTCCTCAAAGCCTGCGGCCAACCCACAGAAACCCCTGATACCCCCGATAGTGGCAGCACAACCTCAACCCCCAGTGGTGACACGATCAAAGTTGGCATTCTCCACTCCCTCAGTGGCACCATGGCCATTAGTGAAACCACCGTGGTCGAAGCCGAACAACTCGCCATCAAAGAAATTAATGCCGCTGGTGGCATCAATGGTAAACAGATTGAGGCCATCATCGAAGATGGTGCCTCCGACTGGGATGTCTTCAAAGAAAAAGCCGAAAAACTCATTGACCAAGATGGTGTCGCCGTCGTTTTTGGCTGCTGGACTTCCGCCAGCCGAAAAGCGGTTAAAGATGTCTTTGAAGCAAAAGACCACATGCTGTTCTACCCTGTCCAGTACGAAGGCCAGGAATGCTCGAAGAATATCTTCTACACTGGGGCTGCCCCGAACCAACAAATCGAGCCCGCCGTGGATTGGCTCCTCGAAAATAAGGGCACAGAATTTTTCCTCGTCGGTTCTGACTATGTATTCCCCAGAACCGCGAACACCATTATCAAAGCCCAGTTAGAAGCCAAAGGTGGCACCACGGTCGGCGAAGACTATCTCCCCCTCGGTAATACTGAAGTGACGCCGATTATCACCAAAATCAAAGCAGCGCTTCCCAACGGCGGCGTGATTTTCAACAGCTTAAACGGTGACAGTAACGTTGCGTTCTTCAAACAAATTCGCGATGCGGGCCTCACCCCGGAGCAATATCCGGTCATGTCGGTGTCGATCGCCGAAGAAGAAGTCCGTCAAATTGGCCCCGAATATCTCACGGGTCACTATGCGTCTTGGAACTACTTCCAAACCGTGGAAACCCCTGAAAATGAAAAGTGGGTGGCAGACTTTAAGGCGGAGTATGGTGAAGACCGGGTGACCAATGACCCCATGGAAGCGGCCTACATCATGGTCTACATCTGGAAGCAGGCAGTAGAAGCGGCGATCGCCAATGGGGCGACCGATGCCTATGACCTCGAAGCCGTGCGGAGTGCCGCCATTGGTCAAGAATTTGCGGCTCCCGAAGGCCCGGTGACGATGAATGTTAACCACCACCTCTCAAAGACCGTGCGCATCGGCCAAGTACGGGAAGACGGGATGTTCGACATCGTCTGGGAAACCGACGGCCCCATCGCCCCCCAAGCCTGGAACCAGTATGTTGAATCCACCAAAGGATTTGCCTGTGACTGGAGCGACCCCACAAAGGGTGAAAAATATGCCATCTAGGGTTTAACGCCCAGATGTTTTCCGGGAAAGCTGGGATTCCGCCCTACAGAATCCGGCTTTCTCGCGGTTTTATTGCGCGTATTGTGGTGGGTTTGCCCTGTGACAGAACTTTTAATCGGTATTTTTAACGGAGTCAGCATTGGCTCTGTGCTTTTGGTTTCGGCCTTGGGTTTGGCGATCGCCTTTGGTTTGATGGGGGTGATCAACCTGGCCCATGGCGAATTAATGATGCTGGGCGCCTACACAACCTTCGTGGTCCAAAATGTATTCCGGGGGTTCGGAGAACCTTTTTTTAATCTCTACATTATCTTTGCGATTCCCCTGGCTTTTTTTGTCGCCGCCGCAGTAGGCTTTGGCCTAGAGCGGGGCGTAATCCGCTATCTCTATGGCCGTCCCCTCGAAACCCTCTTGGCCACCTGGGGGGTTAGCCTAATTTTGCAGCAGTTTGTCCGCAGTGTGAACTGGGCGATCGCCTTCGGGGTCATTGCCTTTCTCCTTAAAGATGTGATCCGCTGGGCCGTGCTCCAAGCTTTAAATCTCGCCAAGATCCAATCTGCGACCCTAAAAACGTGGCTGGATAAATTAAACGTGGTTGCCGCCTTTGCCCTTGGTTTTGGGGTGATTTTCGCGGTTAATCTGACGAAAAATGACGCCCTCACAAAGCCGTGGTTTAGTGCCCGAAATGTGGATGTGACTGCGCCGCAATGGCTCCAGGGGGGACTTTCCCTGGGTTCCGCCCAACTGCCCTACAGCCGCATTTTTATCATCGTCTTGACCCTGATCTGTCTGGGGGCAATGTACTGGTTTTTGAACAAATCCAACTGGGGCCTCCGAATCCGTGCCGTCACCCAAAACCGTGAAATGAGTTCCTGTTTGGGGATTCCTACGGCTCGCGTTGATGCTTTGACCTTCGCCCTGGGGTCTGGTTTAGCCGGGATTGCCGGGGTGGCGATCGCCCTGTTGGGTTCCGTCGGGCCAAATACTGGCCAAAACTACATCGTCGATGCCTTTATGGTGGTCGTGGTAGGGGGCGTTGGTAATTTGCTCGGCACCATTTTGGCGGCCCTCGGTTTGGGGATTATCAACTATCTCATCGGTTCTGGCACATTTGTTACCGTTTTTACCTCTCTCCAAGCCCCACAATTTCTCTTGGATTTGGCCACTTTTTTTGCCACCACCAGTATGGCGAAAGTGATGACCTTTGTGATTATTATCGGCTTCCTCCAGTTCCGGCCTGCGGGTCTCTTCCCGCCGAAAGGCAGAACCGCAGAACTATAAGCCCTTGTTCCGATAGCCCAGCCCATAAACAGCACCATGAATGTAGGTTTAACCCGACGTGACCAGCGCAAACAACAGCGCACCAAACTTCTCATTGAGGGAGCAATCATCCTTGCTCTGGTGATCATTACGATGGTCATCTTGCCCTTGATTTTGCCGGAATTTCGCCTCAAACTCGTGGGGCGTTTTCTCTCCATGGCGATCGTCGCCCTGGGGATCGACCTCATTTGGGGCTACACTGGCTTGCTTAGTCTTGGCCAAGGGATTTTCTTTGCTCTCGGTGGCTATGCCCTGGCGATGCACCTCAGTTTGCAACTGCCTGATGGTGCCATTCCCGAATTTTTTATGCTCTATGGCGTCGAAAAATTACCCCTCTTTTGGCAGCCTTTTTACTCGCTACCCCTGACTCTGATTGCCATGGTGCTGGTGCCGGGGATCGTTGCGGGGATCTTGGGCTATCTTGTCTTTCGCAATCGCATTAAGGGGGTTTATTTTTCGATCATCACCCAGGCGGCCTTGTTGGTCTTTTTCAATTTTTTCAATGGTCAGCAAAAACTGATCAACGGCACCAACGGTCTCAAAACAGATACCGCCGTTTTCCTAGGGCAGCGGGTCGGGGATTCAGGGATTCAGTTGCTGTTTTATGAAACAACGATTGTGGCCTTGCTGTTGGTTTATCTCCTTTGTCGCTGGCTAACGAGTGGTCGCTTTGGTCGGATGTTGATCGCCATTCGGGATGATGAAACGCGGGTGCGGTTTACGGGCTACGATCCCACCTGGTTTAAGGTAGTTGTTTTTGCGATCGCCGGGGCGATCGCCGGAATTTCCGGAGCCCTTTATACGGTGCAAAGTGGGATTATCACGCCGAACTACATGGAAGTGGCCTTTTCCATTGAGATGGTGATCTCCGTGGCAGTGGGGGGCCGGGCGACCCTGATCGGCGCAATTATTGGCACGATTTTGGTCAATTTTGCCCGCATTTATTTGAGTGAAAGCTTCCCAGAAATTTGGCTGTTTTTCCAAGGGGCGCTGTTTTTAATCGTGGTGACGGTGCTCCCCGACGGCATTGTGGGCTGGGTGCGGGATGTTCTCTGGGTCAAGGTGGCCCGTCTGTTGGGGATCGGACAACCAGTGAGTTATCCGGCGATCGCCGATGATCCCGATGTGCAAAATATCCAAGAAGACCAATTAGTGACAAAGGAGTAGGGCGAGGCCATGGAAAATATCTTGGAAATTGAGAATTTGACCGTTAACTTCGATGGCTTTAAAGCCCTCAATAACCTCACCTTCCGCATGGGTAAAGGGGAGCTACGGGTGATCATTGGCCCCAATGGTGCGGGGAAAACTACGTTTTTAGATGTAATCACCGGCAAGGTTAAACCCACCACAGGCAAAGTCAAATTTAAAGGTAAAACCATCAGCGGTCTCCCAGAACATAAAGTGGCCCGCCTCGGCATTGGTCGCAAATTTCAAACGCCTCGGGTCTACCAAAATTTAACGGTACGCGAAAACCTAGACCTCGCCTGTAATCGCCACAAAAACGTTTTACCTACTCTTTTTGGGGGAACCAAGGCCACGGAAAGAACCCAAACCCTAAGTCTTTTAGAAACCATTGGCCTCACCGAAAAAGCCGATATCCAAGCGGCCTGGTTAGCCCATGGGGAAAAACAGCGTTTAGAAATTGGCATGCTCGTAGCCCAGTCTCCGGATCTGTTGCTGGTGGATGAACCCGTGGCAGGTTTAACAGACGAGGAAACGGAAAATGTCGGTAATTTACTCCTTGCCCTCGCCGAAAGCCATTCCCTGATCGTGATCGAACATGATATGGAGTTTGTGCGCCAGATTGCGCGGCAAGTAACGGTACTGCACCAGGGTTCTGTGCTCTGTGAAGGCAACATGAATCAGGTACAAAACGACCCCAAAGTGATTGAGGTTTATCTGGGGGAAGCGCCCACCGTCACACCGGAGCAAATGAACCTGATTCGCATCGCCGCCAGTATGGCCTGGGCCGATGGTAACTTTGCCCCGGAGCAGAAACAGGTGATCCTCAGTCGCCTGAGTGAGCAATTTACCAACGACAGTCAGCACCAGGCGCAACTGCAAGGGGAACTCGAAAATTATCTGGCGAGCAATCTGCCCCTAGAGCAGTTGACAGATACCCTAACCACGGAAAACGAAAAATTACCGCCCTAAAGCTCAGTTATGAGGTCATTCGGGCCAATGGGGTCAATGAACTAGAGAGCATTGTCTACCAGCAACTCCTGGGGCAGTTGGGGCTTCCCTTAGAAGTAGTGCGGGAGATTGAGGCCGAGATTGATCAAGTCTATGGTGGCTAGGGAGATGGCGATCGCCTTGGGGCCAAAAGCACCAGAGCAATCTGTTAAGATCCCAGGCTAAACCTTCAGTGAATGCGGCGACCCATGGCTTGGCAAGAAAAACTCACGGCACTGCAACATTTTTTTGAGGCAACGGAACGGGCTTTAATTGCCTATTCTGGAGGCATTGACAGCACTCTGGTGGCAAAGGTAGCCCACGATGTTTTGGGCGATCGCGCCGTGGCGATGACTGCCGTTTCACCATCCCTGTTACCGGAAGAATTGGAAGCGGCGATCGCCCAGGCGAAAACCATTGGTATTGTCCACGAACAGGTGGAAACCCACGAAATGGACAACCCTAATTACGTCAGTAATCCGGCCAACCGCTGCTATTTTTGCAAAAGCGAACTTCACGACACCCTCAAACCCCTGGCCCTAGAGCGAGGCTATCCCTACGTCATTGACGGGGTTAATGCCGATGACCTCCAGGATTATCGCCCCGGAATTCAAGCGGCGAAGGAACGGGGGGCGCGATCGCCTTTGGCAGAGGTGGGGATCACCAAATTAGAAGTGCGGGAAATTTCCAAACAGTTGGGATTGCCCTGGTGGGATAAACCCGCGCAACCCTGTCTCAGTTCCCGGTTTCCCTATGGTGAACTGATCACCACCGAAAAACTCCAGCGGGTCGGTCGTTGTGAAGTTTATCTACGGCGTTTGGGCTGGCGATCGTTGCGGGTTCGTTCCCAAGGTGACACGGCTCGTATTGAGTTGCCCCCCGAACAAATTCGCGATTTTGTCGTCCAGGTAGATCTCGATGCCCTGGTCAAAACGTTCCAAGGCTATGGGTTTCTGTACGTCACCCTAGACCTAGAGGGCTACCGCAGTGGCAAGCTGAACCAAGTCCTCGATCCCCAAACCCGGTCTGCCCAACAATATTCGGGGTCAAATCCCGCTATGATCAAGTCCACCTAGTCCTGTTGTCCAAAAGCACTATGATCCATTCCCGGCAATTTTATTCCGCAGCGGCGATCGCCCTTTGTTTTGGTTCCCTCCTGGTGAGCTGTAATCCCAATCCCAACGGCACCACCCCCAGCAGTGAAACGACGACCATTAGCGCCGATGTCAATAATCGTTTGGCCCTAGGCACCACCGCCAAACCCCGCACCATCGATCCCGCCGATAGCTACGAAATTGCCGGTTTAAATATCATCTACAACGTCACCGAAAGTCTCTACACCTACGAAATCGGGACCACGGAGATCAAACCCCTCCTGGCCGCAGCGCTGCCCACCATTAGCGACGATGGCCTCACCTATACAATTCCCCTGCGGGAGGGCGTCACTTTCCACGATGGCGAATCTTTTAACGCGGCGGCGATGAAATTTTCTTTAGATCGCTTCATGGAAAACAAAGGGAAACCTTCCTTTTTACTGGGGGACATCATCGAGAATATCGAAGCGACCGGGGAATATGAGCTGACCATTACCCTCAAGCAACCCTTTGCTGCGTTTCCTGCATTATTGGCCTTTGCTGGGGCTAGTGCTGTTTCCCCCGCGGTTTATGAGATCGGCGAAGGTGCCTTTAACCCCAGTCAACTGGTGGGCACTGGCCCCTACAAGCTAACGGCCTTTACGAGTGACACCATTACCCTCGACCGCAATGACGATTACTGGGGCGAGACCGCGAAGAATGCCGGGGTTGATATCCAAATTTTCAACAGCAATGCCGCCAATTTATTTAATGCACTCCAGACGGGGGCCGTGGATATCGCCTACCAATCCCTGGAGCCGGAACAGGTGAGTAATCTCCTCCGGGAGGCAGAAAGCGGCGAAATTCAAGCCCTAGAAGCAGAGGGGACAGCGGTGAATTTTATGGTGCTAAACCGTAACCAAGCCCCCCTCGATCAGCTAGAAGTCCGTCAGGCGATCGCCGCTCTCCTCGACCGCAACTTGATCAACGAACGGGTGCTCAATGGCCAAGCGGATCCCCTCTATAGCTTGATTCCGACTTCTTTTCCGGCTTCGCAACCCTTGTTCCAAAGCACCTATGGTGATGCCAACATTGAACAGGCCAAAACTCTCCTCACCGAAGCAGGCTTTACCCCAGAAAATCCAGCGGTGATTCCCCTCTGGTATCCCTCTGGTTCCACCACCCGCGGCATTATCGCCACGACCCTAAGGGAATATGCCAACCGTGAATTAGAAGGACTTCTGCAATTTGAACCCAGCAGTGTCGAGGGAGCAACCTTCTTCCAAAATATTGCCCAGGGGATTTATCCGGCAGCCCTGGGGAACTGGTATCCGGACTTTTTGGATGCGGATAATTACATTCATCCCCTTTTAAATTGTGAGGTGGGATCACCGGAAGCGGGCTGTGAATCCGGGGGCGCGCAAAACCAAGGGTCTTTTTATTGGAATGAAGCGATGAACCAATTAATTGATGCCCAACGGACAGAAACTGACCCGACAAAACGCCTCGAAATTTTTACGCAAATCCAAGAACAAATGGTGGCGGATGTGCCCTATATCCCCATTTGGCAAGGGAAAGAATATGTTTTTGCCCAGGAAAATATTCAAGGTTTAGCAGTAAATCCAAGCCAAAGTTTACCCCTCTGGCTTGTGGCAAAGTAGCGCAAAGATCGCCGATATAATCTCTCAAAAAAGACTAGGCTTTGTTCTCCTCATCGGGGAGTTCAAGGCTTTTGCGGGTACTTTTGAGGGTTTTCCAAAGGTTTTTTATCTCTTGATAGGCTTGTTGTGATGAAATTTTGCCGTTTGTTTCTAGGTTGCAGATAAAATTGACGCGCTGGGCAAACTCCTGGAGGTTGGCATTAAAGATGACTTTCTCCATTTTGAAGTCGCCTCGGTAGCTCTCAATGGGGAATAAAAATTTTTCTTTTTCGGATTCAGACATGGCGATCGCCTTAGGTAACTCCAATGAGGTTTGAATCAATACAAAACACCAAGAGACGCCTCTAGTGTAACGAAAGAATTTCTTCAGGGGAGGTGACAATTGCTGCTTTTTTGAAAATTGCCCCCGCCTCTCGCCACAAAAAAAGGTAAAGCTAAGCCTTACCTCGAAAAAAAATATAAAAAATAATCGCTAAATTGTCTTAACCCTTGGGGCCGAGACCAGTCACTACCAACTGGATTTGACCACACCGGGGAGCAAGCCTTGGTGAGCCCAATCCCGGAGTACGTTGCGGCACAGACCAAAGTCACGGTAGTAGCTGCGGGGTCTGCCGGTAATTTGGCAACGGTTGCGCATCCGGGTCGGAGAGCTGTTGCGGGGAAGATTCTGGATTTTGCGGTGGATTTCGAGTTTTTCGAGGGGATCAGCTGCGTTGTTAAAAGCTTCCTTAAGGGCAGCTCTTTTTGCGGCGTATTTTGCCACCATGCGAGCACGTTTCTTGTCGCGCTCAATCATTGATTTCTTGGCCATGAAATTTAGTCTAAAAATTCTATATAAAGACAGCATTTTCTATCATAGCTTAAATGGCCAAAATTCCTAATCCCTAAGGCTAAATTTACTGACCTATCATTGGGTAATCGGCAGGCGATCGCCTAGAATGAAAGGCCTGTTATTTGTGGCAATTTGCAGACATCTATGGCGATCGCACCAGAGCCCACCTTGGGTTTAGCACTCCACACCACAACCCCCCAGTTAGGGCTGAGTTTACGGAACTTGGTCACAGGGGAACAACGCACGGCCCTGTGGGAACTGGGACGGGATTTATCGGCCCAACTCCATTGCTATCTCCAGGAGTTTATCCAGCCCCATGCTTGGCAAGACATCGCTTTTTTAGGGGTGGCAAAGGGGCCTGGTGGCTTTACGGGCACTCGGTTAGGTGTTGTCACGGCCCGCACCCTCGCTCAACAGTTGAGCATACCCCTCTATGGCATCTCGACCTTAGCGGCGATCGCGCAGCGATCCACGACGGGGTGCGCTTTTCAGAACCGAGAAAATTGTCTGGGTCAAACGGTGGCTGTGGCTTTGCCAGCGCGACGGGGCGCGGTATTTGGAGCGATCTATCAAATCACTGCGACAGGGGTGATCGCCCTCGTGCCGGATCAGTTATTTACCCCCACAGCCTGGGCAGATTGTCAGGGCAATTTTCCTGATTTGCAGGTGATCGATCCTCCAGAAACGATTGGTGATACTGTGACTGAAGTTTTAAGCCTTGCCCAATCCCAATGGCAAGCAGACCCCCAGGGGCCTTGGGGCGCGGTTGTACCGTTCTATGGGCAACATCCCGTTTATCAGTAATGTGTCACAAAGCAGCTCATCTAATTATCTTCACCCGCTACCCGGTGCCGGGCCAGACAAAAACCCGTTTAATTCCCGCTTTAGGGGCGGAGGGGGCCGCAACACTACAACGCCACCTGACGGAACATACCCTGAAAACCGTAGAAGTTTTGAAAAATATCGAGATTTCGATTTACTTTTCCGGTGGTACAACGACCCAAATGGCGGCCTGGCTGGGGGAACAGTGGCATTATCAAGCGCAACAGGGCCAAGATTTAGGCGATCGCCTGATTCATGCTTTTCAAACCAGTGAGCAACAGGGTTATGACAAAACCGTGGTGATTGGTATCGACTGTCCAGGCATTACCGATGAAATTCTCGCAGCGGCCTTTGACAAATTAGATGCGGCTGAAGTTGTCCTTGGCCCAGCAGTGGACGGCGGTTATTATCTGATTGGTCTGCGCCAAAATATTGCTGCTCTCTTTACAAAAATGCCCTGGGGTACAGCTCAAGTTTTCTCGGAAACTGAGGCCCGCTGCCAGCAGTTAAATCTAAGCCTTGCGTTACTGCCAATACTCCAGGACATTGACGAACCCGCCGATCTCAGGGTTTGGGAAAACCTTAAAAACACCCTTAAAAAAGCTGCTGAATAATTCGCTTGGCTTGGTTGCCATAGCCCCCACCAAATAAATTGAAGTGATTGAGCACGTGATAGAGGTTGTACAAATCGCGGCGATCGCCATAGCCAGAATCCAGGGGCCAAGCCTCGTTATAGCCCTGGTAAAAACGTCCCGGAAAGCCACCAAATAGTTCTGTCATCGCAATATCCACTTCGCGATCGCCATAGTAGGCCGCTGGGTCAAAAATAATCGGTTCTCCCTGGGCCGTCACTGCGGCATTCCCTGACCAAAGATCCCCATGGACGAGGGAAGGCTGGGGCCGATGATCCCGCAAAATTCTTCGTACTCCTTCAATGATCCGCTGTGGCTCCGGAAAATCGCCCCCTTTTCGCCTCGCAAGACGCAGTTGATAGCCAAGGCGTTGTTCCGCCCAAAATTCAGCCCAATTGCTTTGCCAGTCATTCATTTGGGGCGTAGAACCAATGGTGTTGGGGTGATCCCAGCCAAATTTTTCCGCCGTACCCCGACGGTGAAGTTCTGCGAGGTGGCGGCCCATGGCTTGCCAAGCATCACCACTGCCACCACCAAGGTCGATCCATTCCAGGACAATATAACTATTACTCTGGGTTTCCCCCCAACAGATGGGGCGGGGGACCCGGATGGTTTGGGTTGTGTCCATTTGTTGGAGGGCCAAGGCTTCTGCGGCAAACATGGCCGTTTGATTCGGGCGATTGAGCTTCACAAAGTACCGCTGGCCAGAGCCGGCTAGGCAGTAACCCTGGTTAATGCAGCCGCCCCCCACGGAACGCTGCTGTTCGAGGGTAAACGGTTGGCCAATGGTTGTCGCAATGTGCTCGGCAATGGCCCCTAGGGAAGTACGCATCGCAATACCTCAATTCGTCGGCGGAGTCTATCTCCAGCTTAGGCGCTCGCCTTTTGTAACGGAAAGCCCAATTCTTCCCGTTGAGCAAGGTAAAGGTGGGCCACCTGGCGGGCCATGTGACGAATCCGCCCAATGTAGCGGGTACGTTCGGCCACGGCAATCACTCCCCGCGCATCGAGTAAATTAAAGGTGTGGGAACATTTCAGCACATAATCAAGGCTCGGCATCACCAACCCTTTCTCAATGAGTTGTTGAGCTTCTGCTTCGTAGAGCGAAAATAGCTGAAACAACATTTCCGGATTAGACGCTTCAAAATTGTAGGTGCATTGCTCAATTTCACTTTGCAGGAAAATATCTCCGTAGCTGGTGGTCTCATTCCAGCGGATCTTGGTGATCGCATCCACTTCCTGGAGGTACATTGCCAGGCGTTCTAGGCCATAGGTGATTTCAATACAAACCGGGCGACAGTCAAGGCCACCACATTGTTGGAAGTAGGTAAATTGGGTGATTTCCATGCCATCAAGCCACACTTCCCAGCCCACGCCCCAGGCACCGAGGGTCGGCGACTCCCAGTTATCTTCTACAAAGCGGATATCGTGGTCTTCCGGCTGAATCCCTAGGGCTTTGAGGGAGTCTAAATAAATTTCTTGAATGTTGTCCGGTGACGGTTTGATGATCACCTGGTACTGGAAATAATGCTGTACCCGGTTGGGGTTTTCACCGTAGCGGCCATCGGTAGGGCGACGGCAAGGTTCGACATAGGCAACGGACCAAGGTTCAGGGCCAATCGCCCGCAAAAAAGTGTGATGGTTCATGGTGCCGGCCCCTTTTTCGGTGTCGTAGGGCTGGGCAATTAGACAACCACGATCCCGCCAAAATTGATTGAGGGTGGCGATGATTTCTTGAAAATTTAACGACACGCTATTTTGCCTCGAACACTTGCTAGGAAATGAACAGAATTATAGATTTTGTTCCCTAATGAAGATATCACAAGACTTCTACCCCTGTGGCGTCCTGGTTTCAGGGAAGCGGCTTCGCAACCACGACAAAAATCCCCATTATGAATAGCGCCGGGGCACACACAGAAAATGGGGATTACCAGGGGGAATAATTCAGAAGCTAGTGGCTAAAGCTAAAGATGGGCATCAGGGTTTTTTTGACCCAGAGTCATCAAAAATAGTGAGCTCTTTGGGAGTACGACACCGTTGTAGGTTTACGTCGATGTTCTGGGCGCCTTCGTTGGTAAGGTCTTCGAGGAAACCGGGCTGGGCGGCGATCGCCTCTTTGCGACTGAGGTAAGGACCAAAGTAGTAGGTACACTCCGGTTGCTCAGTGGTAATTTCAAGCCAATAGGCGCGGCCAATGGTCTCGAAGAGCTTGAGCAAAAGTTCTTTCATATCTGTCCCTGTGGTGGTGAAGTTTGAGGTATGGGTCTACTGGAAAAATACTTGTTGTTGAAGATAGCTTGTCTGGATCCAAACCAACAACTCTTGTTTTATCCCGAAAGCGCTCACTTTGCATACTGCCCTAGGGGGTATCCGGGAGGGTGATTTGCACCTGGCGTACAAGCTTTTGTCGGTACACTTCATATAAGGCGATCGCCGCAGCGACGGAAGCGTTTAGGCTAGGGGTTTTCCCGGTCATCGGAATTGCAACCAGTTCATCACAATGCTTTTGCGTCAACAAACTAAGACCTTGTCCTTCCGAACCGATAACTAATCCTATCGCACCTTCAAATTTGATATTGTGTAAGGCTTTACTGGTTCCGGCGGCAGTGCCATAAATCCAGAAACCAGCTTCCTTGAGTTCTTCCATGGCCCGACTAAGATTGACCACTCGCGCGACCGGGAAATGTTCAAGGGCACCAGCGGCCACCTTCATCACCGTTGAGGTTACCCCCACCGCCCGCCGTTGGGGAATAATCATCCCTTGGGCACCAATCGCTTCGGCAGTACGAATAATCGCCCCCAAATTATGGGGATCGGTGATGCCGTCGGCAATCACAACCACGGGGGATTCTGTTTTGGCCTTCGCTTGCTCAATGAGATCCGGCAACTCCATATATTCATAGGGAGCCGTCTGCACAGCGATCCCTTGGTGGACGCCCCGGTTGGTCAAGTAGTCTAGGCGGGACATGCTCACTTCGTCGATGACCGTGCCTTGGTTCTTGGCGGCCTGGAGGAGGGTATGGAAACGATTGGCATGGCGCAGGCGAGAGGTGACCCAAATTCGGTTGAGGGGACGTTCGCTCTCCAGCACTGATAACACCGCATGTTTGCCGTAGATTAGGTCATTATCTTCTTCTGGGGTGACTGCTTCGGTAACTTCCTCTGGGGCGGTTTGGGGCGTGAGTTCAGGCGCATCTTGGGGGATGAATTCTGGCCCTTGGCTACGCTGGGGTTTGGGACGGTCTGTAATGGGGCGTCTTTTATTCGGGCCAGCACCTTGGCTGCTGCGTTTATCAAAACGTTTAAAGGAGCGCTCTCCTCCTTCGTCTCGTCGGGAAAATTGACCCTTGCGCCGGGGGGCTGGGCGATCGCCCCGTTCAAATTTACCGCCATCTTCGCGGCGATCAGAACGTCGATCCCGATCAAAGGAAGAAGCTTTTCCATACTTTTTGCTCGGCTTGCGGTCTCTTCCCCCAGCAGCTCTACCGTATTTTTTACCCGAATCGGATCGATGTGGCTTGTTCATAAAAAATCAGTCTTTGGTCGTTCAGATGTATTAACTTGTCAAGGAAAATCAGTTGTAGGGGCTGGGGCGATCGCCTAGAGTATGACTCCGGTTATTTAAAGTCAACAAAATCACCTTTTTCAGCCAACCGTTAAATCAACACAAACATATTTTGGTCTTACCTCAGGCGGGGCGCTCCCTAGGGGAAAAGCCCCAACGAAACACAAAAGAGAGTCGATCATATCAGACCCCAGACCGTTCTTGGGGTAAATAGGTAAATAATTCGGCCAAACGCTGCGGGTTTGTGAGATAGAGATATCCGACTAGGGCTTCAAAACCTGTGGCCTGCCGATAAATAGCTAAGCTCAGACGCCTTGGTTTTCCGGTGGCTGCATTGCGCCCCCGGCGAACAATGTCCTGTTCTAGCTCGCTTAAATGGGGTTCCAGGAGAGTTAAATATTGGGCTTGGGTTTCTGCCCGCACCTCCGCCACCACCTTACCGTGGTAATCCGCGATGCGACAGGGGGGCAACAAAAAATAACAGCGGCTGTAGAGTTCATAAACAGCATCCCCCACATAGGCTAAGGACGCGGGGGATAATTGTCG
This sequence comes from Picosynechococcus sp. NKBG042902, assembly GCF_963864045.1. Classification (NCBI taxonomy): domain Bacteria; kingdom Bacillati; phylum Cyanobacteriota; class Cyanophyceae; order Chroococcales; family Geminocystaceae; genus Picosynechococcus; species Picosynechococcus sp. NKBG042902. The sequence continues at coordinate 204,384 of NZ_CAWLTV010000076.1, read as the reverse complement.
GAGCTGATCAGCGGTAATGTCAGGGACAAACAATGGTTTTCTCGTCCCTATTTTTTCTCGTCTAGGTGGGCGATCGCCTCATCAATGGAGTTCCGTAGAGACAAAAACTTCTCTAGGCGAACTAACTTCACCGTTTGGGTTACTCGTGGATTGGTCACCACTTGCATCGTTCCCCCAGCGTTTTGGGTGTGTTTTACCAACTGCACCAGAGCACCGATACCAGAACTATCCACAAAATCAATTTGGGCTAGGGAGAGGATAATATCGTGGGGGCCTTCATTAATGCGGTTTTTGATGGCTGTACTAAACACAGGCTCGGAAAAAGCATCCAATAACCCAGTTAAGCGGAAAATTTGATATTTGTTGTCAATGACTTCGTAAGTTCCTCTCAAACTTACAGTCAGATTTAGCGGTTCAGGAATAGTCCTCTCCTCCTCAAACTGAACGGATATGCAACGCTAATTTTAGCTCATTGCGACTGCGGGCAGAATAAGGGACGAAAAACAGTACAACAAACTACAGATTTTTTTCTGCATTATCGCCCCCAGTGTCTGTTTAAAATTCATCCCAGCCTGTAATTCCCGATGACATCACGTAGCTGGTCACCCCGGCCTCAAAGAAGTTGGCTTTGGTGTTGCCTTCTTTTTTCGTGTCTGAGAATCGTTCGAGGTGACGGTAGGGGCTTTTCTTGTATTGATCCCCTTTGTACAACGGTTCGAGGCCGATGGCTTGAAGACGAATGTTCGCTAAATACTTGGTGTAAATCTCGGTGCTTTGTTCTGTAATGCCAAGGATATCGTTACCGACAATGTGGTTTGTCCATTGGCATTCATACTGTACAGCCCGTTCCACCATTTCATAGATGTGATCGACAGAGTGATCAAAGGTGGCCATGGCCTCTGGGATCAGTTTTTGGAATAGGCGCACGTGGCTGAGTTCATCCCGGTTAATCATTTTAAAAATATCCGCAGAACCGGGCATCAACATCCGCGAGGCGAGGTTATAGAAGAACACAAAGCCATTGTAAAAATATAACCCCTCTAGGAGGTAGTCGGCGACGAGGGTCGTGAAATAGTTTTCTGGAGTGGGATTGTCAATGTAGCGTTGGTAGTTGCTAGCGATGTACTCACAACGATCGCGTAAAACTTTATCCGTGCGCCAAAAATCATAGACGGCACTGCGGCGATCGCTAGGGATGATCGTCTCAATCATGTATTGATAGGACTGGTTGTGCATCCCTTCCTGGGAGATTTGCTCGGCAATGCAGAGGCTAATTTCTGGGGCCGTAATCGAGCTTTTGATGTGAGGAAGATTACAGGTTTGGACAGAATCAAGGAAGGTGAGGTAGCTAAGGATTCCGTCAAAGGCGCGGCGTTCTGAATCTGTCAGGTTGTGGTAGTCGGTGACATCCTGGGTAATGTCCAGCTTCTGGGGAATCCAAAAGTTTTCCCGCATCTGTTGGTAGAGTCCCACCGCCCAAGGGTAGCGAACATCGTTCAGTTGCATCAGGTTGGTAGTTTCTCCGAACCAAATGGAACGGTGGGCGATATCGTCATTCCCATCGGGATTAAAGATGGGATTGGTGGGCATCCGGTCAAGGAGAGATTGTTGCATAGTGGCTGGGGCCGCGTAGAGGATACAAATCTTAAAAGGTCTTAGTTTAGTTTAAAAGAGTTTGCTGAGAGATACCACACCAGTGATGGGTGCAGTTGGAATGATTGTCCCCCAGAAAGCACTATTTGTAGTCTGATTGCAATTTTTGTTTTTTTCTGGGCGAGCAGATAAAAAAGCCTCCCAAGGAACTGAGAGGCTTCAGGTTGAATTTTACAAGGGGATAAGCTTTAGGATTCAGATTCGGAAGGATTCGGTTGATTAAACATCGGCGCAATAAATGCCACGATCGCCCCCATCATGAAGCCGAGAATATTGCGAAATAGGGGTAACCAATCGGAGGTGCGGGTAACAACGGGGCCAACCCCAAAGGCAAGGAACAGGATGCCCCAGAGGGGAGACATGATTAAGGCCCACTGCCAGGCAAAGGCTTGACCTTCTTTGCGGGGAATGGCAGCAAAGCCACAGATAACGCCCCCAACAACGGAACTAATGAGGGTGAGTAGCCACTGTTCACGGGGTAAGCCAGGCACAACAATACAGCCACCTTCTTTGGTGACACAGACTTTAACGGTTTCTAGGGCATCGGCGATCGCCTGATTTTCGCCATGTTCACGAACGTAGTACATATTGCCGAAGCGGGTCTGGAGTTCGATCCAGAAGGTGCGGGGCATTAGCTCATAAACATCATCACCAATGCTAAAGGCCAAGAGGTTGCCCCCCCGACCATCGGCGACGAGCAAAATACTTTTATCATCGAGACCCCAGTATTCCTTTACGGCCCGTCCGGGACTGCGGTCAAATTGAGTTAAGACGCGCATTTTCCAGCCCGTTTCTGCTTCAAAATTGTTCAGATCCGTCACGAGATTTTCTTCCTGGAGCTGGGGGAGGAAGTTCGCCAAATCCACGACCGGCGTTTCATAATCGGGGAGCAGTTCAGGGTTGTTAACGGCGAAGGCAGCGGGGGCGATCGCCCAGGTCATCACCGCCAAACAGACCGCGAAAAGACTACGGAGCAGGGGACGAGGCAAGAAATGATTCATAGAAATTTCTGAAAATAATGAAGCCAGCAGGGGCCGCTAATTATGAAAATTAATCGCGTTTTTATTACGGCTTGTTACTTTATTTTAAGTATTTTAAGATTTTTCTCAATGCTTTTTCGGGATTTACCTGGATTACACGACCAGTTGACCGCTCAAATGCTGGAGGTGGCGCAGGGCTGGATGGTTGATTTGGAGAGCGTTTAAGGAAAAATCAACTCCCTGAATTGCTTGGAACGGAATCAAGCCCACGACGCTGTTGCTGTAGGCGATCGCCTCGAAGGTTTGGATCAGATCAATGTCCCAAGGAATTTCCTGGACGGGGAGTTGCTGATTTTGCAATTGCCCTAGGAGGTGCGATCGCATCACCCCAGGCAAAATTCCCCCCAGGGGTGGCGTGTACCAAGTGCCTTGTTTAAAACCCCATAAATTTCCGGTGGCGGTTTCGAGCCAGTGGCCGCCGGGAGCTTGCAGAATGGCTTCTCCTGTCCCCAAGGCGATCGCCCGTTGACGGGCCTGCCACGCGCTGAGGTAATTGCCTGTTTTAAAATCCGCCTGGGGTCTCTGGAAATAGGGGCCTTGGGCCAACCAACCTTGGATTCCCTGCTGCTGCTGTTGGGCTAAATGTCCCGGCAGTGGACGACCGAGGATCAGTTCGCGGCCATCATGGAGGATTGTCACCCGCACCACGGGCGCAACGGTGGCCACTTTTTGGGCACCCTGGTTAATGCGCTCCCAATCGGGTGCTGGCCATTGCAAAGTTTTGATGCTGTGGCGGAGGCGATCGCCATGGTGAGACCACAGACTGCGGGGATCCGTGAGGGAATTTTGGTGAACCCGGAGGGTCGTAAAGAGGGTCGCCCCAAATAAAAAACTCGGATCACTAACCGGGAGAGTCAGTTCTGTCCCCTCGTACCAAGCCCCCGCGTACCAATAGCCCATGACCATAAGATTCTAAAATTTTTATCACACCATACTTCAAACTGCTTTTACCTGGCGGAGAGCGTTAAACAGGATTTTCCGGCGCCGTTTGGGATTGTACCCGGCGTAGCAACCAATCAAAGCGGGTGGTAGCGACATTGAGATTTTCTTGAATCATGCTGGGCACGGCTTCGGTAGCGCGACTTTGATTAAACACAAAATCTTTATCCTCGCCGAGGTGACGCACTGTATTCCGGAGACGACTCGCTAAAAAGGTGGCGATCGCCCGATTAAATCGCGCCGAAAAGCCAATGTCTTGATTCAGGCGGTCGGAAATTTTGTCTTGGGATACGGCCAGTAATAAGCATTCACCGCAGGTTTTGACACTAGCACTGGGTAACTGCTGATCAATAAAAGACAGTTCCCCAAAAACTTCCCCACTCTGGAGCACCGCAATATCCTTTGTCACTCCCATGAGGTCAATGAAAACCGATACCGAGCCATCGAGGAGAATATAGAAATTTTCCAGGGGTTGATTTTCCTGGATTAAAACTGTTTGCGGCGGAATTTTGGCAATCTTACCGGCAGTGATAAGCCAGTCAATATCATCATCATTTAATTCTCCAAACAGAAATAATACTTTCTGCATTGCCAATGTCCTTTAGCACGAATGGTGCGGTCTGTGGTTATTTTACCCCGGATCTCCAAGGGACTTAGACCGCTGCGGCGATGTGTAACAAGATTTTTTGATTGGGTTACCGTGTCACTATCTAAATTTCAGTCTCCCCACAATTAATCCGAAAAGGAGTTGGAGGAACTTTATAGTCGTGACCGGAGGGTGAACTGATAATCGCCGCCTGGTTCCAGACGATAATCACTCTGCTCCAAAAATCTGCCCAGGGGTTCGTAAATTAAGGCGCGGCCGAGGGTCGGATGTACCCGCAATTTTCCCTGGCGGAAATGCCACTGAAATTCCCATTGGTAGGAACCCGCTTGCACTTCGCCAATGATTTTGCCCTGCTGCCAGGACTGTTGCAAAATTCGCACATGGGCCGGGGTTTCAGGCACAACAACAACCTTAATTTGGTGCTAAAGAACGTTCCCTATTGTGGAAGTTTTTGCCGCAAAACGCACCATCATTTCAGCATTTCATGGCAAAGTCGTCCCATTTTCTGTCGCTACCAGGGCAAAGGCTCACCATCCCAGTTAAAAAATTTACCCGTATCCTGGGGGTGTAGATTGGCGATCACTTGGCGCAATTGGTTCACTGTCCGTGTGGGCGAAAAGAGCTTTTCGGGGGGGACATTTTTCTGGAAAGGCTGGGAGAGATCGGTAGCCGTTGTCCCTGGGTGCAGGGCCGCCACAATGATATTTGGGGCAACGCGACCCCATTCAATGGCGATATTTTTCAAAAACATATTCAAGGCTGCTTTCGAGGCACGGTAGCCATACCATCCCCCTAGGCGATTGTCTTCGATGCTGCCGACTTTAGCGGAAATAGCGGCAAAAATTGCGGGTTCTGGGTGACGGAGAAAGGGGAGGAGATGTTTGGCCCAGAGGACGGCACCGATGGCATTGACTTGAAAATAGGTCAGTAAATTTTCTGTTTGGATATGGCGGAGACTTTTTTCCGGTTGGAGAGTTTGGTGATGCAGAAGACCGACGCAATAAATTACTTCATCAAGGCGAGAGGTTTGGGCCTTGAGGGTGGCGATCGCCGCTGTGATCTGCGCTTCCTGGGTCACATCCACAGGAATGAGTTGGAGTCGATCAGGGTAGCGCGCCTGTAACGCCAGGAGATCGGCGGAGGGCTGGCGGTAAGTGCCATAGACCCGCTGATACAGATCTGAGGCGAGGTATTGCCGGACAAATTCTAGGCCGATGCCACGACCAGCACCAATAACAAGGGCTTCCATTATGGACGACTCACCTCCGCAGTATTTAAGGTCTGGCTGGGGGCGGCAGGGTTTTCGTGAGCCTCTAGGGTGGGGGGACGTAGGGCAAGGTATAAAGCAGCACCAAGGGGAGGGGTAAAGGCGATCTCCCACAGCAACCAGTTTTGCTCCCCAAGGCCACGGCGGGCTAAATCATCCTTGATCAGGGTCGGGAATAGGAGTGCCAGCAAACAAAAATCTAAGCTCATCACGTGGATAAAGCGATCGCCCCAAAATCTGGTGCCAAAATCACCCCAATCCCCTGCGCTGAATCCATAAATCAGGAGTCCCAGCAACGCAACCAAACAAAATAAGCCCAACAGTCGCGAATCCTGCCACCGGAGCCACCAGTTTTTCTGCCCCGTAAAGGTGGGATTATCACGCCGCAACGCTAAATAGGGCAGCAACGCAAACGCACCGAGGAAAAAACTGCCTGTCGCAAAGACCCAAGCGGGTAATTTTTGGCGATCGCCGTCGAGAAACAAGAGCGCCCCATACATGACCGGGAAAATACCCATGATGTTAAACAGGGCAATGATCAACGGGTTGATGCCGTCCCACTGTCCACTGGATAAAGCGGTAATCAACTCTAGGGTTTCCGGCTGACTGGGTGGTGCTCCTAGAAAGGCATACAACACAAAGGCAAGCCACAGGGAACCAAGGAAAATTGAGCGGGCCATAGCGAGTGAACTCCTAGGGACAGGGAAGAATAATAAATTGGGCCATTGAAACAACTAAAGGGTGCGGAGGTAACTCAACAGATCCGCCATTTCCTGGGGGGCCGGCTGGAATTTCGGCATGGGGGGCGTTTTCCCGCTGATGACCTGTTGAATCAAACGCACGTCGGATTTTCGCTGGGCGACGGCCCGTAAACTTGGCCCCACGTTGCCATCCGCCTGGGGGCCGTGACAGCCAGCACAATTAATTTGAAAAATGGCGTTGCCCCGCAGTTCATCCCCTTGGAGCGCTAAAACCTGTTGAATGTAGGGGTCACTGGCCTGGGTACTGTACACACCAAAGATCCCCAGGGCAGCAATGGCCAGCACTAGGATGATTACGAAGAGGAGCTTCGAAAAATTTGGGACGGAAAGCTCAGAAGAATTAGCCACGGGGTTTGCTGTAGAGGAGATACAACTTTGTTGATATTACGCAATTTTTCTTAATGGTTATCCTACTGCGATCGCCTAAGAATGTCGAATCAAATCCCTTTGCACGGACTTCCTCCATCCCATAGAATGATTAAAAATCTTTAACAGTTAGCTTTAATCTGCCGCCATAAGGAGAAACCCCTGTGATTGAACCCCTCTTACTCGGTATTGTGTTGGGCCTGATCCCCGTAACCCTCGCTGGTTTATTCGTCGCTGCCTATCTCCAGTACAAGCGTGGTAATGACCTCGGCATGGAGTAACTAGCCATCTACGGCTTCTATCCCAGTAGCGATCGCCAATCCTTGCTTTTTTGGAGCAGGGATTATTTTTTACAACACAATGCACCACGGGTTTAAAAGGGAATTTCCCTTGTTAGAATTTTGGGCAGAAACGTTGGTGGGCGACACCGTTGCTGTGGGCGATCGCTCCCCGCCCATGGTTTGGACTGTTTCAACTTACCTTCTCAAGTCTTTAGAGGTTAGCGCCATTGTCATCTAGTACCGTTCGGCACAAAACGAAAAAAGCCCTTGCCCGTCAGTCCAAGGAAAGGCGATCGCCCCAAGGTTTCTTGCGGGGAATTGCCCAAAAGGCCATGGGAACGGTGATTGGTTGCACCATGCTCGGCAGTGCGATCGCCGCTGGGGGGTTAGTGGGTCTCGCCATTAGTTTCCGGAACCTGCCCGATGTGCGGACCCTAAAGACCTATGTGCCCACCGAAACCAGCTATATCTACGACATCAACGGCAAAGTCCTCCTGAGCCTCCATGGTGAAGCCAACCGAACCAATATCGAACTCAGTGAAGTTTCCCCCGAACTCAAGATGGCCGTCCTCGCCATCGAAGATAGCCATTTTTACCAACACAACGGCATCAATCCCACCAGTATCGGTCGGGCAATCCTCTCCAACCTCGAAGCAGGCGGCATCACCGAAGGAGCCTCAACCATCACCATGCAATTGGTGAAGAACCTCTTCCTAGCCCAAGATCGTACCTACAACCGTAAACTCGCCGAAACCGTCCTCGCCCTCCGCATCGAACAGATTTTCCCCAAGGACGCAATCCTAGAAATGTACCTCAATAACATTTATTGGGGCCACAACAACTATGGCGTCGAAACAGCCGCTGAATCCTATTTCAATAAATCCGCCGCCGATCTAACCCTGCCCGAAGCCGCCGTGATGGCCGGGATGATCCAAGCCCCCGAAGATTACAGCCCCTTTCGAGATTACCAAGCCACCAAACAACGGCAAAAAATCGTTCTAAATCGCCTAGAGGATCTCGGTTGGATTACCCCCGAAGAAGCCACCGCCGCTGCCCAAGCTCCCCTCCTGGTGGGCCAACCGACCGCCTGGAAAGCCAGTGCCTCCCCCTATATCACCCAAGCCGTAGTAGAAGAGCTCACCCAACGCTTTGGCGAAGAATTAGTTCGTAAAGGCGGGATGCGCGTCCAGACCACCGTGGATCTCAATATGCAACGCCGTGCCGAAGAAACGGTACAAAAAGCCTTTCAGCAGGCCCGCGGTCGGGGGTTACGGGCTGACCAAATTGCCGTAGCTGCCGTTGATCCGCGTACCCATTTTGTCAAGGTTCTGGTGGGGGGCAGAGACTACGAAGAAAGCCAATTTAACCGGGCGATTCAGTCTCAACGTCAGCCAGGATCAGCCTTTAAACCTTTTGTTTACTACACTGCCTTTGCGAGTGGCAACTATACGCCCTTTTCGACCATCGACGATAGCCCTGTGAGTTACCCCGATGGCAATGGTACCTATTCACCCCAAAACTATGGGGGATCTTTTTCTGGCACCGTGAGTTTGTATGACGCCCTAGTCACTTCCAAAAATGTTCCCGCTGTCAAACTTGGGAAAGCAGTGGGCCTCGAAAAGGTGATCGAACTATGTCGTTTATTGGGAATTGAGAGTCCGCTCCAACCAGTCATTTCCTTGCCCCTCGGCGCAGTGGGGATCAGCCCCCTAGAAATGGCTAGCGCCTACGCTACTTTTGCGAGTAATGGCTGGCAAAGTGAAACAACTTTGATCTTGCGGGTCACCGATAGCCAAGGGAATGTTCTTTTGGATAATACACCCCAGCCACGTTTAGTTTTAGATCCTTGGGCCACGGCCTCCCTGACAACAGTCCTCCAAGGAGTTGTGAATGGCGGCACGGGTCAGGCCGCTAATTTAGGCGATCGCCCCGCCGCCGGAAAAACTGGCACTACCTCCTCAGAACGGGATGTGTGGTTTGTGGGCTATGTACCCCAACTGGCAGCAGCGGTTTGGATTGGCAATGATGACTATCGGCCCATGGGTACTGGTACCACTGGCGGCGGCGATGCGGCTCCTATCTGGCGCGCCTTTATGCAGGAAGCCCTTAAGGGAGAAGAACCCCAATATTTCCCGGCAGCGTCTAAATATCCCCGACCTAAACCGTAGGGGTATCCGGCATAATAGGACAGTCTTTTTCCATTTCCTTGGGTTAAAACTTTGGTTTACATTAGTGTCGTTATTCCCACCTACAATCGCAAACCCATTTTGACAAAATGCCTCCAGGCCCTAGAACAGCAACAGGTGCCGGAAGAGCTAGAAAATGGGGGCTACGAGGTGGTGGTGGTGGACGATGGCTCCACCGATGGCACAGTGGATTGGCTCCAGACCGAAGCGGACCAATATCCCCACATACGACTCTTTGAACAGTCCCACAAAGGGGCGGCGGCGGCCCGAAACCTCGGCGTAGAACAGGCCCAGGGGGAGATTATTATTTTTATTGATAGTGATCTGGTCGTCACAGAAACTTTTTTGGCAGCCCACCTAGAGGGACTCCGCCGGGGTAAACGCAAACTCAAAAGCGATCGCCTATTTACCTACGGACGTGTGATCAATACTGCCAATTTTGAAGATCCCACCAGCGAACCCTTTAAGGTGACAGATTTTTCGGCGGCCTACTTTGCCACGGGAAATGTGGCGATCGCCCGCAAATGGCTCCTCGAAGCTGGCTTATTTGATACTGGCTTTCAGCTCTATGGTTGGGAAGATTTAGAATTGGGTGTTCGTCTCAAAAAACTGGGTCTCACCCTGATTAAATGTCCCGATGCCGTCGGCTATCACTGGCATCCCCCCTTCAGTTTGGCGCAAATCCCTCAGCTCATTGATCAAGAAATTCAGCGGGGCAAAATGGGGGTCATCTTCTACAAAAAACACCCCACCTGGGAAGTTCGCATGATGATCCAAATGACCTGGCTCCACCGTTTGCTCTGGGGCATCCTTTCCCTGGGGGGCTGGCTCAATGAAAAACGTCTAAAACCCCTTTTAGGTTGGCTAATCCAGCGGGGAAAATCACAACTAGCCCTCGAAATTGCCCGCATCTTTCTCAATTGGTATAACGTGCAGGGGGTCTATGCTGCCTACCGGGAAGATCAACTGGCCCGTCGATCTTGAATTGCGCAAAAATTATCTTGACAAGATCATGGGGATTGAGCTATGAATTAGCAACCGTAAAAAATCAATCTCTTTCAGTTCTTAAAAATTGAGTATTTTTTCCTAAAAAAAGCTAACTTTTTGTTGGTTACGGAATCTGTCTCAGGGTTGATTTTTTAACAATTTTATTTGTACTAGGTCTATTTCTCTACACATCCCACGAAAACAACGATTGTGACTCCTTCTGCCTCTAACTTTGCCACTCCCAAGTATTTTGACCCTGCCGCCCGGGAGTCAGAGTTGCAGCTCGTTTCCGGCAAGCCAGACTCCCGCTTAGAAACGGCCATTGGCGAAGATGTCGAATTTTTGCGGGCACAAATTGCGAAGCTCAGCCGAGAGCAAACGAAGGTTCAAGATCTGTTGAGTTCCTTGGGGTTTGCCCTCAGAAGCTTTAACAACCTCAACCAATTTCTTGAGTTGACCCCCTTAATGTCTGCGCGGGTGGTGGATGCTGATGGTGGTGCTTTGGTGCTGTTTGATGCCCAGGGCCAGGTGCAGCTCGAAAAATTTTATTGTGGTGAGGGGGGAGATTGTCAGTTTATTCGACAAGCATTTACGCAGCTTCAGACGGGATCGCGGATCACAAACCCAGAGGCAGCGACCTGTACGGCCCAGGAAGCGTTGCAGTTTGACGAAAAACTCCAGGCCCAGCTCGGCGAAGAAATTCGGGTTTGTAGCACGCCCATCCTTGTCAAAAATGTGACCCGTGGCAAGCTCTATGTATTCAGTCGTGATCCCCAGTATGGCTGGGATATTACCCGGCGAAAATTGGTGCAACTGGTGGCGGATCAAACGGCGGTGGCGATCGCCAACAATGACCTCACCAGCAAACTCCGGAGCAAGGAAAAGCAAGACCGGGAACTAGAAATCGCCTCGGAAATTCAAAACCATCTTTTACCCAGTGAATGTCCGCAAATCAAAGGTTTGGCGATCGCCGCCGATTATCGCAATGCCTACCGGGTTGGGGGCGACTACTACGACTTCATTCCCAGTAACTACGACCGCATCCGCCGCCAGGATGATCCGAAGCTTGTGCAATGTGTCCCCTGGAGTATCGTCATTGGCGATGTCATGGGGAAAGGCGTCCCGGCAGGTTTGATTATGACCATGACCAGGGGGATGCTCCGGGCCGAAGTGCTCAACCGCCACAGTCCCGCCAAAATCCTTGAACACCTAAACCGGGTCATGTACGCGGATCTGGATAATTCCCACCGATTTGTGACCCTATTTTATTCAGAGTACGATCCGAAAACCCGTACCCTGTCCTACAGCAATGCGGCCCATCACCCGCCGCTACTGTGGCGCGCCCAAACCCAAAACATCGAACCCCTCGACACCCAGGGCATGTTGATTGGTCTGGATCTAGATTCGTCCTACGAAGACGCCAAGGTGGTGCTGGAGGTGGGGGATATCATTCTCTACTACACCGATGGGTTTACCGATGCCGTCAACTCCCACGGCGATCGCTTTGACGAAGAAAACCTTGTGCGCGTCTTTCAAAATGCCTGCCAAAATTGCCAAACGCCGGAAGCAATTGTGCAGGAACTTTTTACCCAAGTGGAAAAATTTACCTATCCCAAAGTGCGTGGCGGTGATGATATGACCTTGGTTGTTGTGCAGGTACAATCAGAAGCAATTGAGTCCCATCTGTGTCAACACCATGACTGCTAAATCTCCTTTGCCCTTACCATCCGTAGCATCTGAGCAAATTGTGATCGCCCAAACGGGCTATGTCGAAGATCCTGATATTTTGGGTCAAATCCGTGATGGCTTTCAAAATTTCGTCGATAGTGGTCAAATGTGGGCCTTGATCTTAGGTTTTGTCCTCGGTTATTGGTTTAGTGGCATCCGTCGCGGTTAAGGGATTTCTCTCCTCTGATAAGTACGGTATGCTTAAAAGGAATTTTTCCTGCTTTGGAAAGATTTCTGTCGATATTACTAGCCCCTAGACTGTTTTCGTGTCTAAGTCTTTTCGCTTACGATCATCTCCTACTTTGATTGCGAAGGTGCGCCGTTTCAGTCAGCGCCCGCGTCGATGGTTTGCCCTCAGTCGGTCTGTGGATTGGCTTTGGGTGGGCAAAGTTGGCGGATTGGGGGTCGGCATTACTAGTCTTTGGCTCTGGCAATGGCAACTGCTGGTGGCGATCGCCTTGGGAGCCGGGGCAATGGCTGCGATTTATCTTTTTGAAGCTTCGCCTTGGCAGAAATATTTAGAAGAAGGTTATCGACTCTGGCATAGTCGCCACCGACGGTTACTCCTGGCGGGTATGGGCGGCAGTCTCACGGTGTTACTGAGTTATGGGGCGATCGCCTTTTGGCAATCTATGGCAAACCACTGGCTGACCAGTGTAATGCTCATTCAAGGGTTAATGATTAGTGCGATGTTTGCCCTGATGTTCAGTCGCCACTGGCAGTATCGATCGCCTCAACAACAATTCGAGCAAGCCCTGGAAAATTTAGGCGATCGCAGTAGTATCCGCCGACTCTATGCGATTCGTCAATTGCGGCAGTTATTACAAGAGCAACGATTGACGGCAGAACAGCGCCACACCCTCCACACCTTTTTGCAATTAAGCTGGCAACAGGAACGGGAAAAGCCCCTGCGGGAAGCTCTTCTGGGAACACTGCGCCTCTACACCAGACCCCAAACCCCATCTCCCCAGCCCCTCCAACTCCAAAAATCCCGCCCTCCCCTTAACTTGACCAGGCAGCAGCAAACCCGCAAATCTTTAGTCAAAGAGCAGGTCTAGGGGTTTTTGAGCGACAATGGCCCAACCCTTTGATCTGATTATCCTGACCAATGGCCCCGGTGAAGTGACCACTTGGCTCCGTCCCGTCGTGCAGGCCGTGCGTGCCCATTGGGGAAGCCTCCCGCGCATTTCTGTGGTCTTGGCTCCCTGTTCCCACAGCACGGGTCAAGAAGCGGCGATCGCCCGCAGTTATCCTGAAGTTGACCGGGTTCAGGCCGCCAAGCATTTTTTCCCATTTCTGCTCTGGGGAAAAACCGCTGAATCTTGGTCTTGGTTTTCCCAGGGGGTGGTGCTCTTCCTCGGTGGGGATCAATTTTTCCCCCTGGTGATTGGTAAACGCCTAGGCTTTAAAACCCTAATTTACGCCGAGTGGGAAGCCCGCTGGTGGCGCTGGATTGATGGTTTTGGGGTAATGAATGCCCAGGTTTTAGAAAAAATCCCTCCCAAGTACCAGACTAAATTTCAAGTGGTCGGCGATCTGATGGTGGATATCTCTCAGGAGGCGCAGCAGACTAGCACCACACCGATCATCGGCCTATTACCAGGCTCTAAGGGAATGAAACTCGCCCAGGGAGTCCCTTTACTCGTGGCTACCGCCAGTGTGATCCGCCGCCAGCGCCCAGCGGTAAAATTTTTGCTCCCCGTGGCCCCGACCATCACTGTGCAAACGCTACTACGCTATGGCGATCGCCAACGAAATCCCATGGTAAAACGCTTTGCTGCACCTGCCATTGAGCTTTGTCACACCGGGGATCAGCCCTATTTACGAGTCGCCGATGGCACGCAAATTCAACTGATCACTGACTTTCCTGCTCACCAGGACTTAAGGCAATGTCAACTTTGTCTCACCACCGTTGGCGCAAATACCGCTGAATTAGGCGCTTTGGGTTTGCCGATGCTGGTACTTTTGCCCACGCAACAGTTGGACGCGATGCGTGCCTGGGATGGCATTCCCGGTCTCATTGCGAAAATTCCCTGGTTGGGAACCTGGTTTGTGCGCTGGCTTAATCGACGCATTATTACCCATACCCGCAAACATCGAGTGCGTTATGCTTGGCCAAATATTTGGGCGAAAAAAGATATTGTGCCGGAGCTATTGGGGGAACTAGATCCAGAAACCCTAGGAGCTTTGGTCTTAGATTATTTAGACCATCCTGAAAAACTTAAGGCGATGCAAGCCTCTCTCCAGGCTTGTCGTGGCGAGGCGGGGGCCGCCCACAAATTAACGCTGATGATTGGTGATCTGTTGCACTTAACGACGGTGGATTTAGGCCATCAGCAGCCGCCAGTACACCCTCAGGGTTCCCGCTTAAACCAGGGAGAATAGTTAAGGATAAATACTTAACCTTTGGGGATCAAAGGCGATCGCCCTTTGCCAGACGGGAATTTTTTCGAGATAATAGACCTAAGCATAGCGTAGCCCTTTTTTTGCACCGAATTGCTGCTATTGAAGCGAGGCACAGATTAATAATGTTTCATTTCTTGTTTATTTTGGCATTTGGAATTATCGCCACCATCGCAGCGGTGAACTTGGTGCGCAGCTTTATGATGCTGAGTAATGAAACAAGGGTCTACCCAAATTTTCAGAGTAATACCCAAGGAACGCAATCCCAACGGCCCCGGCCGACCCCCCACCCAGAAATGGTTGACGACTTGGGCCAACCGATTAATGAACCGTTATTGGTCGTGCGATCGCTGGATGTAGAAGACGCGAGGCAACGCCTAGATAATTTATACAACTCATCGCCGAGTGGTGAAAATAACCAAGAAGAGGATGCCTAGAACCGATGGCAACCTTACCCCCTTGGCTCATCGTTGATCCCCTCCTCCAACAATGGTTACAGGAAGATCTCGGACGGGGCGATCGCACCACCCAATCCCTTTTTGCAAATACCCAAGCTCCCATCGGTCAGGCGAAACTGATTTTAAAAGCAGATGGTCGGGTTGCGGGCTTGCCTTTGGTAGGACGGGTTTTTCAGTTACTGAATCCCCAGAATTTTAAATTTGAAACGGCTTTATCAGAAGGCAGTACGGGACAGCCCCAGGATTTAATTGCCACGATGACGGCTCCCCTCGATATTTTGCTCATGGGGGAACGGGTCGCGTTAAATATTTTGATGCGTTTGAGTGGGATCGCCACAATGACGGCGCAGTATGTGGAAAAAATTGCTGATTTGCCGACGCAATTGGTGGACACCCGCAAAACGACTCCTGGCTTACGTCTGCTGGAAAAATATGCGGTGCAGGTGGGTGGCGGGCAAAACCATCGTTTCGGGCTAGATGATGCGGTGATGATCAAGGACAATCACATCCAGGCAGCAGGGGGAATTTCCCAGGCGATCGCCCTTGTGCGGCAAAATATGCCCTATCCTCTAGCGATTGAAGTAGAAGCCGAAACCCCGGAACAGGCTTTTGAAGCGGTGACAGCGGGGGCCGATATTTTAATGCTGGATAATATGTCCGTGGCGATGATGGCGGATTTGATCCCCCAGTTACGGGAAAAAATCCCCGTTTGAAATTGGAAGCGTCGGGCAATATTACCCTCGAAACCTTGTGGGAGGTGGCGTTGACGGGGATCGATTATATTTCCACCAGTGCGACGATTACCCGTGCGCCATGGCTCGATATCAGTATGAAAATTACGGCTTAGTTTTTAAAAATTTTTCGCTGAATGGCTAATCGATATACAACGGATCAACATTAATCGAAAGGCTTACCGGGCGCGGGCAGAATTCCCGCAAAAAAGTCAAATCGGGGATCTCCGTTTTGCGCTGGGGAAATTTCAGCACCACCTGCCAACGGTAACGCCGCGCCACTCGGAGAATATTTGCTGGAACAGGCCCAAGGAGTTCGTCTTCGGGTTCAAGCAGCGGAAAACATTTTTCGGCGATCGCCTCGGCAGTGTAGCGCACCTGATCATGATTTTCCCCACTAAAGCGCAGCAAAATTAATTTGCCAAAGGGCGGATAGTCCAATTCCTGCCGTTGACTTATTTCCCGCTCGGCAAAGGTCAAGTAATCATGGGTTTTCACCGCTTGAATCACCGGATGCTCTGGGGAATAGGTCTGAATGATCACCTGTCCCGGTTCATCGCCTCGACCCGCCCGACCCGCCACTTGGGTCAGGGTTTGGAAGGTGCGTTCCGCAGCCCGGTAATCGCTTTGATGCAACAGGCCATCCGCCGCAATCACCCCCACAAGGGTCACTTGAGACACATCTAAACCCTTCGTGAGCATCTGGGTTCCCAGTAAAATATCCGCCTCACCCCGGGCAAATTGCCCCAATAAGTCGCGGTGCGCCCCTTTGCGACGGGTCGTGTCACTATCAAATCGCAGACAACGTAACTGAGGAAATTCCTTGGCGATCGCCTGGAAGACCTTTTGGGTGCCGTTCCCGAAAAACTTGAAATAGGGGGAATTACAGCTAGGGCAATGTTTGGGTTGGAGCTGGCTATGATCGCAATAATGACAGCGCAATAGGGGCATACTTCCCTCCTGGACATAGTGGTAGGAGAGAGACACATCACAATGGGGACATTCCATCACGTAGCCGCAACTGCGACAGGAAACAAAGGTGCTGTGACCGCGACGGGCAACGAATAAAATGCCCTGTTCGCGGGTCTGGGCGATGCGTTCGAGGGCTTGCCGGAGGGACTGACTAAACAGAGAATAATTGCCGACCCGCAGTTCGTGGCGCATATCAACAATTTCCACGGGGGGCAGGGGACGAGCATACACCCGCTCAGGTAGAGAAACGTAATGGTAATTGGAGTTTTGGGCGGTTTGAAATTTTACCCAGGTGTCTAGGGCCGGGGTCGCAGAACCAAGAATGAGTGGACAATTTTCCTGTTGCGATCGCCACCGGGCAACGGTGCGGGCGTGGTAGGTGGGAGCGGGTTGATCCTGTTTGTAGCTGCTGTCGTGTTCTTCGTCGAGGATGATCATCCCCAGATTGGGCAGGGGGGCAAAAACAGCGGAACGGGTGCCGATGATAATTTGACTGTCGGGGCGTAACATTTGCCGCCAAGTGTCGTAGCGTTCCCCTTCTGATAAACCGCTGTGGTAAGTCAAAACGCGATCGCCAAACCGTGACCGAAACCGATCCATTAGTTGCGGTGTGAGACCAATTTCTGGCACGAGAATAAGGGCAGATTTTTGCTGGGATAATAGGGGGGCGATCACCTGGAGATAAACCTCCGTTTTCCCTGAACCCGTCACCCCATGTAACAAAACTTCCCCGTATCCTTGGATGGCTTGAATGGTGTTTAAAGCCTGTTGTTGGGCGGCAGTTAGGGTTTTTGCTTGATCTGAGTTTTGATCCGGGGCGCGGTGTAGGCGTAATTTTTCCCGTTCGGCGATCGCCACACAACCGACCTTTGCCATTTTCGTCACCGTTGCCGCCGTTGTTTTCGCCACCCCCACCAATTCCGAGAGCCACATTTCGCCCCCTTCATGGCGCAACACCAACAAAATTTCCCGTTGCCGTTTGGTGAGCCCTTCCCGTTCGCCCACGTAGCTCACCCACTTTTGCCGCTGCCCGTGGATGACCTGGGGCGTCGCTAAATATCGTTCTGCGAGGCCCACCTTTTCCAATTCCTGTATCCCCCGATAGACCGACTTAATCTGTCGTTGGAGGTACTTCACACTGTAATCCTGGGTTGATCCCCGCTGGAGTAACTGGAAAAGTTGTTGGGCCGTCGGTGGTAAAGAGTCGATGTCGATGGAGGCGAGATCGGTTTTCAAAAGCCGAACACGGGGTTGCGATCGCCGCAATAAACCCGGCGGCAAAGCCATTCGTACCACCGTCATCATATCCGTTTGATAGGCCTGGGCAACCCGCAATAAAAGCTGCCAGTAATGGGGCGAAAAAAAGCCCCGCGCAATGATCCCCTGCACCGGACGAATTTGCTCAGGATCTAGTCCCTGGGGGAGCTTTGCAATGAAGCGAATGGCGATCGCCCCCACCTGTTGCGCCCCAAACCCGACCAAGACAATGTCTCCTGGCACTACCGTTAATTCTGGCGGCACTCCATAGGTAAAAAGCCCCTGAGTATAACCACAATCAACTAAGACCTCAAGCCAATTCAAATCCCCGATCTCCTAAGATTCCCAAAACTCACTGCAAAAGCACTATACCCCATGATTTTTTATCAATTCAAATAAGCATAATTATTTTTCTCTATATACAACCCTAGGTAGAGTGAAGTAAGAAGTAAATTATGAGAGTTTATCTTTACTAATCAAAACTAAATTTTCTTGAAATTTCCTGGATTACATCACATTAAATAATCCTTAAAAGAAGTGTCGCTGATAATGCAGATGCCGCTAGTCTGCTATGTCAAGCTATTTTGATGGGCAACCGATCTTTTTGGGCTTGGCAAGTGATTTAAGAAAAATTTACACAACTTCCCTGGGCAAAAGATCCACTCAACAAAACCTTAATTTTGTATTTAACAAAACCATATTCTACTCAACCATCTGCTACATTAATTCTGAGAAAAGTCTCGGATTTTTCCCAGAAACCTTTACTAATTGCTGCAATTGTTGATTTTTATTAAAAGCTTATTTACATTCCCAGAGCTCAAACAGGTATAACAGTTCTAAGGAATGAACTGTCTGCTCCTTGAAATTGTTTTAGCTGCATCCTGATAAACGATTATTTGGTATTGAATTCTGCTTATTTTTGTTTTTCTTTAGCTAATCCTCGCTTCCCACCACACATCCCCTGACTCTTTATTTCGTAGGATTATGTTCGACACAACCACAACCAACAGTCTTGACCCTGTGTATGCTCAAGATAGCCATCAAGCCACTGAATTAGAATCGAGCAATTCAATGGTTGAAGCGGAATTTTCAGAGACAGAACTCACAAATTTGCGGGGAGTCCGTAGTCGCAATGAGGATACTGTCGGTGCTTTTTTTAAAGAGATGGCCCGCTACCCTCTCCTCAAGCCAGACGAAGAAATTCAACTGGCCCACAGTGTTAAGTTCCTCAATGATGCCGAAGAGCGTCGCCTTGAACTTCAGGAACAATTGGGGCGATCGCCTACCAATGAAGAATGGGCGAGTGTCCTTGGCCTCGAAACGGTTAAACAGCTCAACTCTGCCCTGTACAAAGGCCGGGTGGCGAAGCGGAAGATGATTCGCTCCAATCTGCGTCTTGTGGTCTCCATTGCGAAGCGCTATCTCAACCGGGGTGTACCGTTTCTAGATCTGATTCAAGAGGGGGCGATCGGCCTTAACCGTGCCGCCGAAAAATTCGACCCCAACAAAGGCTACAAGTTTTCGACCTATGCCTATTGGTGGATTCGCCAGGCGATTACCCGCACCATTGCCAATGATGCCCGGACAATTCGCTTACCGATCCACATCGTCGAAAAGCTCAACAAACTCAAAAAAGCCCAACGGACGCTCAAACAAAGCCTGCAAAGGAATCCAACCGAAGCGGAATTGGCCCAAGAACTCGATATTACCGCTGATCAACTCCACCAACTGCTTCAGCTCCGGCGTCAATCTCTCTCCCTGAACCACCGGGTGGGTAAAGGCGAAGACACGGAACTGGTTGATCTCCTCGAGGATGATGGCCTTCAACTTCCCGAAGAACGGATGAGTGAAGCGATGATGCGCCAAGAACTTTGGGATGTCCTCGGTGACGTGCTCACTGACCGTGAAAAAGAAGTCATTGCCCTCCGCTATGGCCTCTCCTCTGAGCAGCCCCATACCCTCGAAGAAGTGGGTGGAATGTTTAATCTGTCCCGGGAGCGGGTACGACAAATCCAAAGTAAGGCGATGCGCAAGCTACGGCGTCCCCAGGTGGCCCGCCGCCTCAAAAGTTGGCTGTATTGATCCCCTAAATTAATCTTTACCGGATGGATTTGGCGATCGCCAACCTAGATTATTCCTCCTTTCGCTTTTGCCCCCGTAGCCCCTCTGTAATATTTAAGAGGGGTTTTTTCTATGGTTTATTGCTTTTGTGCCCACAAAAAAACCCGCTTGGTGCGGGCGCGCTTTTTATGAATTAATAATCATTTCAACGATTTTAGGTGGTTCCAACCTGTAGCCTCATTCCCAAGACTGTCTAGTACAAGGGAACGTTAGCATCAACTTCTTCACTCCAGGCTTTGATCCCACCTTTGACGTTGATGCCTGTAATGCCTGCTTCCTGGAGAATACCGAGAGCTTTCGCTGAGCGGCCTCCCATTTTACAGTGGGCAATTAACTTTTTCCCTTCTGTCAGTAATTCCTTGACCTGATCAACCCCATCGCCTTGCTCAATATCGGGGAGAGGGATCAGGGTCGCCCCCGGAATTTGGGCAATGTCATATTCATGGGGATTGCGGACATCGATCAAAACATAATCATCAGCACCGCTGTCCAACAATGCCTTGAGTTCTGTAACTGTCATTTCTTCCATAGCTGCCTGCTGTTCTGCCTCTGCTGCCTTTGCTTGGGGAATGCCACAAAACTGTTCGTAATCAATCAATTTTTCGATTACAGGACGTTCTGGGTTAGGACGTAATTTCAATTCCCGGAATTTCATATCGAGGGCATTGAAAAGTAAAAGTCTGCCACTGAGGGTATTCTTCGCCCCAAGAATAATCTTGATGGTTTCTGTGGCTTGGATCGTGCCGATGATCCCTGGTAATACACCGAGGACACCGCCCTCTGCACAGGATGGCACCATGCCTGGTGGCGGAGGTTCGGGATATAAGTCACGGTAGTTGGGGCCGCCTTCGTAGTTAAAGACGGTGGCTTGGCCTTCAAACCGGAAAATCGAGCCGTAGACATTGGGCTTATTTAAAAGCACACAAGCATCGTTCGTGAGATAACGGGTGGGAAAATTATCAGTCCCATCCACAACGATGTCGTAATCTTTAATAATGTCGAGGGCATTACTAGAATTAATCTGGGTCTCGTAGAGATCGACTTGACAGAAGGGATTAATTTCTAGGATTCGGTTTTTCGCCGATTGGATCTTGGGCTTGCCAACCCAGGAGGTGCCGTGGATGATTTGGCGTTGCAGGTTAGAAAAATCTACAATGTCGAAATCGACCAGACCAATCCGACCGATTCCCGCAGCGGCAAGGTAGAGCAGTAATGGCGAGCCGAGACCACCACTACCGATACAAAGGACACTGGCGGCTTTAAGCTTCTTTTGTCCATCTACGCCCACTTCCGGCAGGATTAGGTGCCGTGAATAGCGTTCGTAGTCATCCTTTGTTAGTTCTATAGTGTCTAAATTAGGATTTAACATTTTTGGGTGTTCTGAGGAAATATTTTAGAGTCTGCGGTCTGGGGTCACGACCAAGAACACGATTGCAGTCTTTTAGTCTACTGCGTTGTGGGGTTAGATTCTAGGTTAACTTAAGGGATTGTGCCTTGGGCAGAAAATATTTTGCTCAGGAATAGGCGACGATTGATGAATTTATTGGTATTTTTTGAGGAAAGCATTGTGCAACACTGCGTCAAATTATATTGACGGGGTATAGTCGCTTTTAGGATTCACTAAGCGGGATAATTTTGTATTGATCCCTAGGAGAAACGGTCTTATGGTTCATGGTCAGGAAGTTACGAATGGGGATCATCCCCGCAAAGGCTCCACGAAGCTTCTTCGATCACCGCGCCGCAATCTCTCTCGCCACCCCAAATCTAAGGTTTTTTCGCCTTTTGTGCAGGGACTGTCATGGGGGGTTGGGTTTATGGGGACGATTCTCCTATCTGCTTCTTTAGGAACGGCGATCGCCGTCTATACCCCCATTGCCCAATTGGTATTACCTTTTCTGCCAGCTCCCCTGGGAAGCCTTGCAACCGACGGTTTACGGCAATTAGGGACTTACAGCTTGGGTCGCCCCGTGAATGTCCTTGTGATGGGGGTTGATCGCGTCGAAGGGACGGAGAATCCAGAAGCCGAATTTAATGGACGCAGCGACACAATCCTCTTAGTTCGCTTCGAGCCAGAACAGGGACAAGTCAATATGCTTTCGATCCCCAGGGATAGCCAAGTCAGAATTCCCAATGTGGGCATTACAAAAATTAATGAAGCCAATGCCTATGGTGGCGGTCAGTTGGCAGCCCAGGTTGTGAGTGACGCCTTAAATGGTGTGACAGTCGATCGCTATGTGCGTTTGACCACCGACACCTTCAAAGAGTTGGTTGATGCCGTGGGGGGAGTTAATGTATTTGTCCCAGCGGATATGCAATACACAGACCAGACCCAAGGCCTAGAGATCAACCTCGAAAAAGGCTGGCAAGTGCTAGATGGAGAACAGGCAGAACAGTTTGTCCGCTTCCGGCAGGATCAATATGGTGACATTGGTCGGGTACAACGCCAACAGATACTCCTCAAAGCGCTCCGGGAAAAAATCCAGTCCCCGGCGATTATTCCCCGTCTTCCGGCTCTGATTGGTTTAGTACGTGAACACATTGATACGAATCTAACCTGGGAAGAAATGCTGGCATTGATGAATTTTTCACGACAGCTTGAGCCAGAAAATTTTCAGATGGTGATGCTCCCAGGGCGCTTTAGTGACGTGGGTGAATATAACCGTAGTTACTGGATTATTTCTGACCAGGGTAAAAATCAGGTGATGACAGAATTTTTCGCGGTGGAATCGCCCGTCTGGTCAGCCCCCGGCGAAAATGATGGCACTTTAACGAACAACGTGCGCATTGCGATTCAAAATGCCTCTGGTTCACCGGGAATGGCGCGGCAGGTGTCGGAATTTTTGCAGACCCAGGGCTTTACGAATATTTATTTGTCGAGTGATTATCCAGACCGCCTTGAGCAAACCCAAGTGATTGCCCAACAGGGAAATGTGGCTGGGGCGAATCAACTGCTAGCAAACCTAGGTACGGGCAGGGTTGAAGCTTCTTCCATCGGCGAAATTGAATCGGACTTTACGATCCGTGTGGGCCAAGATTGGCTGGAACGATCCCAGGAATCGTTTGTGTCCAATTAATTTGAAAGTAATTGAATCGATTAGAAACTAAACACTAAGCAAATTAATGGAAAACTTACGGACGCAGGTCTTGGTGGTCGGGGGCGGCACCGGGGGGATAGCCGCAGCAATTCAATGTGCGCGACAAGGAATTGAGACAATTTTGGTGAGTGAGTTTCCCTGGTTGGGGGGGATGCTCACGGCGGCAGGGGTTGCGGCACCGGATGGCAATGAACTCAAGGCCTGGCAGACAGGACTTTGGGGCGCTTTTCTCCGGGAGCTACAACGGCGACATCAGCAAGCAGGCTTGGATCACAGTTGGGTGAGTATGTTCACTTTTGAGCCGCGAGTTGGAGCTGAGATTTTTGCAGATTGGGTTAAAGCAGAGCAGCAGTTAACCTGGATTGCGGGACAGATCCCCCTGGAAGTCAAAAGACAAGGCGATCGCCTTTGTGCGGTACGTTTTCCAGATTATTGGATTGAGGCGGACATTATCCTCGACGGGACAGAATTGGGGGATCTACTGGCCCTGGGGGAGGTGCCCCACCGTTGGGGTTGGGATCGGTCAGAGAAATTTCAGGAACCCAGCGCCCCTACTGCCCCAAACGAAATGACACAAACCTACCCGGTGCAGTCGCCCACCTGGGTTTTTTATCTTAAAGAGAATGGCCGACGACCTCCCGCCAGTAATAAGGATTTTTCGATATTCCAAGGGGCTTGGGAAAAATATGGCCTGGAGCATTTTCTGAATTATGGGGGCTTGCCCAATGGCCACTACATGATCAACTGGCCCCTCGCTGGCAATGATTTTGGTTTGGGGGGCGATCGCCTTTTAGATCCCCAGCAACGCCTTGATTTTTATCGGGAAGCCCAGGCCCACAGTTTGGCGTTTGCGGATTACATTTACCAAGCATCTGGCGGCAAATATGGCCTAGCGACGGGCGTTTTTCCCCATGACTTGTACGGCGGCAGTTTTGCCCTGATGCCCTATTTCCGGGAAAGTCGGCGCTTGATCGGGACAGAAACCCTTACGGAGCAGCAAATTTTACCCCAGGGTACTGTTGCACCTTTGCCGTTAAATTCAGCCGGAGAAGTCCAAGCAATTGCCGTTGGGAATTACGCCAATGACCACCATTATCCGGGCTTTGAGTTTCCCCTCACGCCAAAGTCGATCCCCTGGGGCGGCCGCTGGACAGGTACTCCTTTTACGATTCCCTACATGGCTCTGTGTTCAGCCACGGTGGAAAATTTAATCGCCTGCGAAAAAAATATCGCCGTTTCCCACATCGCCAACGGGGCAACACGCTTGCAACCCCTGGTACTCAATCTTGGTCAGGCAGCAGGCCAAGCAGCGGCCCTGGCAATTCAAAATCGGTGCGCCCCAAAAGAGATTGATGTCCGGCAACTTCAGGAAAAGTTATTGACAGATAATTTTGCGCCCGCAGCAGTGATCCCTTTGTATAATTTGGCCTTTGACCATCCCGAATGGCTAAAGTGGCAACGGTTTTACCTCGATCATCCCGAACAATATCCTGAAAATGGTTTATGCGATCGCAGGCCGTTTGTCTCAGAACCCACACCCCAGGCAAAACTCTACAGCGGTGAAATTTTTCCCCAAGGTAATTGCCAATATGCGATCGCCTTACCCGATCAGTCGAAACCAATTCAGGTGGTAACCCTTGATCCCCAGATGCACCAATGGCTGGGAAATTTGCAGACTCCCCAAAAAATTCAGGCGATCGGCAGAATTAACAAGGCCGCCCCTTGGTTTGTCCTTGAGGACATTGCCTAAAACCTGCTACTGCATTCGGTCGATGGTGCGGTATTGAATCGCTTCGGCAATGTGGGTCGTTTGGATGGTTGGAGCTGCGGCTAAATCGGCAATTGTCCGGGATACCTTCAGAATCCGATCCATGGCCCGGGCCGATAACCCCAACTTACGGATTGCCCCTTCGAGTAAATTACGACTACCTTGGTCAAGGCCACAATGTTGCCGCAGATCCTTCGTCGTCATCTCCGCATTGCAGTGCACTTGGGGGTGATCCTGGAATCGCACTTGGGCAATCTGTCGCGCCTGGTTAACCCGTTCTGCGACGGTGTGAGAATCTTCACCGACACCCTGTTGCATCATTTCCTCTGGCTTCAGGCGATTGACCGCTACCTGGAGATCAATGCGATCCATCAACGGCCCCGATAATTTTGCCCAATATTGTTCACGGGCGCGGGGACTGCAAGTGCAAGCTTGGATCGGGTCGCCAAAATAACCACAAGGACAGGGATTGGTGCTGGCAACGAGGGTAAATTGGGCGGGAAATTCCACTGACTGACGGGTGCGGGAAATGGTGACAAAACCATCTTCTAGGGGTTGCCGCAAAAACTCTAAAACAGTACGTTTGAACTCAGTTAGTTCGTCGAGAAACAATACGCCCCGGTGAGCGAGGGAAATTTCCCCAGGGCGGGGAAAACTGCCGCCGCCAACGAGGGAAGGGCCAGAGGCGGAATGGTGGGGGCTGCGGAAGGGGCGTGCTGTTACCAATGTGCCACGATCTTTGAGTAAACCAGCGACGGAATGAATTTGCGACACTTCTAGGGCTTCATCGAAGGACAGTTTCGGCAAGATGCCCGGTAATCTTCGAGCCAGCATCGTTTTTCCGCTACCGGGTGGCCCCACAAAAACGAGATTATGGCCCCCAGCGGCGGCAATCTCCAGGGCGCGACGGGCTAGGGTTTGGCCCTTGACATCTTTGAGATCGGGGACGAGGTGGGCAGCTTTGGCGATCGCCTCTCGGATATCGATTTTTACAGCTTGATGCTTATGGGGTGCCCCCAACAGATCCGCCACTTCCTTTAAATTTCCACAGCCATAAACCGTTAGACCCGCTACGACTGCTGCTTCCTGGGCGTTAGCAATGGGAACGACCATCCCCTTAAACCCTAACTTTTGGGCGGCGGCGGCGATCGGTAAAACTCCCGCCACAGGCCGGAGGGTGCCATCGAGGGACACTTCCCCCAGGAATAAAAAATCTTCCTGGAGCGTTGTTTCAATTTGTTCCGTCGCGGCCAAAATGCCCACACTAATGGGAAGATCAAAACTAGGGCCTTCCTTGCGGAGATCGGCGGGGGTGAGATTGACTAAAATTTTGCGCACAGGGAAGCCGAAGCCAGAATTTTTGAGGGCGGCCTTGACCCGTTCCCGGGATTCTTGTACTGCTGTATCCGGCAGTCCGACCACCATCATTTTCGGTAAGCCGCCGGAAATATCCACTTCCACCCCGACCCTGAGGGCATCGACCCCGACAATGGTGGCACTCCAAATTTTTGCTAGCATGGCTCTGTTTTAGTGTGCTGTTAGGACAATATTATAGAAAAATTGGCGATCGCCCGCCCTTTGATTTCCCTTTGACCTATGCGCTATGTTCCTTTTCTACGCAGTTTGTTCCTCGGTAGCCTTGGTTTGCTGCTCCAGAGCTGCGTTGGTTATCCGCGCATTGTCAATTTTCCCGTTGATCCCGGTGGCCGCAGTTTAAATAGTCGAGCCCTCGAATTTGACCCGGCGATCGCCGAACCTTACCTCGTTTTCGCCTCAGACCGCAACGGCTCCCAGGATATTTACCTGTTTGATACCAGTACCAGGCAAACAATCCTTTTACCCGGTCTAAATGCCCTGAATGAAATTGCCTCCCATCCTGCCGTTTCTGAAGACGGTCGCTACATTGTGTTTGCGGTCAATCGTCGCGGCGAATCTGATATTTATCTCTATGATCGCGAGTTTGAACAAAAGCGAAATTTAACCGATAACTTAAACCAAGAAGTACGTAATCCAACCATTAGTGCTGATGGGTCTAAAATTGCCTTTGAAGCCGCTGAAAATGGCCAGTGGGATATCCTCGTTTATGATCGCAATGGCCGCCAATTGGATGTCGAATAATATCTCCTGACCTTCTTAGCTAATGCAGCACCAACTGATCACTAGAGGGTAGCGTAGTAGCACTTGGTTTCGGTTTCGGTGTGACTCAAAATGACGCCGAGGTCTTCGAGGATTTCTAGGCAGTTTTGAATCGTTTCTAATTTTTTTGCGCTTGTGCCTTTGAACTGGGCGGCAATTTGGGTAATTGTCCATTCGCCGCCTTGGGTACGCAATAAATCTCGGATCGCGGCGAGTTGGTCTTTGAGTTTTGTCGGGAATTTTTGTTGTTCAGGAGGGGCAATAACGGCTTCTTTTGTTTCCTCTTCTACGCCAATACCTTCTATGACTTTCTGGGTGACGACTTGATCGGGGGCTTGATATTCGGGACGGAGCCAACGGACAAAACCATTACGTTCTTCTTCGGCTCGTTCTGCATTGAGATCGACTAATCTTTGCAGGATGGTTTGTTCGAGTTGTTCTTTGGTTTTGGTGTTGTTGGTCTCGGTTTGACACCCCTCTAAATCTCCCATCCCTCCGCCTTCGGCACCTCCCTTGGGAAGGGAGACAAAATCACCATAGACTTTTTGCCACAGGGGAATCAGGTCTTCCCAACCGTAGGCGCGGAATACGGCTTGATCGAGGTCGTCGTGGATTTGTTTGAGGGTGGTGATCAGGGCCTTGTTGTTAAATTCTCTGTCTGCATCGGTGAAGGGTTCGCCACTCCGCATTTTTTCGAGGCAGTTATACATGGCGGTAATGGTGACTTCAGGATGGGCGGCTTGGACTTGTTTGCGGTAGCTTTCTAAAGCCATACCACCTAATTCTAGACAAAACATCACCAGTAATGCTTATCCAATGCTAGTATGGGTACGCATTTTTAGTTTCGAGAAAGAAATATTCTATGCGTACCCATCTCACAATCAAAACTGCAGCCAAGCAATTACAGGTAAGTGAGCAAAGAGTTAGAACTCTATGTCGTGCCGGAAAAATACAATCTAAAAAAATCGGCAATATGTGGTTACTGGATGAGGGTAGTCTACAAAACTACGGATTACGTTCAGGTAATTTAGTAGCAGAAGATCGTCAATCGTATTCTATTAATTCTTCTTCCAAACCAATTGCTCTCAGTTTTTTTTCTGGGGCTATGGGGCTAGATCTAGGGATTCACAAAGCTGGTTTTGATATTCGTTTAACTTGCGAAATAGATAAATTTTGTAGACAAACTATTGCTCTAAACCAGCCTGATGCAGCATTGTTGGGTGATATCCTTCAGTATAATGCTTCAGAAATCAAATCAGCTGCAGGCTTAAAAAAAGATGATGATATTGATTTGATTATTGGTGGTCCTCCATGCCAAGCTTTTAGTACTGCTGGAAAACGCCAAGGGCTTAATGATAGTAGAGGAAATGTTTTTTTGAAATATGTAGAGCTATGTCTCGATTTAAGACCCAAATATTTTGTCATCGAAAATGTTAGAGGTCTATTATCTTGCCCTTTAATACATAGACCCCATGATCAAAGAGGGGATAATTTCCCACCACTAAATGATTATGAGAAAAAAGGCGGCGCACTCAATTTCATTCTTCAAAGAATAAAAAATTCAAACTACTCTTTCTCATTCAATCTCTATAATTCGGCTAATTTTGGAAGTCCACAAATCCGTGAAAGAGTTATTATAATTTGTTCGCGAAATGGTGGGAGACCACCTTTCTTGATTCCAACACATTCTCAAAATGGTGAATTCAGCTTACCAAAATGGAAAACATTTCGTTCATGTACTATCGGGATTAAAGAACACCATCATTTAAATTTTCCAGAAAAAAGATTGAAATATTATCGATTGCTTAAGCCTGGTCAAAATTGGAAAGATTTACCCATTAGTTTACAAAAGGAAGCGATGGGTAAATCATTTTACTCAGGGGGAGGAAAAACAGGCTTTTTTCGCCGTCTTGCATGGGATAAACCGTCACCCACTTTGGTAACACATCCAGCAATGCCAGCAACTGACTTAGCCCACCCTACAGAAAATAGACCTCTTTCTATTGAAGAATATAGAAGAATACAAGAGTTTCCTGACGATTGGGAATTATCAGGATCTCTAATTCAGCAGTATAAGCAGATTGGTAATGCAGTACCAGTTAGTTTAGGTTATGCAATTGGAACTTTGATTTTTGATTTATTGCATGGAGTCAAAATTAAAAATTTAGAGGGTTTTAAATATTCACGCTACAAAAATACAAGTGACTTAGATTGGAAGAAAGAAATTACTGAGCAAAAACAGCTTACATTGAATTTAGTTTAGCTTTCTCTGTAGCAAGATATGAAGCAACAAACTTTTTAAATCCATCTTCACTCAGATCATATCCTTGCATAGCATCCGGAAGCTTATCCCAACGAGTAAAACTTGTCCTTCCTTTTTTTATATCTTTTGAGAACGAACGAAACCATTTTTGAATGTTGCTTCCATCTCTTATCGCACTGCTAGAGGAATTCTCAGAGTTATCTCTATTTTTTATTTGGAGTAATATCCAACTACCGTCATTTTGTCGATAAATGAAGTCAATAGCTCTCACAAAATCACCACAACACCAGCTCCAGCCATAATCTTTTAGCTGTTCATGAATATAACGCTCAAGCAAGTTGCCGACGCAATTTTCTGCACACATAGAGTATTGGTGCTCGATTTTTATTTCTTGACATTTTTCGGGACTATAACCGTAAGCTTTTTCCATAATAAATGAAACCATTTCGTCTGGAACAGTACTGGGTGCTGCCGGAAAATCAGACCGTCTGTATGCAGAAAAATAGCAAGAAGCTAATATTTTTAGACCTTCTTCTGTATTTACATCTGGCTTATTCGGCTTAGTCTTACTCGTTCTCCAAGATAATTGCTCAGGAAATTCCGACAAAAAATCACAAATATCAACGAATTGATTGATCAAAGATTCGCTGTCGTCGTTTGTACTACTTTCATGTTTTGCTATTTGTTTAGCTATCGTCCGATTAAAAATCAACTTTAACTCTCCTCATTATTGAGTGAAGAAATTGTACATTACTTTATTTGTGAGATCCGTAAACAGAATTTTCGGTACACTGTCATAAGTTCCGTAATTACCATTGGCACTCAGCTACGACTCACTAAAATCCTGCCACACCCGAAAATGATCACCGATATCACAGGTAATTAAAAACGGTGGCTTCGGCTCCACAAACCGCGCATATTTTAGCGCCTGCCCAAACGCCTTTTTCATCTCCTTCCGGTAGGTCGCAGTCCCCCGTTTCCCGTGCCCCTTGTTGCTGCTATTGCTGCCCTGCTTCGTCTCTAGGACAAAACAACCCTCTTTGTAAAAATCAATAAAATTTGTCGTTGCCGCCCCACTCGGCGCAATGATTTTCACATCCCGATCAAAACAATAGCGATTATTCCCTTCCCCCTTTGGTGGGGACTTTTCTACCCCCAGAAATTCACAAAAATCATTCAAAAAGCTCTGGTAATTGGCTCGCTCATTCCCCTCTGAGTTCTGCCATTTCTGAATAAAATCCGTCATACCCTATACACATATTGAGGCGATCGCCCCTTAATTTTACTCCATACACTAAGAGAATCCTCTCTACCTGTGGCATCTCCCCCAAGGGAGGATGGTCGGTGGGCGATCGCGCTTTTGGCTAGTGAAGCTCGGAAATTTTCAATTGAACTTCCTGCCGTTTAAAGGGAATATCCGCATTGATCGCTTCAATTTCCTGTTGCTCCATGACATTAATTTCATCAATATAAGCGTCTAAAACTTGGCCCATGCGGGGTTGATAAAAACGGTGGAGGCTATAGTTTGGTGTTGCCGGGAAACCGCGTCGTCGCTTATGTTTTCCGCCTGCGCCCGGATCGTACATCGTGATCCCCTGTTCGATTGCCCATTGGATCGGTTTGTAATAGCAGGCTTCAAAATGGAGACAGTCATATTCATCAAAGGCCCCCCAATAACGACCATAAAGATAATCATCTTTGCGGATACAAAAAGATAAACCGACGGGATGCTTGTCATCTTCTGGCGTGTAAGCGGCGGCCAGAACAACGCGATGACGATAGGTGGATTCTAGGGTTTCAAAAAAGGGTTTACGGAGATATTTACTGCCCCAAAAAAATTTGTCGCAGGTGCTGCTATAGAAACGATAAATAAGTGGGAAGTAATGGGCTGGAATTTCGTCCCCGGTCATCATCTTGAGGGATAAACCTGCTTTGTCAACGGCTTTGCGTTCGCGCTTAATATTTTTGCGTTGGTTGGAGGTAAAAGCACCGAGATAGTCGTCGAAGTTGTCGAAATTCTGGTTACTCCAGATGTAGCCATGGTGGAGCCAAGCCCGGAAGCCGAGTTGTTCCATGGTTTTTTGCCAGGTGGGATCGACAAACAGAAAATTACAGCCGGAAAGTTGTTGGCGATCGCAAAATTGATCAATGGCAGCGACCATGACCTGGGAGAGGGTCAATTCATCTTCGCCGGGGGCAATGAGAAAGCGGTAGCCCACGGCGGGCGTAAAGGGAGTCATCCCCACGAGTTTTGGGTAATATTCGTGGCCCAGGCGGTAGGACAGATCTGCCCATTGGTGGTCAAAGACAAATTCGCCGTAGCTATGGCCTTTGATGTAGAGGGGGGCCATGGCAATAAATTCTCCATCCCGCTGCACCGAGAGATGGCAGGGTTGCCAGCCCGTCCGGGGGCCGACACTGCCAGACAGTTCAATATTGTGGAGCCAATCCCATTCTAAAAAAGGGGTTTTCAATGGCGCGGCGATCGCATCCCAGGCAGCTTTGGGGATTTCCGCGATTTCACTGTGCCAAGTAACGGTAATTTGCGACGGGGCAACCATTGATTTGGGCAAAATTTAAGAATTTTTTATACCTTAATGGATCTCGTTTGATTTTGCATGGCTCTCCGTGGGCATGGCTCGCCATTTTTCGTAATGCTCAAAGGGTTGCTGAATCCAAGGATTATCGGGTAAATGCTGGACAAAGTAATCGGGCTGAAATTGGGAATGGCCTTTGTACCAGAGGACGGCGGTACGAATTTCTGTAATCTGGGGGGCTTGGGTTTGGAGCCAGGTCTGGGTTTGCTGGAGACTCCGCCCCGAATCAACTAAATCGTCTACCAGTAAAAGGCGATCGCCGAGGGGGCCAAAGTTCGTAAAATGCTCGGCAAAATGGAGTTGACCCTGTTCGCGGTTGCCGGTGCCACCGTAGCTAGCCACATTGAGGATTGCCAAGGGTTGGTCAAAAATGCGCGCCAAAATGTCACCAATCCTTAAGCCACCTTTCGCCAAACAAAGAATTTGATTAAATTCCCACTGGGAACTTTGAATTGTGACGGCCAATTGTTCAATTAAAGCGTGATATTCAGTCCAACTGATCTTGAGGTCTGTCATGGTTATCTTCGGGAAGAACGGGGAGATTTACGACGTTTTTTACGCTTTTTTTGGGAAAAGAAAGAAAATAAGCCTTGTTTTTGGGAACGTTTAACCATGGAACCAAGCCAGTCGCTGACGGAATGACTCATCGCCCCGATTTCTAGCCCCACAAAAAGGGCCAAACTTTCCGCCAAATAATGTTGTTGCCACTGTTGCTGGGCATTGAGAAAAGCAGTGCGCCAATTCCAGGAAAAATCAAGCATTAGTTGGGCGATCGCCACGCCAACCATTGTGACCAACAACAGAATCGTCCCTAGATAAAGAATACGAACAATTGTACCAATTAAAAACCCGTGGGAAAGGGCTGAACGATGGCGGAGATTTTTTTGATAGGGGAGCCAAATCCAGCGGAAGATCCCCCAACGCTTAAACTGCACGGAATGAATATCCAAGTCCGGGCCAAACATTAAGCCGCTAAACAGATAGGCCAAGCTTAGAATGAGGGCCAATTCCCACCGTCGCAGCAGAAAAAAACCAAGGCCCACCACCACAGGCAGCCCCCAAAAGGTGATCTGATCGTGGGTACGTCCAGAAGGCATTACAGGGTTTGGGAAGAACGAATCAACCAGCGATCGCCTTGGCGCACCAAGCTATAGCGGACACGCAGGTCAGAATCATAGGACTGGCCGGGATCGCGTTCCCCATTCGCCCGATAATAATCTGCCTTTTCCTGCACCTGGGCCTCCACGGTCGCCACATTGGGTTGGTCTGGGTTGAAGCTCACCGTTTCAATGGTCAAACTGTGGTCATAGGTGCGGTAGGTACCAGCGCTGCGGACGGCCTGGGCACTACTGCGCCAGCGGGACAGGGACGGTTCTGCCAAAATATTTTCTAGGGCCGCCAAATCACGGTCTTGGCCAAAGGCTCTAGCTTTACTCTCAAACCAAGTTTGGATCACCTCAGCGGCGATCGCCGCATTGAGCGCAGGCGTTGTCGTCGTTGGATCGGTTGTCCCATTCTCCGGATTATTATTTGCCTCGGCGGTGTCTAAGCTGGGGATCGTTAGGGGTGGCTCACCGTTGAGGGTGACCTGTAAGGGTTCCTGGGTAGTTAGGCCAGACAAAATTCGCACCAGGCCCACGACCAGCAAAACACTCCCCACGATAGCGGCGATCGCCCCCGAAGGCCCGATAGACTTTTTTGACGAAACTGGTTTTGACGAAGCGGAAGACGCTTCCGGGTCTGGGTTTAATGCCGCAGTTACAGGTGCTACACCAGGAGAAGGCGGTGCCGGGGGAACTGTAGCGGGAGTTTGAGTGACGAGATCCTCAAAGGAATCAACCTTGGCGGGACGACTGGGATGCGGCGAAACACCAGTTTCTGACTGTAATGTTTCCGGTGGCTTTTCCGACGGGGCCGCTGTACTTTCTGTGTCTGAAGGAGGTGTGGGTGTGGGGACAGCCTCCGTGAGGAGATCGTCAAGATATTGCTGCACTTCAGGATCGGCGAAGTAAGCCGTCAACGAAACAGAGCCATCTTCACGCCGTTGCCGGAGATCGCGGAAATGGGAAAAAACCTCTGTCTTCAGCCACTGTTCCCCATAGAGACATAAGCCTGGGAGTAGATCCGGTGCCCCCTCAGACTGCTCTTGAATGTAGGCGATCGCCTCCTGTTCCTGACTTTGCTCTAACAGTTGATTGGCTTCCGTTGGCTGACCTAAAAGTAAGGCGCAGATTGATTGCTCTAAAAAAACATCCTGGCGTTTGCCGAGGCGTTTCAATAGGGTCTGGGCTTGCACGACCAGGTCTGGTTTCCGTTGCGAAAACCCAGCAGCCAAAAGAGCATACACCGCTAGATAGGCCGCTGCCGCCGAAGGCCGCTTTGATTCTGCCACAAAGAGATCCAACTGTTCTTGCACCGTTAGATAACTGCGTAACTGCTGGATAAAGCGCAAAAAATCATCAATACTTAGACCCGACTGATCGTCCCCCTGGCCATCAATTCCTGCACGGGCGCTCAACATTTCCTGGAGCAGTTGTAAGCCCCGTTGTCGCTCTTGGGTTTCTGATTCGGGTAGGGCTAGAAGTTCTAGAACTTGATAAGGTCTGAGGCGATTGAGATCCCCTTGAATTTCCCGTTGGAGGTCTGCAAATTGTGCCACATCTACCAGTAGCTCTTGACTCTTCTGACCGGAGAGAGCCGCCTGTTCATAATGTTGTTGGAGCCACTGTTCCCGGCTCAATTCCCAGTGGGCCAGGGCCAAACAAAGCCGTAGTTCTTGCTCGACAATTTCGACGGCCCCAAATTTTCCTTCCTTGACCAACTTACCTTTGCCCTTGAGATAGGGGGCAGCCCACTTCAACACTAATTCATACTCCCCCAGGTCGAGGAGTAATAGCAGTCCCCCCAGTAAATCTTTTTCCGCGATGTCAATGGTTGGTTGGTGGGCCGTCAGGACTTCTAACTCTGTGTCACTGGAGGGGCGATCGGGAAAAGGCAGTTTCGGACGGCTGGGGACGAGGGAACGAAACATATTGCCCGACAGCTCATGGTCATAGACGGCGCGGGTTTCTGTTTGGGATAACACCTCGAAGGCTTGCTCGATAATCCGGTTGCGGGCCTCAATGGCCAAGACATTATGTTCGCGACGGGGAAATTGGGAAAGGCGATCGCGATAGGCTTGGGTAATTTGGGCAGTGGTTGCCTTGGCAGGGACGCATAGGATGCGGTAATAGTCGAGCGGAATGCGCACAGTTTACTTTCCTATCAGCAAAAGTCAGGTCAATTAAGGTTATATTAACCAAAGAATTTTAAACACCATAGGTTGCACGCTGTAGCGTTACCGAGCCCCGCAATCCTTAGAACATAGACTTCAGACCCTCTGGTTTGTTGATTGCTAAGCGATTGAACCGACGATGCTTTGCTTCTATGGAAGTCAATTTGATTCTAAACTGTTACTGCAGATTTCACACAGCCCTCGCGCCGCGTGATCGACTCATAAGACTAACCGAAAAATCCTGAATGTTAATGATGCATAAAGAACGGACAGCCCCAGAATTTGATAGTTCTTCGGTAGAGATCACCAAAGAAGAAGCCCTCATGCTCTACGAAGATATGACCTTAGGACGCTTGTTCGAGGATAAGTGTGCTGAGATGTATTACCGTGGCAAAATGTTTGGCTTTGTTCACCTCTACAACGGTCAGGAAGCGGTTTCCACTGGGGTGATTCGCTCAATGCGGCAGGGGGAAGATTTTGTTTGTAGTACCTACCGTGACCACGTCCATGCCCTCAGCGCTGGGGTTCCTGCGCGGGAAGTAATGGCGGAACTTTTTGGGAAAGAGACAGGCTGCAGCAAGGGTCGGGGCGGCTCAATGCACATGTTTTCCAAGGAACATGGTCTCCTGGGGGGCTATGCGTTTATCGGGGAAGGCATTCCGGTGGCGGCGGGTGCGGCTCTCCAAAGTAAATACCGCCAGGAAGTGATGGGCAATAAAAATGCTGATAATGTGACGGCTTGTTTCTTCGGGGATGGGACGTCCAATAATGGTCAGTTTTTTGAAACTTTGAATATGGCGGCCCTCTGGAAATTGCCGATTTTATTTGTCGTAGAGAACAATAAGTGGGCAATTGGTATGGCCCATGAACGGGCAACGTCCCAGCCGGAGATTTATAAGAAAGCAAGTGTGTTTGGGATGCCTGGCTATGAAGTGGACGGGATGGATGTCCTCGCGATGCGGGATGTGGCCCAAAAAGCCGTGGCCAGAGCCAGAGCCGGAGAAGGGCCAACTTTGATCGAAGCACTAACTTACCGCTTCCGGGGTCACTCCCTCGCCGATCCCGACGAATTGCGGTCTGCGGAAGAAAAAGAATTCTGGGCCCAGCGGGATCCACTCAAACGCTTTGAAAAATTTGTCACCAATCGGGGCCTAGCCACCGCCGAGGAATTAAAAGCGATTGAGAAGAAAGTCCAAGCGGTTGTGAATGAGTCTGTGACCTTCGCTGAAAGTAGCCCTGAACCCAATCCGGCGGATCTGCGTAAGTACATTTTTGCCGAAAGCTAAAACAGATCTTTAATTTCTAAAGTTAGGGTTGGCGATCGCCTTTTGGGTGAAGTCGCCAACCTTTTTTCATGGGTCAATTTCCGGGGCTAAATTCGAGGGCAGAAAAGTTTGCTACCATTTTATTCACTCAAAACAAGCGCAAATCGATAAAAATCAATGGGCATTACACCGCAGGAATACCAACAGCGTCGCCAAGCATTCATGGCCGAAATTGGCCAGGGAACCGCCATCCTACGCAGTGCGCCCCACGCGGTGATGCATAACGATGTGGAATATAATTTCCGCCAAGATAGCGATTTTTATTATTTAACGGGTTTCAATGAGCCCAATGCGGTGGCTGTGTTCGCTCCCCACCACCCAGAACATCAATTTATTCTGTTTGTACAACCAAAGGATTTGGCCCAGGAAATTTGGGTCGGCTACCGGGCCGGAGTCGAAGGGGCCAAGGAAAAATTTGGCGCGGACATCACCTACTCAATTCAAGAATTAGACGAAAAACTGCCGGAATACCTCAAGGGCGGCGATCGCCTTTTTTATCATCTGGGCCGGGACGAAAAATTCAACCAAACCATCCTGCAACACTACCAACGCCTCCTGGCAACCCGCTCAAAGCGCGGTACAGGCCCCACGGCCCTTGAAGATCCGGGGCAAATTTTACATCAGATGCGCATGGTCAAAAGCCCAGCGGAACTAGACCTAATGCGTCGGGCCACAGCCATTTCTGCCAAAGCTCACCTCTGGGCACTGGAATATGCGAGACCTGGACTCTACGAATACCAAGTTCAAGCCGAAATCGAACACCTTTTCCGCCTCGAAGGGGCTGCCGGCTTTGCCTATCCTTCCATTGTTGCTGGGGGCGCCAATGCCTGTATTTTGCACTACGTTGAAAATAGCGCCCAACTCCAGGACAACGAATTACTTTTGATCGATGCGGGCGCTTGCTATGACTACTACAACGGCGACATTACTCGCACCTTCCCCATTGGTGGCCGATTTACCCCGGAACAAAAAACCCTCTACGAAATTGTCCTCGAAGCACAAAAACAAGCCATTGCAGCCGTCCAACCCGGACATTCCTACCAAAGCTCCCATGCCGCTGCCGTGCGGGTCATCACCCAGGGGTTATTGGATTTGGGATTACTCCGGGGCGATCTCGAAGAATTGATCGAAGGGGAGAAATATAAGCCTTTCTTTATGCATGGCACGGGCCACTGGTTGGGGTTAGATGTCCATGACGCAGGGATCTACAAAATTGGCCCGGAAAAGGATGCTTGGACGAATTTTGCGGCGGGCAATATTGTCACCGTTGAACCGGGTATTTACATTTCCCCCTACATTGAACCGGCCGAAGGTCAGCCAGAAATTCCCGACCACTGGAAGGGCATTGGCATTCGTATCGAGGACGATGTGCTGGTTACAGAAACGGGCCATGAGGTTTTGACAGCGGCTGTCCCCAAGGAAATTAAAGATCTAGAGCGCTAGGGAGGCATTTTTGAGATGCAGCGTGATTTACTCAGCTTTGGGCTATTTTTTCTGGGTCTAACGGTCTATCTATTTTGGTCGGCGAAAACGGAAATGGGCACTAAAATCGGTCAGAAAATAAAAGGCGATCGCCGCTAATGGGCCTTGAGGCGTTACGGCCATGGTTGCCACGACCCAGGAATCGTAACAAATTTCTGGTTAAGCCTTGATCTTGCCAAAATTCCAGAATAAAGTAGCCCAAGGGTTGTACAGACTTGACACATCCATGGCGATTTTCTGTCTGTGCCCTGCAACCTTCCAGCCTAGAGAAATTGACTATGGAACTCGAATATCCAGATGACCTCCGCTATTTAGATAGCCACGAATATATTCGCCTCGATGGGGAAATTGCCACCATTGGCTTGAGTGCCCATGCCATCGATGAATTGGGGGATATTGTGTTCCTAGAGTTACCAGAGGAAGGGGATGCAATTGTTGTGGGCGAAACCTTTGGCAGCATTGAATCAGTCAAAGCCGTCGAGGATCTTTACGCGCCGATTTCTGGCACTGTCATTGACCGTAATGAGACGTTAATCCAATCCCCAGAGATGGTTTCCGAAGACCCCTACGAAGAAGGGTGGTTTATCAAAGTGCGGGTCGATAACCTCGACGATGAAATGCTCGCCGAAACGATGACCGCCGAAGAATACCGGCTTCAGGTGGCAGGCGAAGAATAGGATTGGGTGGCAGCTTGGGTTTGGGGCTTTTGGGTCTGGGCCGATTTCGCCAGATAAATTCCCCCAAGCACCCCGCAAAAGGCGATCGCATTGGTCGGCGTTAACGTCTCACCCAAGAGGCCCCAGGCAAACACCGCCGTAATAATTGGCTCCAAAAGGAGAAAAATCGCCACAAAGCCAGACGAAAAGGTTTTGAGACTATAGACTACTAGCCCCTGGCCAAAACACTGACACAGAATTGCTAAACCAATGGCGGCTCCCCATACCGATAGCGATTGAGGAAACAGGTGGTCTTCGGTGAGCCACACAAAAGGCAACAGCAACAGACAACCGAAACCGCAGCGCCAGAGCAAAATTTGGCTTGCCCCCAGGCGATCGCGCAGGTTTTCTACCAAAAGCAAATTCACGCCATAACAAAGGGCTGACAGCAGAGCCAGCAGATCCCCGGTCAAATGCTGCCAGGCCAACTGGAAATCCGTCACCCCAATGGCGATCGCCCCCCCCATAGCGACCACCAGACCCCAGAGAAAGCGTCGGTCAAAACTTTGGCGTAACCATAACCAAGCCCCCAGGGTCGTGAACAGTGGCGTCAAATTGCGTAAAACCGTTGAATTCGCCACACTCGTCTCGGCGAGGGAGAGCGCCCACAGCACCACAGAACTCGAAGAAACCGCCCCCACCAAAAGCAACAAAGCATAATCTTTGCCGGTGATCCGTGGGGCGATCGCCGTAACATTGCGATCATCTGCCCTGGGTTTCAACAGCTCCCACAAGCCCAAAACCACTGTCGCCAACCACAACCGATTAAAAACCGTGGCCCCGGCCCCTAGCTCCGTACCACACCAACGGATAAAAATCGCCGCAAATGATACTGCCAGCAACGCCAAAATGAGCAAAAATAAAGTCCATTGCAAGGGCGACTGGGTTGATGAATCAGGGGAAACTGGGTCATGGGGAGTCGCCGCATCGGTGGTCAGAGAGTCTTGGGGAACAGGGGAAGGAGAGATCACAGCAAAATCACGTTGAAAATCTAAAAAATTGAATTAAATATTTAACCTTAACCAAATCTACAGTAGAAAACGATCAGTCCTCCCTTTGTCTGGGAAATGCAGCCAATCATCGGCAGACCCCTCACCCAGCGAAAAGCAGCGATTCGCCCTAAGAAAATCCCAGAAAGTTGCTATCAAAATGAGAATTAAGTTAAATTTAGTTAAGACATCGTCATAAAAATGCCAATTTATAGGCAAAGCCCCTAAGCAACGCTTTCTTTTTATATTGCTAACAAGCGCGGAAACCTTTGCTTCGTGGTGCGCCCCTAGGGATTGCAAAGATGAGTGGCCTAGCGCTACTTCTTGCCGCATCCATTTATTGAATCAAACATAACAAAGATTAACCCATGAAACCATCTTGGAAAACCGTTGTCCTCTGGGCACTTCCCCTACTCGTGATCGGCTTTTTTGTCTGGCAGGGAGCCTTTTCGGCAAATCCCTCCAACCTCGTTGGTAATAGCGCCAACATCCGCATGAGCTATGGCCGCTTCCTTGAGTATTTAGATGCTGGCCGGGT
This sequence comes from Picosynechococcus sp. NKBG042902, assembly GCF_963864045.1. Classification (NCBI taxonomy): domain Bacteria; kingdom Bacillati; phylum Cyanobacteriota; class Cyanophyceae; order Chroococcales; family Geminocystaceae; genus Picosynechococcus; species Picosynechococcus sp. NKBG042902. Next base: position 164,444 of record NZ_CAWLTV010000076.1, on the reverse strand, counting down.
AACAAGTGTTGATCTCTACGAAGGGGGCCGCACAGCGATCATCGAAGCGGTTGACCCAGAACTCGATAACCGTGTGCAACAAATCCGGGTTGATTTACCGGGCAATTCTCCTGAGCTGATTAGTAAGCTCCGGGACGCCAAGGTAGATTTCGATTCTCACCCTGTCAGCAACAATGGCGCTGTATGGGGCATTCTCGGCAATCTGATCTTCCCAATCCTGTTGATCTCGGCGCTATTCTTCCTCTTCCGTCGCTCCAGTAATATGCCCGGTGGCCCTGGCCAAGCGATGAACTTCGGCAAGTCTAAAGCTAAGTTCATGATGGAAGCCCAAACAGGCATCATGTTCGATGACGTTGCTGGCATCGAAGAAGCAAAAGAAGAACTTCAAGAAGTTGTCACCTTCCTGAAACAGCCGGAAAAATTTACGGCAGTGGGGGCGCGAATTCCCAAAGGGGTACTGCTTGTGGGGCCTCCTGGAACGGGTAAAACTCTCCTCGCCAAGGCGATCGCCGGTGAAGCGGGCGTACCTTTCTTCAGTATTTCTGGTTCTGAGTTTGTGGAAATGTTCGTTGGGGTCGGTGCATCCCGTGTCCGTGACCTCTTCAAAAAAGCCAAAGAAAACGCGCCTTGCTTAATCTTTATCGATGAAATTGACGCTGTAGGTCGCCAACGGGGTGCAGGTATCGGTGGCGGTAACGACGAGCGGGAACAAACCCTGAACCAGCTTTTAACGGAAATGGATGGTTTCGAGGGTAATACTGGCATCATCATCATTGCCGCAACCAACCGTCCCGACGTGCTAGATTCCGCGTTAATGCGTCCGGGCCGCTTTGACCGTCAGGTGACTGTAGATACCCCCGACATCAAAGGTCGTCTGAGCATCCTCGAAGTCCATGCTCGCAACAAAAAACTCGCCGATGAAATCTCTCTCGATGTCATCGCCCGCCGGACGCCTGGTTTTAGTGGCGCTGATCTCGCTAACCTTTTGAACGAAGCGGCAATTCTCACAGCCCGTCGCCGCAAAGAAGCAATCACCATGGCGGAAATTGATGACGCTGTAGACCGAGTGATCGCTGGGATGGAAGGGACACCCCTCGTTGACAGCAAGAGTAAGCGTCTGATTGCCTACCATGAAGTGGGCCATGCGATTGTCGGCACCCTACTCAAGGATCACGATCCGGTGCAGAAAGTAACATTGATTCCCCGTGGTCAAGCCCAAGGTTTAACCTGGTTCACCCCTAACGAGGAACAGGGTTTAACGACGAAAGCACAACTGATGGCCCGCATTGCTGGTGCCCTTGGGGGCCGGGCCGCCGAAGAAGAAATCTTTGGCCATGATGAAGTGACTACCGGCGCTGGGGGTGATCTCCAACAGGTCAGCGGTATGGCGCGCCAAATGGTGACCCGCTTTGGGATGAGTGATCTTGGCCCGTTGTCTCTAGAAAGCCAACAGGGTGAAGTTTTCCTCGGTGGTGGCTTTATGAACCGCTCGGAATATTCTGAAGAAGTTGCTTCGCGCATTGATGAGCAAATTCGGATTATCGCCGAAGAAGCCCACCGCCTCGCCCGCAAACTGGTGCGTGATAACCGGGAAGTCATTGATCGTCTCGTAGATCTGCTGATCGAACGAGAAACTATCGATGGAGAAGAGTTCCGACAGATTGTGGCCGAATACACAACCGTTCCCGAAAAGGAGCAGTTTGTTCCACAACTCTAAACTCATAATTTGAGATTAATCTAAGGATCAGGGGGAGCCAGTCACTGACTTGTTCCTTCTTTTCTTGGGGCAACTTTTTGGGGCGATCGCCCTTTCCTTTATAATGAGTGGCAATGTTTTTATTAGGACTACATCAGATGGCTGCCATTATTCCTTTTGCGGGTTATATCGTCGTTTTCACTGGTATTGCCCTTGCTGGCTTCCTTGGTCTACGGGCCGCAAACATTATCTAGGGAATTGATTTTTAGCGCGATATTTCGTTAGAAACTCATTCTAAAAAACTGCCCCAGGAGAAATCATTGACATGAAAAATCCGAGGCAGTTTTTTGTTGCTTATTCAGTTAAAAACGAATGCTATGGTTAAGCAGAAAAAATTCAAAAATGAGTCCCTTTGATTACGATAAAACCTAGTTAAGATGGTGCTTTGCTTCGTCGGCCACTGCCACTTGTTCATCCTGGGCTAGGGTTTCTAAGAAGGGCTTAACTTCTTCACCCCCCAGCCGTCCTAGGGATTGGGCCAAACGGTAGCGCACTTGCCAATCGGGATCGGTAATAAAGGGAGTTAATAGCTCAATGGCACGGCGATCGCCTAGATCTCCGAGGGCACTGATCGCGCTGGTGCGTACTAACTCTGTTTCTGATTTGAGGGCTTCTTTGAGTAAATCGAAGGCATTAGGATTGCCCAATTCACCGAGGGCTGCCACGATGCTGAATTGCAACAACCACTCCGAGGTGGAATGGTACACCTGGGCCAAATCATCATAGGCTTCGGCAATTTTTAAGCCGGCGATCGCATCGGCTGCTGCTGCCTTGACATCCAATTCCGAATCGTTAAAAAGGGCATGGCGGAGTAGTGCTAAAGCCTCTGTTTCAAAGCCTTGGCCCACCGCATCCATTTGACTGACCGCCGCATAACGTACCCGTGCTTCGGGATCACTCAGGAGGGGCTGAATCAGGGGAAACGCATCCTGGGACGAAAAAGCCCGGAGCTGATTTAAGCCGGAAATGCGATCGCCAAAGCTATCGGAAGAAAGCAATTGTCGGACGGATTCGAGGGAAGCCATGAAGATGTTTTACCAAATGAAATAATGGAATTTAAGAGGCCTGGGCCATTGCTCGAATAATATCACCTTGGGTAATGATCCCAATGACTTTTTCGCTGTCTGGGGCAATGACGGGTAAACGACCCACGTGTTTCTCGTGCATTAAGTGGGCCGCTTCCCGGACAATTTTTTCGGGGTGGATCGTGTAAACTTTTTTGCTCATGACTTCCCCCACCGTTTGGCCGAGGGCCTTGTGAATCTCAGCGTCGTGCTTAGCGGGATTTTGCAAATAAATCACACTATCCAACAACATGATGTAGGGGGGCGTATCTACCCCTGTTTCTTGCCAGGTGAGGTCACTGTCCGAGATGATCCCCACCAATTTACCCTGACCATCAACAACGGGAAGGGCGCTAATTTTTTTCTCCACAAGGAGGGCGATCGCCGTTTGGAGCGAATCATCTGCTTTGACCACGGCGGGATCGGGGGTCATGACTTCAGCCACGGTTTTGGTAATCATGATGCCAGCTTAGGGGATTTTTAGGATTTTCTGTCTTTATTTTAGGAAAATCTCGCTTTATTGTGGGGTTCTCGTAGTAGATCGTTACTTCGAGGCCGATTCAAGCTGGATAGATTCAGCCATGGCCGCTTCTAAATCGGCAATCAACTGATCCAGGTCGGGGCCATGGGTTTGCCAACAGGTTTCAGGGCTGGGGTCAGCTTGGTAATACACCAGTTTCACCTGCCCGTCACCAATGCAGAGGATAATTACTTCCTGCTCAAAGTCTGCCCCGGCAATGATCCCCAGGATTTCCTGGAGACGCCCCCCCACCCGTCGATTCAAGGTCTGGAGGGTTTCTGGGGAGCAGGGCACAAAATGGGGCTGGGGTTTGAGGTCAATGCCGAGGATCGTGCCGTCGTGGTGCCATTCCTGCTGGAGCCTCCAGGCGAGGGCCGTCAGTTGGGAGCGGTAGTCTTGGACGAACCAATCCACGTGCGATCGCCATTTTTCCCTGGGTTGCGGGCCTTGATTGTCGAAGGAGGAAAACATGAACTCAAACCCAATATCAGTAACTATTAATCGTTGGCAAGGATGACCGTAGCTATTGTAGCCCGAGGACTTCCCCTTGACCTGCGACCACCGTACCCACTTGCCAAGCCGCGATCCCCTGGGCCTTAAACCAAGCAACATTTTCCGCCGCTTTGGGGGCCGGCACAATCACCACATAGCCCACCCCCATGTTGAAGGTGTCCCACATGGCCGCTTGGGGGACATCACCCATGGTTTGCAGCCACTGGAAAAGGGTGGGGATTTCCCAGGTGCTCGGATCAATGGCCATGGACTGATTGGCTTGGAGGCACCGGGGCAGATTTTCGGGGAGACCGCCCCCCGTGATGTGGGCCATACCGTGGATCTCCATGTTGACCTTGAGGGCAGCTTGGATCGCCTGGACATAGACTTGGGTGGGCGTGAGGAAGACTTCACCGAGGGTTTTACCCTGAAATTCTGCGGGCTTGTCGTCCCAGGACAATTGATTCATTTCAATGATTTTCCGCACTAGGGAAAAACCATTGCTGTGGACACCGCTACTGGGTAAGGCGATCGCCACATCGCCGACCTGCACTTGGGAGCCGTCTAAAATTTCGCTCTTTTCAACGATCCCCACACAGAAGCCCGCAAGATCATATTCCCCTGCTTGGTAAAACCCAGGCATCTCCGCTGTTTCGCCCCCCAGAAGCGCACAACCACTCTGCTTACACCCTTCAACAATTCCGGCGACCACCTGGGCCAGTTGTTCAGGTTCGAGCTTGCCCGTTGCTAAATAGTCGAGGAAAAAGAGCGGTTCGGCCCCAGAGGTGAGGATATCGTTGACACACATTGCCACCAAATCAATGCCGACGGTGTGGTGCTGATCGGTCTGGTGGGCGATTTTGAGCTTTGTTCCCACCCCATCCGTACCGGAAATTAGCACCGGTTGACGATAGCCAGCGGGAATTTCAAAGCAGCCACCAAACCCACCGAGGCCACCCAGTACCCCCGGTCGGTATGTGCTTTCGACGTTATCCTTGATGGTTTTGACGAAGGAACGCCCTGCTTCGATATCTACTCCTGCTTGTTGGTAGTCCATGCGATAAAAATTCTTTATGAATTGGTCAAGGGAAATTGTCGAGTCTGACAAAACTCGAAAAGCAGATTTTACCGTGCTTTAACTTTATTCGTTGCCATTTATTTTGACCTGAAACCCCATTTTCGACTCTGTGTATACGGATGTGAAGCCGAAAAAGCCTGTGTTACTGTATGTCGGCTTAAGAAATGTAACGTGATCACAACGTTCTGACTTAGGTGTGGGTAAGCGCATTTTTTGGATGCAACGGCCCCTTTGACCAAAGGAAACCCTCTACTGTCAATTGTTTTTGGTGAGGCATGGTTTTCGGCGGTAGTTGAATTCAATTTTTTTTCATGACCTTAAAACGTAAACATTTGCTCGCTTTGTCTGCTGTTTTTACGACCTTTGCTCCCTTGAGCTTGACCGCAGCACCAACCCTAGCAAATACGGATACGTCTCCTCGTGTTCTGGCCCGTACTCAAGTGACCGCTGCGGCAGAACGTTTAGAACCAATTGCGACGTTGTTTTCCTATCCCCACGAAGAACGGACTGCTACCACCCTCTACGTCAACCAACTCCCCGTTCTCACGTTTCTCAATTCTGGTGATGCCGCTGATGATGAGGCCCAGGCGATCGCCCAAAAAGTTTCCCAAGAATTAAATACCCTCGTTGCCCAAGCGGACTTTGATGCCACGAAATTTTCTGCAAGTTGGCAGGCCGCAGGCAAATATGACTTGCTCTATGACAATGCACCCTTGATCACCCTAGATGATTCGGTTTTCCTCGCGGATCGGACAGGCAATGAGACCCAGGATGCTCTGATTGCGGTGAATCGCTTCCGGCGGATCCTCGGTGGTGCTGAACCCATGGCGGCGATCGCCAATGCCCCTAAAGCGAAAAATGTGGCGGGTGCTGGCCTGAAGGTACAACGCACCATGCAAGGCCGGGCCTCTTGGTATGGGCCGGGATTCCATGGCCGACGCACGGCGAGCGGTGAACCGTTTAATCAATATGCGATGACTGCCGCCCACAAAAGCCTACCCTTTGGCACAAAGGTGCGGGTGACGAATGTCCGCAATGGTCGCTCTGTGGTGGTGCGCATCAATGACCGTGGCCCCTTCACCCCTGGTCGCATTATCGATTTGTCCAAGGGTTCGGCCCAGCAGATTGGGTTAGTCAGTGCTGGCGTGGCTACGGTAAAGTTAGAGGTTCTGAACTAACGTCTCCATCCCCTAGCCGATGAAAGTTGTACGCACCCTTGCTGGATTACAAACGGCGATCGCCCAGGTTGCCCCGAGGCAAAAAATTGGTTTTGTCCCCACGATGGGGGCGCTCCACCGAGGCCATGGCAGTTTAATCCAACGGGCAAGGGTAGAAACAGACTTTGTGGTGGTGAGTATCTTCGTTAATCCTCTGCAGTTTGGGGCCAACGAAGATCTTGACCACTATCCCCGGCAATGGGAAGGCGATCGCCAATTTTGTGACGACTTGGGGGTAGACCTCATCTTTGCCCCCACAGTAGCCGAAATGTATCCGGGGCCAGAGCCAGTGCAGATCTTGCCTCCCCAATCAATGACGACTGGGCTTTGTGGTCGCTTTCGTCCAGGCCATTTTACGGGGATGGCGACGGTGGTGGTGAAACTGTTGCAATTGGTACGGCCAGCGATCGCCTATTTCGGTGAAAAGGACGCCCAACAACTGGCGATTATTAAACGACTGGTGCAAGATTTGCATCTACCCGTCACTGTCCGGGGTTGTCCCATTGTCCGGGAGCCATCGGGGTTAGCGCTCAGTTCCCGCAATCAATATTTATCTACTGCCGAAAAAGCCGAAGCGATCGCCCTTTCCCAAGCCCTCCAAACTGCCCAATCGCTATTTCAAACGGGGGAACGGCATGCAGGTCGGCTCATTGCAGCAGCCAAAGAAACCCTGGCTAAATTTCCGGGGGTACAACTGCAATATTTAGAATTAGTCGATCCAGAAACCCTGATGCCCCTGCCCCAGGTGCAAAAATCTGGTTTACTGGCGATCGCCGCCTATGTCGGTCAAACCCGTTTGATTGATAACACCATGCTAAAAACCCGTCAGCCGATTATTGCCATTGATGGCCCCGCCGGAGCCGGTAAATCTACCGTTACCCGCCAAGTGGCCGAGCAGCTCAAGCTTCTCTTTCTAGATACCGGGGCAATGTACCGGGCGATCACCTATCTCGTTTTAGAAAATAATATTGATCCCCAGGATGAAGTTGCCGTTGCTGAACTCGTCAGTACCGCCACCATTGAACTGATTCCCCCCAAAGAGCCCCACGAGCCGATCACCGTCCTCGCCAACAATCTGGAGGTGACCGAGGCAATCCGCACGCCTGCCGTGACTAAACAGGTATCTGTCATTGCTGCCCAAGCCGCCGTCCGCCAAGCCCTAGTGAAGCAGCAGCAACGCCTCGGTGAAAATGGGGGCCTCGTGGCAGAGGGGCGCGATATTGGTACCCATGTGTTTCCCGATGCCGAACTCAAGATTTTCTTAACTGCTACCCCCGCCGAACGGGCCAGACGCCGCGCCAAGGATCTCGTTGCCCAGGGAGAAACCAACATTGACCTAGGACAACTAGAGGCAGAAATCACCGAGCGCGATCGCCTTGATAGTACCCGCGCCATTGCTCCTTTGACCAAGGCTCCCGACGCGGTGGAATTAATTACCGATAACCTCAGCATTGAGGCGGTGGTCGCTAAAATTATTCATTTATATAAAGGTATAAATCAGGCCTAAATATTATTCGGGTGAAGCGGCGTTGGCGATCGCCCATTCCACCTGTCGTAAAATCCCCCGTAACATCGCCACCTCGCGGCTACTGGGGCTGGCACGGTGGTACAAATCACGAAACGTTTCCATCCGTGAGGCACTGGTGTGGGGATACAAAAAACCCACCTGCAACAACACCCGCTCTAGGTGCTGGTAATAGCCCTCTAATTCACTGAGATCGGCTAAATCCGGGGCTGCTGTGGTTATTTTTCTTGGGACAAAAGTGGGTTTTTCGGTGGCTAAACTGCGCAATTCGTAGCCACAAACAGCGACCGCCTGGGCCAAATTCAAGGATGCATATGCATCCCCCGTGGGAATGCAGACCAGCCTTTGAGCTTGGTTTAATTCGCTATTACTCAAGCCATGGTCTTCCCGGCCAAAAATTAGCGCACTGGGTTGATCGTCTTCTAAAAACCAGGGCAAAGCTGCCTTGGGGGTTTCCACAGGCATCGGTAAACTGCGCTGGAGTCCAGTGGTGGCGATCGCCTTTTTGCAACCCGTTAATGCCGTTGTTAAATCAGGAACAACCACCGCCTGTTCTAAAAATTCCCGCCCATGGACGGCCATCAGGTAGGCATCCTGGCCCAAATGGTTACAATGGGGATTCACTAAGAACAATTGCCCTAGGCCCATATTTTTCATCACCCGGGCAATGGAGCCAAGATTTAGCGCTCCTGCGGGTTCTACAACCACAATCCGAATATGTGTCAAACTCGCCAAGGTATTTTCTCCATCGCCGTGCAACTTCCCATTGTGCCGTGGGTGCGACCCCAAAAAAACCCTGGCGATCGCCAAATCTCATTCTGATTCCATCGGCTCAATATTTGGGTCATGGTTACCTCACCCATTGGCGATCGCCCCCCAAGATCCTTTTAAGTTGACCGCAAGATAATTTACAATCTGTAATGTTGCCATCGTGCCCCGCAAGGATTTTAATATTCTTTGCTGTAGCAAAATATTCAGTTTTCCCAAGACTGGAGCGGCAGCTTATACGAACCAAGCGCGTGACACTTACAATACAAATTAGTCCCTTAACGACTCACCATAAACCACATCGGTTTTAGATTGGCTCAAACAAGACCGAGACGTTTTCAGTTGTACGTCTAATTGCACCGAGTGATCACCCTAGTAAAAATAGTAGTACTTAAATTTTATCGAGCGAACATAAACCTATGAAAGACCTGACCAAATATCGTAATATCGGTATCTTCGCTCACGTCGATGCGGGTAAAACCACCACCACCGAACGTATCCTGAAGTTAACCGGAAAAATCCACAAATTAGGTGAAGTGCACGACGGTGCAGCCACCACTGACTTCATGGAGCAGGAGCAGGAGCGCGGGATTACCATTCAATCCGCTGCCACAAGCTGTTTCTGGAAAGATCACCAGCTCAATATTATCGATACTCCCGGTCACGTCGATTTCACCATTGAAGTTTATCGCTCCCTAAAAGTACTTGACGGTGGTGTCGGTGTATTTTGTGGTTCCGGTGGTGTAGAACCCCAATCCGAAACTAACTGGCGTTATGCCAACGACTCCAAAGTTGCGCGGTTGATCTACGTCAACAAATTAGACCGGATCGGTGCTAACTTCTACAACGTTGTGAAGCAGGTAGAAAATATCCTGGCGGCAACCCCCCTGGTAATGACCCTGCCGATCGGTACAGAGAGTGAATTTAAGGGCGTTGTTGATCTGCTTACCGAAAAAGCTTGGATTTGGGACGAATCTGGCGATCCGATGAACTACGAGATCACCGATGTCCCCGAAGACATGAAAGATCAAGTAGCAGAATACCGCGAAGCCCTCGTCGAACTCGCTGTCGAACAAGACGACGAGATCATGGAAAAATACCTCGAAGGCGAAGAAGTCAGCATTGACGAAATCAAGGCTTGTATCCGGAAAGGAACCCGTGAACTGGCTTTCTTCCCCACCTACTGTGGTTCTTCCTTCAAGAACAAAGGGGTACAACTGGTTCTCGATGCGGTTGTGGACTATCTCCCCAACCCGATGGAAGTCAATCCCCAGCCGGAAACGGATATCGAGGGTAACGAAACAGGCAACTTTGCCATTGTTGACCCCGAAAAGCCCCTCCGTGCTTTGGCCTTCAAGATTATGGATGACCGTTTTGGGGCCTTGACCTTTACCCGGATTTACTCTGGGATGCTCAAAAAGGGTGACACTGTTCTCAACACGGCCACGGGCAAAACCGAGCGCATCGGGCGGATGGTAGAAATGCACGCCAACTCCCGTGAGGAAATCGATGAAGCCCAAGCGGGTGACATCATCGCCATCGTCGGGATGAAGAACGTCCAAACGGGTCACACCCTTTGCGATAAGGACAATCCGGCAACCCTCGAACCGATGGTCTTCCCCGACCCGGTAATCTCCATTGCGATCGCCCCCAAAACTAAAGGCGGGAACGAGAAAATGGGGGTTGCCCTCAGCAAGATGGTGCAAGAGGATCCCTCTTTCCAAGTGGAAACCGACCAAGAGAGCGGTGAAACCATTATTAAAGGGATGGGCGAACTTCACCTCGATATTAAAGTAGACATCCTCAAGCGTACCTACGGCGTGGAAGTAGAAGTGGGTAAACCCCAGGTTGCCTACCGTGAATCGATCACCAAGGTCATCAACGACAGCTATACCCACAAGAAACAGTCTGGTGGTTCTGGTCAGTTCGGAAAAATCGACTACACCATCGAACCCGGTGAATCCGGTAGCGGCTTCCAGTTCGAGTCCAAGGTCACTGGTGGTAATGTGCCCCGTGAATTTTGGCCCGCTGTTCAAAAAGGTTTCGAGCAATCCATCGAGAAGGGTGTACTGGCTGGCTTCCCCTGTGTTGACCTGAAGGTAACTTTGACGGATGGTGGTTTCCACCCGGTTGACTCTTCGGCGATCGCCTTTGAAATCGCCGCCAAGAGTGGCTACCGTCAAACCCTACCCAAGGCTGGCCCCCAAATCCTCGAACCGATCATGAAGGTGGATGTCTTTACCCCCGATGATTACGTTGGGGATGTGATCGGTGACCTCAACCGTCGTCGCGGCATGATCGAAGGTCAAGAGTCCGGTGCCACTGGGATCCGCATCAAAGCCAAAGTGCCCCTCAGTGAAATGTTCGGTTACATCGGCGATCTGCGTACCATGACCTCTGGCCGTGGTCAGTTCTCCATGGAGTTCTCTCACTATGATCCTTGTCCGAAGAATGTTGCGGATGAAGTGATCAAAGAAGCTAAAGAACGGGCGGAAGCAAATAGCTAACCCTTAAACGACGCTCTCCCACCGGGCGAGATTAGAACCAAAAAGCCGATTGGTGAAAATGCCAGTCGGTTTTTTCTTTGGTCGCCATCAACCCATTAAAAAACTCTCCACTGAAACCCGGAGAGTTCTTTGATCAAACCTGTCAGTATCGCTGCTTAAATGCTTTGGGCCAAGACCGCCACACCAGCGACCACCATCATCACCCCGGCAATGCGGAAAAATTGAATCTGTTGACGACGCAAGGCCAGAAAAGCCGTTCCCATGCCGATGAGGTGTAGGCTCGCAGTCCCCGCCAGGAAACCGAGGGCATATTGAAGACCTTGGGCATTGGCAGGCATTTCAGCGCCGTGGGCATAGCCATGAAAAACGGCCAGCGCCCCAATAATGAGACTACTCCACAGCAACGGCAGACGGGTGCCAAAGAAAACAAAACAACCTAACAGTAGATCGGAAAAGATAATGCCAACCTCGATCCCTGGTACGGTCATGCCGACCATGCCGAGCAAACCGCCCACCAACATCAGTCCCAGAAAACTCAGGGGGAGTAAAAAACGCCCTTGCTTTTCTTCGACTTGAACGGCCCAAATTCCCACCGCTAACATGGCAACGAGGTGATCGAGGCCCCCAAGGGGATGTTGAAAGCCATGCCAAAAGCCAGCGGTTTCGTGGCCGCCAACGTGGGCGATCGCCACCGATGGCAGAAAAACGCAAAGCATCGCCCCAAGAAATAACAAACCGTGCCGAATGTGACGCTGACCCATGGTGTCGCTCCTTTGAAACATTCCAATTTTAGTGAACAATCCCATGGGTAATATCGCTTTGGTGATGAGTCTTAAAGATTCGCTTTATTCGGTAAAACTGCAAAATATAAAATATTAAGCCTTTGGGCGATCGCCCCAGAAAAGGGCTACAACTACGAAAAGAGATGAGGCCCAAGCTGCTTGTGTTGCTGCGTGACTGGCTCCTGAAAATTTGGCGACGATCGCCCCTCCCCCTAAAAATGATCGCTGTCCTGGGGGCGATCGCCTTGGTGGTGCGTTTAACGCCCTTCCTGATGCCCTTGCAAGCAGCGGATATTGCCCAAACCGACCAAGCCTTTCGCTTTTATGACCGCAATGGTTTGTTCTTGGGGACAGTCCTCAGCGCCGACCAAGAAAATACCTCTGTTGTTAGCCTCGATGAAATTTCGCCCTATTTTCAGCAGGCGATTATTGCGGCGGAGGATGGTGATTTTTACCACCATGGCCCCCTGGATCTCCAGGCGATCGCCAGGGCCACTTACCAAGCCATCAAACATCAAAAAATTGTCAGCGGGGCCTCGACGATTACGATGCAGCTTGCCCGGATGTTAGGCGATCGTCCCCGGACTTTGAACGCGAAACTCCAGGAAATTTGGGTCGCCTGGCGTTTAGGGGCGGGCATGAATCGCCAAGAAATTCTCACCGCTTATATCAACCGTTTACCCATGGGGGGCAATATCTACGGCGTTGAAGCGGCAGCCCAGATTTATTTTGGCGTGGCGGCGGCAGATCTTAATTTGGCCCAGGCGACCCTCCTCGCAGCCATTCCCAACAGTCCCACCTATCTCAACCCCTACCACTATTGGGACAATCTCAAACAACGGCAACGGTACGTGTTGGAGCGCCTCGTCGCTGAGGGTGAACTTTCTCCAGAACAGGCGGATCGGATTTTTCAGGAAGCCGTTACCCTGCAACCGCGTCACCAGGGCATTCTCAGTGCGCCCCATTTTGTTTTTTGGTTAACAGACCAGTTGGACACCAGCCAAAACCCCGTGATTCGCACCACCTTAGATAAAAATCTCCAGGATTTTGTTGCGGCACAGGTGCGCCAGAGCGTTTTAAATTTAAACCAACATCATGTCCACCAAGGGGCGGCGATCGCCATTGAGAATCAAACCGGCGAAATCTTGGCCTATGTGGGTTCTACGGATTACTTTACGCCCCAAGGCGAAACCGATGGGGTACAAGCCCTCCGGCAACCAGGCTCCACCCTCAAGCCTTTCCTCTATCAATTGGCCCTAGAAAACCGCACCATTCGCCCCAATACGATTTTGGCGGATATTCCCACCTACTATGCCATTCCCGACGCCAAACTCTATGAACCCACGGACTACGATGAAAAATTTTTAGGCCCGGTGCGGGTGCGTCTCGCTTTGGGAAATTCCCTCAATATTCCGGCGGTGCGGGTTTTAGAAAAAGTGGGCGTTGAGGCATTTTTACAACGTTTGCACCAATTGGGTTTTCAGCATTTAACCGAAGACCCCGACTACTATGGCTTAGGTCTCACCCTGGGGAGCGGCGAAGTAACCCTGATGGAGTTGGCCAATGCCTACCGTACCCTGGCTAATGACGGCAAAAAAAGTGATTTGGTGAGTCATTTTGTTCATCCGGAATCAGCCACAACATTTCTCAGTGACTCCTCAACTTGGCAACTGATTACCCAGATGTTGAGCGATAAACAGGCCAGGGCGATCGCCTTTGGGGTCGATTCGGCGTTAAATTTACCATTTCCAGCAGCGGTCAAAACAGGGACATCCTCAAATTATCGTGATACCTGGGCGGTGGGGTTTAGCGAAAAATACACTGTTGCTACCTGGATTGGTAACTTCGATGGCACACCCATGCAGCAAGTTTCAGGGGTGGCAGGGGCTGCACCGCTCTGGCGCGAAATTATGTTGCACTTGCACCACCAGCGGGAACCATTGCCATTCCCGGAGCCAGCGGCCATGGTAAAACGTCCTATTTGTGCCCTGTCTGGCAAAAAATCCACGGGCCTTTGTCCAGTCATCGTCCAGGAATATTTTTTCCCAGAAGATCTAGCCGAGTACGAAATGGATTTAGATGATTTTTACCAGGAAATTAACGGCGAGATTCGTCTCGTGTTGCCCCCCGAATATGACCGCTGGCTGGCGACCCAAACGACCTTGGCGATGCCCCAAAGCGGCTTAAAAATTCTGTTTCCCCAAGATGGCGATCGCCTCCTGAGCGACCCCAACAATCCCGGCCAACTGGTAATCCAATTTCAAACCAAGAACCAAGAGCCTGTGCAATGGCGGCTCAATGGCAATCCCTGGCAACCGGACGATCCCCAGAACCCGAAGTTACGCCTGACCCCTGGCCCCCAGACCTTAGAAATTCGTCAAGGCGATCGCCAGGATCAAGTCAACTTTTCCGTAGAAGTAGCCCCGTCCCAAACCACGAAGCGGGGATTTTCAGTGAATTAAATGCTGATGTTCTGTCCCCAAAAAGATTCTAAATCTCTTGTAAGTTGGATGATTTGCTGCAAGTAAGCCCAAAACAAACTAATTTTACTGACTGTGTTGTTTTTTGAAATTGCTTTCAAAGAAAATTAAACAATGATGTCAGTACCTATTTTTTGATCTCTAGCATTTCCCATTGCTGAAAATCAGCGCATATCACCTGAGAAATGCAGCATATCGTTGCCCCAGAGATGGCGTTCAATCATTTTTAAATATAAAAAAGGCTCCAGAAAATAAATCTGTAAGCCTTTGCAGTACCCAAGTTTTGGTGATCTCAACAACCAGCTTGAGCATTTAATGATGTGTGGGAAGAAACATTAGCTTTATTGTAAACAAGCCAGGGGAGGTAAAGGCCATCGTTACAGAATATGCAACTGCTGTCGTCAATCTACAGGCGAGAAAATCAGGTTTTAAACAGAGATTGATTTTACGAAGTGCTTCACTTCTGTCTAAAAATCAGCTCACCAATAGAATATTGCCAGTGACTACAATGGCACTGTCGTTATTTGAATAATCTTAGGAATGGTTAATGTAAAAAAGTAGGTGATTTTTTTCAATCAGGAAACTTGGACAGAAGGGCCTACAAATTCTTGGCTTAATTGGCTTATCCATCTTGGCCGAAGCACAGATCCAAGTCGGATTGGCCCAAAGTCCTGATAATTTGCCAGACGATGAAGCGGCAGAAATTCTCCAGGTTGGCATTGGCGGCACCCCTCCTTTTTTAGTGGAGTCGGTCAACGGTGACTTTCAGGGAATTGTGCCGGATATCTGGGAAACCATTGCCTTTGTAAATGGCTGGGAATATGAGTTGATTTTGCAAACGGAAACACAAGCCGCCCTGGATGCCGTGGCCACCGGGGAATTAGACCTCCTCGTGGGGCCGTTTAGTATTACCGCCGAGCGTTTAGAAGCAGTTGATTTCACCCAGCCTTTTTTCATTTCTGGATTAGGGGTTTTGCTGCCCGAAGAGTCACCCCCCATTTGGGAACGGGTGCGGCCTTTTTTCACGCGCACGGCCCTCTCATCGGTGGGGGTTTTGCTAGTTTGTTTATTTCTAGTGGGTAATGGCATGTGGCTCGTGGAGAGACGCCATAATCCAGAGGAGTTTCCCAACCATTATCTGCGCGGCGTGGGCAATGGGATGTGGTTTGCCCTGGTGACTCTGACGACGGTCGGCTATGGCGATCGCTCGCCCAAAACCCCTTGGGGACGGTTTATCGCCGGAGTTTGGATGTTGATCTCTTTGATTGCGGTTTCTTCTCTAATTGGGGGATTGGCCTCGGCTTTTACCCTTGCCCTCGCTAAATTGCCAGAGGATGCAATCCGTGATCCTGGGGATTTACGCGGCACCCGCATGGCCGTTGTCCAAGGCACACAGGGGAAGCTTTGGCTGCCGAATATCGCGCCAAAGTTGTGCAACGCCCTAGCTTAGAAGCGGCGATCGCCTTAATGGAAGCCGATAAAGCAGACGGTGTAATTTTTGATCGGCCAACCCTAGAGTATTACCTCAGTCAGAATCCTGACGTACCCTTGCGGGTTGCTGACTTTAACCTAAATACCGAAAATCTGGGTTTTGTCCTACCTTACGACAGTCCCCTAGCCCTGCCCCTCGATGTGAGTATCGTGGCCCTCGAAGAAGACGGTACCCTCGTCCGCACTGCCCAAGACTGGCTCCAAGGGGAACTCAATTTAGAATAGACACTAGAGATAATTTGTTACCAACGGAGAAAAACAGCCCCTATGAAAATGCTTCACACCATGATTCGGGTTGGCAATTTAGAAGAATCCCTCAAATTTTATTGTGATGTTCTGGGGATGAAACTCCTGCGCCAAAAGGATTACCCCGGCGGCAAATTCACCCTAGCCTTTGTCGGTTATGGCGACGAGAAAGACAATACCGTGATCGAACTAACCCACAACTGGGACACCGATCGCTATGATCTCGGCAATGGTTTTGGTCACATTGCTCTGGGTGTGGATGATATCTATGGCACCTGCGAAAAAATTCGCGAGCTGGGCGGTAAAATTTCCCGGGAACCCGGCCCCATGAAGCACGGCACCACAGTAATTGCCTTTGTCGAAGATCCCAATGGCTACAAGATCGAATTGATCGAAATGAAAAAGGCCGCCGCTTAGAGCTGATTGATAAAGCCCCCCGGCCCCCAGTCCGGGGGAGATTTTAGGAGGCAGATCAAGAGACTTCTTCGCCTTCAAGAAAACCTTCGTTTATTGGATCTTGCCAATCTGGCGGCCCACAGCTTCGATTTCAGCGTAGTTTTCGTTGCTGGTCTGAATAAACTGGGTCGCCCCAAACAAATCAAGAATTTCTTTGTGGTCAGGATTGTTGGGATCGAGTTGGAGCAAAGCCTGTTGAACTTTATCCCGGAAGCCTTCCCCATAGCGCTCGTCCACGTCGGGGGAAATGACCCAGTGATAGTCGTAGTAGGCGGGCGATCGCCAAATCACGTTCACTCTATTGGTATCTACTTCCCCAGCTTCGACGCGACTGTTCCACACCTGTTCGTTAAGCATTCCCAGGTCATAGGTACCCGCTTCGACCAGTTGAATGGTGGCATCGTGGGAGGCCGAAAAACCCACTTCCCCTTGGAAATCTTCAAGAGAGACTCCGGCTTGTTCTAGGTAGTATTGGGGCATCAGGCGGCCAGAGGTGGAAGATTCACTGCCAAAGGTGAGGGTTTTGCCTTTTACTTGGGTTAAATCGGCGTCATTGGCTAATTCCCCTAGGCCGCTATTCACATTGGCAATCAGTACCGAATGAAATTCGGCGTCAATATCCCGTTGGGCGATCGCCTCGGCCCCAGGGACTTGCAATCTCGCTTGGACACCCGTTAATCCACCAAACCAGACTAAATCTAAATCACCCACCTTAAAGGCTGTGACCGCGGCGAGGTAATCGGTGACGGGTTTATATTCTACGGGGACTCCCAGTTCAGCACTCAGATAATCCGCCAGCAGGCCATAGAGTCGCTGCAATTTTTCAGGATCTTGGTCGGGAATCGCCCCAGTCACCAAGGGTTGCACTGCCGTTGTCGGCGTCTCATTTTCAACGGGACTAACATCCGTAGTCGATGGCGCAGTACAGCCAAAAACACTGAGGGAAAGCAGACAGAGGGCAGACAGGAGCCGTTTTTTCATGGGTAATTTCTCAAGGGAAAGAAAAAGATTTATTCCCAACTTAAGATAGCAATTAATGTTTTCTCCCCCCAATGGCTTTCGTAATGGCATCTGCTTTGTGGCCCCTAATTTGGTTTTACGCTGTTTCTTTTTCCTGCGGGGTTTTGATGCTCCGTATTTGGCGATCGCCGCGCCCCCGTCCTCTGGGATGGTTCTGGGTGGCGGGGTTTGTCCTCGTCCTCACCTGGGGAATGAACCTGATTTCGATGGCTTGGGCTGCTTGGTGGGGCGGTATCGCTTGGTTGCTGTTGATCCTCGTACCATCTTTGGGCTTGCGGCAGATCCAGAGTCTCTTGTCCCGCCAAGATTTTCAACGGGCTTACCAATGGGCTTTGTATTTGCGATATCTTCATCCCTTTGATGGTTGGTGGGAACAGCCGCAGATCATTCGCGCTTTAATCTTGAGTCAACGGGGCCAACTCACCCCAGGCTTAAATCTTTTAGAAAAATACCAGGATCACCCCAGTTTTTTAGCCCGTCAGGCGATCGCCATGGATTATGCGATGCGGTTTGATTGGCCTGGACTGCTGACTTGGCTCCGGGGAATGGCGCAAACCCCCCAAGAACCTTTGCTTTTGGTTTACTATTGCCGCGCCCTGGGGGAAACGGGTCAACTGCCTGAACTCTTACAACTGGTGCTGAAACCAGAAACCAAAGCGCAACTATTGCGGGGGAGCGATCGCCGTCAGTGGCATTTGGTATTGCTATTTACGGCGGCTTTTTGTGGCGAAATCAAGACGGTGCAACGGTTATTGACAGGCCCTCTCCGGGATTATGCCAAAGAGATCAAGGGTTTTTGGCTGGCGATCGCCCACTACGGGGCCGGAAGTGTCTCCCAAGGAAATGCCATTTTACAGACTCTCCAGGAGGACTCAAATAAACGTTTCCGCAATGCCGTCCAGATGCGCCACCAACATCCTCCCCGACCAGCCCAATCGCTCCTCCCCATAGACGCTTATCCTGATTTAGCCCACCTCAGCCGCCTGGTACAACAGGAAACCCAAGAGCAGCTTTATCAATCCCTCGTAGGCCAACCACCTGCGGGGCAAAAGCAACTTTCGGTGAATTCTGTTTTAGTTGCCGTCAACTGTCTGGTATTCCTGGGGGCGATCGCCGCTAGTAATCCCGAAAATCCGGAAGCGATGCTCCAGGGTGGTGGTTTCATTCCCAACCAAGTGTTGCGGGGGGAATGGTGGCGCTTGTTTACGGCGAATTTTATCCATGTGGGGCTGGCCCATCTCTTAATGAATATGGCAACCTTGGCGTTGCTAGGCCCCTTTGCCGAAAAACATCTGGGGCGATCGCGTTATCTCCTTGTTTATTTAGGCAGTGGTTTCGGGGCGACGGTAACGCTGTTTGGGTTGGTGCTGTTGGCCCAGGGCTTTGACTATGAGGCATTTCCGGCGTGGTTGGCCTATCTCACTACAGAAATTCGCTATGGCTACCAGGTGTGGGTCGGGGCTTCTGGATCGATTATGGGCATGATCGGGGCGATCGCTGTGGTGTTGTGGCAGGGATGGCGACGGTTTCACCTCGAAGCCGCGGGCAGACAATTTCGCTTGATTTGCTTAATTATTGTGATCCAGTTTGCGGTGGATCTGAGTTCCCCCAATGTCAGTTTTTACAGCCATTTACTAGGCCTCTGTTGGGGAGTTACCCTAACCCTTTTGTTGAGGCGAATTTAAGGGGAATTGCTTTTGGCAATCGAAACAGTATGCTTTTCCGTCAAAGCGAATTTTATTATTAAAACAAAACATTGCGACTTTTTTAGAAATAGGTTGCTTACAGCAATAGCAATAGTATTTTGTTTTCTTTGTCTGTTCTATTGAAACGGGGTGCTGATTGTCTCTTTCTCTAGAAATAGAAAATTTTTTATAGTAATCAAACTGGGAAGGTCGATGATAACTGACTAGGTTTTTCGCTATTTGCTGCAATGATTCGGATGAAATTATTTTTGTGATTGAACCAAGGGTTGTCAATATACTTTCATTATTGAGATTGTCTCGTGTTTGTTTATAAAATTCGTCTGACTTAATGACAGCATCTGTTTTAAAATCTTTTGCCTTGGGACGAATCACGCGAGATTTTGGCGAAACTAAAACATAGGCAAGAAAATGGGGTTGTAATGGTATTCCCAGTCTTTTAGGTAGTATTTCTTCGCCCTGGAGAAAGTTCTTTAAAACTTTGATGTGTCTTTTATTTTGTTCAATGGGAGACTCTATTGCCCTGTAGCTTTTCTGGAATGAAACTAAAAATTCGCCATGTTCTGTGATTTTGATACCACGGGCATAATGTTTTGTTTCTAAGATATAAAAATCAAGAAATCTATTGATTAAGATATGGTCAATTTGAGCAACTAATCCATTATTCTCAATTCTAAGATCGTGAATAATCGCCCAGTTTGGTGAATTTTTATAATAAAAATCAATAAAATAAGCAGAATCCTTTTCTCCCTGATTACCAGAGGTGAGTCTCTTTAGCTCTGTTTTTGCCTGCAAAACTTTTGCTTCGGATAAATTAGGTAAATTGATAATCGTTTTTAACTGCTCTATGTTTGCATCAATAGGATCTTTTTCTTTGATGATCATGCTGATTAATTTATAAGGTAGTCCGAATAAAAAATATTATGACAACTAAATTTGTGATAAGAGTTTGTCATATTCTGCGTGGGAACCAATCCAAAACCAAATTATTGTGTCGCCATCTTGTTGGCCAACTGCTCTGTAGTTTTTACTGATGCGAGCTGAGTAGATTGGCAACTTGGGGTGAACCTGTTTAAACCGCAAACTGGGATGGGCTGGATCCTCTTGAAATTGACGATATGCGTGACGTGCTTGTTTTTGAACAGCATTAGGTAAGTTTGCGAGCGCCTTACGAAATTTAGCTGTTGTTCTTGACTTCACAATTCTTCAAATTTTAGTGCTTGAGTTTGGCCTGCCTTATATTCAGCGATCGCCTCAGCTGCTAAATCTGCTAGAAGTTCTTGGGATTGAGCAAAAGCAGTATCCCATTTGGCTTCATCCTCAAGCTCTTCCATAATCAAAGTGGCGATCGCATCTTGCTTTTCTGTATCCAAAGATTGCAGATGTTTAATTGCTTGTTCTAGAAGTTCAGTCATAAAAAAGCCGTTATTTTCTAATCAGATTATAGCGGAATTATAAAATTCTTAGACGGTTAGTGGGTTTCAGAGCGATCGCTTAGAATTTCGTTAGAAAAATCATGTAAAGTTCTAAATCTTTTCAGACCTTAATTAATGTTACTTGAAGTTCACAACCTACAGCCTGAGCATAACGGCGTAGGGTTGCCAAAGAAGGTGAATGCTTGCCATTACTAAGAGATGATTCTAACCGTGTGACAGCAGGGGCTTTAGTTCCCATGCGAGCAGCAACCTCCGCTTGAGAAAGACCAGCTTCTTGCCTTGCTTTGAGCATTTGTCTCAACAATGAAAATTCAGCTTCCATGTCATCGTACAGAATGCGCGTTTCAGGATTAGCTAATGCCTTTTTTTTCAGTTCAGCATGATTCATTTATTCTTGACCTCCGACATACGGCGTTTGGCAATTTTGAGTTCCTTCGCTGGTGTTTTCTGAGATTTTTTCACAAAGCCATGCAGCATAACGATCCGTTTCCCTACTAGCGTGCAGTAAAACACTCGTGCAATCCCTTCTCTACCTTTAATGCGAAGTTCAAATAAGCCGTCTGACATAGGTCGAGTATGGGGCATACCGAGATGGGAACCAAACTCTAGCATTAGATCCGTGAGACGAAAATACTTAGCCGACAAACTCGGTGGGAGTTCAAGGATGAACTTCTCAACATCAGAGTAAGGGTATTCAATGCTCCAGGACATAGCCTCAACATAACATAAATGTTACATTTTTTTGAATTTCTAGGAGGTTGCAGGGCGATCGCCACCTCCGATAATCTTCTGACTCCTTTCTTCGGGAGTATTAAAGGGGAAGTTCGTGACTTTTATGAAAAATATGACTTAATTGCACCAACTGCTGCACAGCTTCCGGTTGCCAATTTCCCTCAATATTGCGTTGGGTTAGGACTAACAAACGCAGGCTATACCGGGTTGGAAATCCTTCAATCTCTAGCCAGACCAAATCACTTTCTGCTTCGATGGCAATCCGTTCCTCTGGCATCAATTCCGAGGCAATACTTTCGACCGTATCGGCTAACTGCACCAACAAGCGACAAAAATCTTCAAATTCTGCTGCGGTTAATTCCACAGCCCAATCGTCGGCTCCAACCAAGCCTTGGAAAGTCCGGGTGGGGTCAGGATCCCAGCCTAACCGCCAACCCGTTCCTTTTTTGAGCGATCGCCCCATTTATTCGCCTCGATACTCTGGTTCACGCCCGTAAAGATAGACGAGGTAGCGCAATTTGCCAATGAGGTCATCACTCAGCATTTCCGGCTGGTAGCGCCAAGTCCAGTTGCCCGCGGCTACCCCAGGGGTATTCATCTTTGCCTCAGACCCTAAACCGAGAAGATCCTGGAGGGGGAAAACGGCAAGATTTGCCACGGAACCCAAGGCCAGACGAATCAAGCCCCAGTGAATCCCCTCATCGCAGAGACAACCAAGGTAATCCGTGACCCGTGCCTTTTCTTCGTCACTGCGCTTGTCAAACCAGCCCACAGTGGTGTCATTGTCATGGGTGCCCGTGTAGACAATGCAATTGCGATTAGTGTAGTTGAACGGTAGAAACGGATTGGCGCGATCGCTATCGAAGGCAAAGTGCAAAATTTTCATCCCCGGTAAGCGATATTTATCCCGTAGAGCCTCTACATCCGGCGTGATTACCCCCAGATCCTCAGCGACGATGGGCAATTCACCGAGTTTATCTTTGAGTAACGCAAAAAATTCGTCACCCTTAGCCTTAATCCAGCGGCCATTCATCGCCGTTTTTTCCCCTTGGGGCACCGCCCAAAACGCTTCAAAACCCCGGAAGTGATCGATACGAACAATATCGACATACTCCAGCATGGTTTTAATGCGCTCGATCCACCAGGAATAGTGACGGCGCGAAAGGTTACGCCAGTTGTAGACTGGGTTGCCCCAGAGTTGGCCCGTTTCGCTGAAATAATCCGGTGGGACTCCCGCCATCCACTTGGCAGCCCCGGTTTCATAATCGAGACGGAAAATTTTCGGATGGCCCCACACATCGGCGCTGTCGTGGGCCACATAGATCGGCAAATCCCCAAAGATTTGGATGCCCTTTTCATTGGCATAGCTTTTTAGGGTTGACCACTGGCGGAAAAATTCCGATTGGACGTATTTGTGGAAAAAGATTTGATCGGCGAGGATCTCTGTCTGCTCGGCGATCGCCTTTGGATCACGCCAAGCGAGGGCCGCATCCCAGTCATACCAGCTTTTACCATCGTGGGCTTCCTTGAGGGCCATAAAGAGCGCATAATCATTGAGCCAATAGGCCTGCTCTTCGCAAAAGGTTTGAAATTCTTGTTTTCTCTCTGGGGTCGCCACCGCCTGGAAGCGTTTACAGGCTTTTCTCAGGAGGGGCATCTTAAAGGCGATCGCCTGATCATAGTCCACCTGGTCTCCAGGACAACTCGGACAGGCCGCCAAATCAGCTTCTTCTAATAAATCTTCTGAAGCCAGCCATTCCAAATTTAACAGCATCGGATTGCCAGCAAAGGCCGAGTAACACAGATAAGGAGAATTCCCAAACCCCGTTGGCCCCAGGGGTAGAACTTGCCAAACCTGCTGTCCACTATCGGCAAGAAAATCAATAAATCGATAGGCTTCTGGCCCTAGATCGCCGATTCCAAATCGACCCGGCAAAGACGTAGGATGCAACAGAACACCACTAGCACGACGTTGAAACATACGCAGATTACAAGCTCACAATTTTTCTCTACTGGCCATCCTAGCAACCGTTTCCCGTACAGCCGGAGATTGTGACGATTTTTGACAGCTTAAGGTCAAGGTTTGCCTATATCCCGCCCATTCTGCCCAAATACTTTCCTTTTTTCCTTGCTTTTCCATTAAGTAATCCTTTAGCAAGAGCGCATCCCCCAAACACAGTCGTTACCATTAGGGCAGACCCACAAAGGAAAAAGCCTATGCCAGATCACAATAACGACATTACCCAAAGTCCCAGTCTTGACCGCGACTGCACCACCCTCTCCCGCCATGTTTTGCAACAGCTCCAGAGCTTCGACACGGCGGCCCAGGACATCAGCGCCATCATGAATCGCATTGCCCTCGCCGGAAAGCTTGTTGCCCGTCGCCTCAGTCGCGCTGGCTTGATGGAAGGGGTTCTCGGCTTCACAGGGGAAGAAAATGTCCAAGGAGAATCTGTCAAACGGATGGATCTCTATGCCAACGATGTCTTTATTTCCGTTTTCAAACAAAGTGGCCTCGTCTGTCGCCTCGCCTCCGAGGAAATGGAAAAACCCTACTACATTCCTGAAAACTGCCCCATCGGTCGCTATACACTGCTCTACGATCCGATTGATGGCTCCTCCAATGTCGATATTAATCTCAACGTGGGGTCTATCTTCTCCATTCGCCAACAAGAAGGCATGGACCTCGACGGAGACGCCGCCGACCTCCTCCAAAATGGCCATAAACAGCTTGCTGCTGGTTATATTCTCTATGGCCCTTCGACCATGTTGGTTTACTCCATTGGCACAGGGGTTCACTCGTTTATTCTCGATCCCAGTTTGGGGGAATTTATCCTCGCTGAAGAAAACATCACAATGCCCAACCATGGCTCGATCTACAGCGTCAATGAGGGGAATTTCTGGCAGTGGGAAGATTCGATTCGGGATTATATCCGCTATATGCACCGCCACGAAGGTTACACGGCCCGCTACAGCGGTGCCCTTGTGGGAGATTTACACCGCATCCTGATGCAGGGGGGCGTATTTCTCTATCCTGGTACGAAGAAAAAACCAGAGGGCAAACTGCGCCTCCTCTATGAAACAGCGCCATTAGCCTGGCTCATTGAACAGGCCGGGGGAAAAGCCAGTACAGGTACCATGCCGCTCCTGGATTTTGTGCCGACCTATCTTCACCAGCGCACCCCGACGATCCTCGGCAGTGTAGAAAATGTGGAATTGGTTGAATCGTTCATCCAAGAGGCAGAGCGAGAAACCGTCGGTGTTTAAGCATTGAGAGGATGTGGCAAAAATTCGGATCGACAACTGTGAGGTGAAGCTGAATGCAAGAGTTAACGGGGCGCATTGCCCATCAATCCTTGGGTGTTGGCGTATGGGTTCTCGAAACAGCAGCGGGGGTCAACTATGAACTGCGGGATTTGCCCCAGGTCTATCAGCAGCCAGGGCTGAAAGTTACTGTAACGGGAGAAGTCCTCGCCGATGCGGTTTCTGTTGCCATGGTGGGGCCAATTTTCGCCGTGGGTACTGTTACAAAACTTTAGCGCTACACTGAAGGCACTTGTACGCTTACCTGACATCAGTTTTGATGATGGTCGGCGATCGCCTTCTAAAAATCAGCCTTTTTAAAACCCTTTCATCATAAAACTCTTAAATACCATGCGTGTCCTCCTCATTTATCCGGTTTTTCCGCCCACCTTTTGGTCCTACGAAAAAATCCTTGAACTGGTCAACCGCAAGGTGCTGCTGCCCCCCTTGGGCTTAATTACTGTGGCGGCGATTCTACCCCAAGAATGGGAATTTAAGCTGGTTGACCGCAATATCCGTGCTGTCACCGAGGCGGAATGGGAATGGGCCGATCTGGTCTTGATGTCGGCGATGATCGTCCAAAAGGATGACCTGCTCGATCAAATCAAAGAAGCCAAAAAACGAGATAAATTAGTGGCCGTTGGTGGCCCCTACCCGACGTCGGTACCTGAAGAAGTCCAGGATGTGGGGGCGGACTTTTTGATCCTCGATGAAGGGGAAATCACCCTGCCGATGTTTGTGGAGGCCGTTAATAATGGCGCAACCTCAGGCACCTTTCGGGCTGAGGAAAAACCCGATGTCACCACCACCCCTGTCCCCCGTTATGATCTGCTGGAATTGGATCAGTATGATTCGATGTCAGTGCAATTTTCCCGGGGCTGTCCCTTCCAATGTGAATTTTGTGACATCATCGTTCTCTATGGGCGCAAACCCCGCACCAAAACCCCAGAGCAGCTTCTTAAGGAGTTAGATTGCCTCTACGAATTGGGTTGGCGACGGAGTATTTTCATGGTGGATGATAATTTCATCGGCAATAAACGCAATGTCAAACTCCTCCTCAAGGCCCTCAGGGAATGGCAACGGGAACATCAATATCCTTTCCGCTTTAATACCGAAGCTTCGGTGGATCTCGCTGACGATCCAGAACTGATGGATTTGATGGTGGAATGTTTCTTTGATGCGGTTTTCCTGGGTATTGAAACCCCTGACGAAGAGAGTTTACAACTGACGAAAAAATTTCAAAATACCCGCAGTTCCCTCGCTGAATCCATTGACAAAATTATTCAAGCGGGATTGCGACCCATGGCAGGCTTTATCATCGGTTTCGATGGGGAGAAAAAAGGGGCAGGCGATCGCATTATCAAATTTGCAGAACTGACGGCGATCCCCACCACCACCTTTGCGATGCTCCAGGCGCTACCGAATACGGCTCTCTGGCACCGCCTCGAAGCAGAAGGGCGACTCCGGGCGAAAAAGGACGGCAACATCAACCAAACGACCCTGATGAATTTCATCCCCACCCGTCCCCTCGAAGACATTGCCAATGAGTATGTCCACGCCTTTTGGCAACTCTACGATCCCCACCTTTATTTAGACCGCATTTACCGTTGTTTCCTGAAATTGGGCGCGCCCAAATGTCATCCCCCGGCCAAGTTGCCCAGCCTGGTCGATCTCAAGGCATTGGCGATCGTCATTTGGCGACAGGGCATTAAACGGGATACCCGCTGGCGCTTCTGGCACCATTTATTTGGTATTTTGCGCCACAATCCGGCAGTTTTTGAGCATTACCTCACCCTCTGCGCCCACAACGAGCATTTCCTGGAATATCGCCAGATCGTCAAAGACAGCATCGAAACCCAGTTAACGGAATTTTTAGAACAGGAAGAAACCTCTACTCCCACCCCCGTTACGGTGTAATTCCCACTAGGCCAATCATGTAAAAACAAAACTCCCCGATTTTCAATAGTTGGGGAGCTTTTTATTGCTTTGGGCAGGATAAAGAAATTTAGAGGGCCATGACAGCGAGGGCCTGGTCTAAAAGGGCGATCGCCTCATTGATTTCTGCGGCGGAAACAATCAGAGGCGGCACAAATCGGAGTACCTTCGGGCCAGCGGGAGCCAACAGTAGACCCTTTTCCATCGCTGCTTTGACCACTTCAATGGAGGTGAGTTCGAGGTCTGCTTTAATTTCCATGCCATTGATCAAACCCCAGCCCCGGACATCGCTGAAGTAGGGATATTTTTCCGCCAGGGTCTTTAAACCCGCCCGGAGCTGCTCCCCACGGGCGTTGACATTTTCGAGTAGGTTTTCCTGTTCGAGGGTTTCAACCACCGCTAGGGCCGCCGCACAGGAGAATGGGTTACCGCCAAAGGTGCTGGCGTGTTCCCCAGGGTTAAAGACCGCACAGGAATCCTTGCACATCATCGCGCCAATGGGGATACCTCCCGCTAATCCCTTCGCACTGGTGAAAATATCCGGTTCAATGCCGAGGTTTTCGTAGCCCCAGTATTTGCCAGTTCTCCCGACCCCAACTTGCACTTCATCGAGGACAAGAAGAATTCCGTTTTCGTCACAAATGCGCCGCACTGCTTTGAAATATTCCACATCACCAGGCCGGACGCCCCCTTCTCCCTGGAGGGCTTCGAGCATAATGGCGGCGACGCGGCGGTTACCTTCATCGATGTCGGTGATCGCTTCTTCGAGGGCGCGAATGTCGTTGTAGGGCACGTAGGCAAACCCATCGGGGAGCGGGTCGAAATGTTTTTGGTATTTGGGTTGTCCGGTAGCGGTAATCGTCGCAAGGGTGCGCCCGTGGAAGCTCGATTTCGCCGAAAGGATCACGGGTTGTTCGAGGAAATCTGAGACGGTGTGAGCATATTTACGGACTAATTTAATCGCCGCTTCGTTGGCTTCGGCCCCGGAGTTGCAGAAAAAGACTTTATCGGCACAGGAATGTTCGACGATCCACTGGGCTAAAGCGCCTTGCTCTGGGATGTAGTAGAGGTTAGAAATATGGTGCAGTTTTTGAATCTGCGCACTGACCGCTTGGATCAGGGCTGGGTGGGCATGGCCCAGGGTGCAGGTGGCGATGCCTGCGACAAAATCGAGATAACTTTTCCCTTCGGTATCCCACAGACGACATCCTTCCCCCTTGGCGATCGCCACCGGAAAGCGCCCATAGGTATGCATCACATACTGATCGAACTGAGTTGGGTTAAAGCTTTGGGCTGGGGAATGGTTCAGTAGCGTTTGGGGACTCACGGGTTACTCCTCTTCGATGGCGAGACTCAAAGTTAAATTTCAGTTTAGCCAATGGGTAATCTTTTTTGCTAAATACAAGGGGGGAATGAGCTAAAGAAATTCTATGTTTTTTTAGCTTCCTACAGGTCGGCTGAAATTGTCTGCAACTTTCCCTACAAACATCAGACTTATCTTGAGGTTCATCGGTGTACAGCATTGAGCAAAAATATAGACGCCTCAGGGGGCAACTGCAATTGGGTCTGCTGATGCTTGTGGCGCTGTTTCTGCTGGGGACAAGTTGGTTTATTGTCGTGGAGCAGTGGTCATGGGTAGATGCGGCCTACATGACGATGATCACCTTAGCCACGGTGGGCTTTGGGGAAATTCATCCCCTAGGTGATCGCTCTCGGATATTCACCATTATTCTGATTTTTTTGGGCTTGATTGCGGTTGGTTATATCGTCAACCGTTTCATCGAAGCAATGATTAGCGGCTATTTTCAGGAGATAAAAAAATTGAAACAGTATCAGCAGCAAATTAGTCGTCTCAATAACCATTACATTGTTTGTGGCCTCGGTCGCACAGGGCAGCAGGTGGCCCGGGAATTTCTCGCCGAGAATATTCCCTTTGTCGTCATTGACCAAGATCCCGACATTATCGAAGCCGCTCAGGATCAAGGCTACATTTGCATCCAAGGAGATGCCACCCTCGATCAACATCTCCATGAAGCGAAAATCGACCGGGCAACTTGTTTGGTGGCGGCCCTCAGCTCCGATGCAGAAAATCTCTATACGGTACTCTCTGCCAAAACATTGAATCCAAAAATTCGGGCGATCGCCAGGGCCAGTACCGAAGAAGCCGTGGAAAAATTACGCCGCGCCGGAGCCGATGCCGTTGTTTCTCCCTACATTACCGGGGGACGTCGTCTGGCCGCCGCGGCCCTGAGACCCCAGGTTATGGATTTTGTTGATGGCATTCTGACTGGCGCAGAACGGTCTTACTACCTCGAAGAAATTCGTGTGGATAGCAATTGCGGCGGTTACATTGGCAAAAGCCTCAGTGAAGCCCGACTCAGGGTACAGTCCGGTGCCCTCGTCCTCGCCATTCGCCGTCAAGATGGCAGCCTTATTCCTGGGCCGACGGGTGATACCTTACTGTTATCTGGGGACTTTTTAATTTGTATGGGCACAGCCGAACAACTGCGTAAATTAAATAGTATTTTGATCCCTGTACAAACCGATGGGCCTCTACGTCCCCCCCAGCGCTAGGTCAGTGTTTCCTGAAACAATGCTCCACCCAGGCTAGGCCACAAAAAATATTGATACAAACTTTTGTTAATATTGATACCAACTTAGAATTCTTGAGATAATAAGAGGAATCCACCCACCATGACTGACAAGAAAATTGTAGTTTCCCCGTCCATTCTTTCAGCGGACTTTAGCCGCCTTGGTGAAGAAATTAAAGCAGTCGATGAGGCTGGCGCTGATTGGATCCACGTCGATGTCATGGATGGTCGTTTTGTCCCGAATATCACCATTGGGCCGTTAATCGTCGAAGCCATTCGTCCCTACACCAAAAAGCCTTTGGATGTGCATTTGATGATCGTTGAGCCAGAAAAATACGTGGCAAATTTTGCTAAAGCTGGCGCTGACATTATCTCCGTCCACGCCGAACACAATGCGTCTCCCCACCTCCACCGCACCCTCTGCCAGATTCGTGAACTGGGTAAAAAATCTGGGGTTGTGCTGAATCCTTCTACGCCCCTTGACATCATTGAGCACGTCCTTGATGTTTGTGACCTGATTTTGATCATGAGCGTAAACCCTGGGTTCGGCGGCCAAAGCTTCATTCCTTCGATGGTGAACAAAATCGAAAAACTCCGGGCCATGTGTGATGAGCGCGGCCTGGATCCTTGGATTGAAGTCGATGGTGGCATCAAACCTGCTAATGCGTGGCAAGTGATTGATGCGGGTGCAAATGCGATTGTTGCGGGTTCTGCTGTTTTCAAGGCCCCCAGTTATGCTGAGGCGATTGAAGGGATTCGTAACAGTAAGAAATCAGAAGCGGTTGCGGCCTAGGACATCCCCCTAAATCCCCCTTCAAAGGGGGACTTCAGACCGGCAGATGTTTTAACACAATGAATGAGTGGGGAAAAACAGTTTTGTTTTTCCCTATTTTTGTGGCCAAGGGAGTCTGGTGGCATAATCGAAATGCTCCCCTCTAGAATGGTTGTGCTGTGAAAGAGTCGGATTTGCGTCGATTGGCGGAACAGGGAAATCCCCAGGCGATCGCCCAGGTGTTAAGGCAAGCGTTTCAACCCCACCAGATCCGGGTGATGCTCAAACGGGTGGCTGATAAGCACCTCAAAATTCAACTCGAAGGTTTTAATACCCCCGACCAGGCGATCGCCAAACAAATCCTTACCCCTTGGCAGAAAATCTGGGAGCACACGATCACGGAAACCTTTACTGTTGAAGGCATTCGATTTGGGGAAGTTACCCCCGACTGGGAATGGACAATTGTAGCGGGCTTACTCTCCCCTGCCGAACGAGAACCCTCCCCGGAAGCACTCAGTGCCCAAGAATCACCTAAAAAGGCAGCCCTCAAAAATGATGATCTCACCCTGAAACTCCGGCAACTACTCGCTGCATACCTATGGAGTATCAAAGTTACCCCTTCCGCTGGGGCCTTGGTGATCAAGTTAACGGTAATTGACCAGCGCGATCGCCAAGATTATTGCCAGATTATCCAGCAGGCTTTGCAGCATTTCTCCCTGGATGATGTCGAAAAAGTTTATCTCAATGTCTACCATCGCCAGCAACGACAATACCTCCTCAAAACTTGTTTTTCCCTCCATGGCGCCCTGCCGTCCCAAATCCCCAACCAGCGCCCCCGGTCACGGCAACTGTCTCCGGATACCCCCCAGGCGCTCCTCATTGGTGGCGGCCTAGGTCTAATTCTCTTTTTGTTGCCCCCCAGTCGCTTTATTCTGAATACCTTTCTCACCCTCGTCCATGAAATTGGCCATGCGATCGCCTTTTGGCTGTTTGGCTATCCCGCTGTGCCGAGTTTTGACTTTATCTTTGGGGGGGGAATTACCCTCGCCCTCGGCCGTGCCAGCATTATTTTGTGGCTACTCTACGGGGCGATCGCCTATCTCGCTTGGCAATACCGTCGCAATCGCGGCACCCTAATCACCTTGGCAGGTCTGACTCTCCTGCAAATCCTTTTGATCCTGACGGGTTGGGATCAAATCGCCATTATCGCCATGGGTCATCTCTTAGAAATTGCCGCCGTCTTTATTTGTCTGTACTTTGCCCTCGGCAAATATTTTTGCCATGTCTCCGGCGAACAAACCCTTTATGCTCTGTTGGCCAGTTTTAGCTTTCTGGAAAATGGTGCCTTTTTCGGGCAGCTTATGACCAGCGAAACGTTCCGCATTGCCTACCGGGTCGGGAAAGGGGGCCTCCTCGACCATGACCTGGTGCGTCTGACCCAAGATTTTTTCGCGATGTCCCTGTCAACCCTGGCGGGTTGCTTTCTGCTGCTGACTCTCCTCGCGCCCGTGCTGGCCTTTGGGGCATTTTATTGGGAATCCCGCTGGGTACCTCAGTTTTATCGACTGTGCCAACCGAGCCCCAAACCTTAAAAATTGCCGTAAAAAAACCTATCCCTCAGGAATAGGTTAATTGCCATTGAAAATTTAGGTTTGACTTACAAACATCTTCCTAAACGCAGCAAGATTTCGTTTGTATTTTTAATAGTCACCGGTGTTTAGACGTTGGTCACCATCAATAAACACATCGGCAGGCGGTGTTACAGTGAAACGCTCCAAATTTTCCTCTAACCGTGCCAGTTGCTTCTCGCTGAGGTCGGGGATATTCAATACATCTTCAACGCTGTCATAGGGGGCATTTTCGATGATGCGTTTGGCCAATGTGGGATAAAATCCACGGAGCTCGCGGAAAAGACGGACGCTGGCGTTGTTTAGGTCAATTTTCTTGCCATATTCTGACTCAAGCACCTTGTCAGCGGGATTAACACGCTCACCGAGCACGGCTGCAGAAACAAAGCCATTGCTTAAATCGAGGGCTTGGGCTTGGGGCTGAACGCTAAAGAACGCGCAACCGAACATGAGGACGAGCCCCATTAATGCACTCACAACTCTACTCATTATGATTGATTCCTCCTAGGCTTTTCCCAGCTTTTTTTGATGATTCTTAGATTTATGTAAAATACTAAGCTTCAGGCGGCCTGAAACTACTAACGTAAAAAATTCTGGCTTATTATTTCATTTTTCCGGCTTGATTGTCACCCTCGGCTTTTTTGATTCTGAAGAATGGCAACAAAAGTTAATAAATATTGCGCTGTGTGACGGCAGCTTATCATTTTCCGGTGGCGATCGCCTCCCTTGGCATCTTCCCAGGGAGATGGGCCATAATGATCTTTTGGTAGTTTATTTAACATCAGGAGTTTAATTTATGTCTCTCCGGTTAGGCGATGTGGCCCCCAACTTTACCCAAGATTCCACCATTGGGGAAATTGATTTTTACGATTGGGCCGGCGACAGTTGGGTTGTTTTGTTTTCTCACCCCGCTGACTTTACCCCCGTGTGCACCACCGAATTGGGCGAAGTGGCTCGGTTAAAGGGAGAGTTTGAAAAGCGAAATGCTAAGGTAATTGCCCTCAGCGTTGATGACACGGCCTCCCACAATGGCTGGGTGGGTGACATTGACGAAACCCAGGGATGTGCTGTCAATTACCCGATTTTGTCCGACGCAGATCAGAAGGTCGCTACCCTCTACAATATGATCCACCCCAATGCCAACCCGAAGGTGACGGTGCGGACAGTCTTTGTCATTGATCCTGAGCGGAAGGTACGTTTAACCATTACCTATCCCCCCAGCACTGGTCGGAATTTCCAAGAAATTTTGCGGGTTTTGGATTCGTTGCAACTCACAGACAACTACAGCGTAGCGACCCCTGTCAACTGGCAGGATGGTGAAGATGTTGTGGTTTCTCCGGCAATCTCCACTGAGGATGCGAAGGTCAAGTTTCCAAAGGGCGTTAAGGAAATCAAGCCCTATCTCCGTATGACCCCCCAACCGAATAAGTAGAGCCTCAGATCCTAGGGGCTGGCAGTCTCCGAAAAAGGCGATCGCCAGCCCCAGCAATACAGGTCAAACTATCGGCGTTATCCTTCACCCAATAGCAGCTTGATTAGAATTTTAAAAAAGCGTTGCCTGTAAAGTTTTAGCAAGCTGGGTATGGAGTTTATGGCTTGCTTTATAGGCTAGGTAATGGGCCGTGGGGATCGTGCCTAGCAAACTCAAATCCCCGATTAAATCAAGGAGCTTATGGCGAGCCGGCTCATTCTCAAACCGGAGCGGCGGATTGAGCCATTTTTCCTGATCACAAACGAGGGCATTATCAAGACTGCCTCCCTGAATTAAACCAGCTTTTTTCAATTGCTCAATTTGATCGGCAAAGCCAAACGTCCGGGCCGGGGCGATCGCCTGGGCAAAGGGTTCTGCTGCGGGGTTCCAACTGTGCCACTGGTTGCCAATGGGCTTGTAGGTGAAATCGATGCCATAGGTAAACCGCAGTTCCGGTGAGGGTAAGGCTGCCACAAACGCGTCATCTTCCCGGAGCCAAACGGGTTCTGCGACCACAGGAACGGCGATCGCTTCATCCGTGAGGGTCTGGGTGCCTGCCTTGGCGATCGCCTCTACCCACTGCGCTGCCGAGCCATCCAACAGGGGTAACTCCGGCCCATCTATTTCGAGGCGCACAGCATCGATCCCAAGACCCACCAATGCCGCTAACAAATGCTCTGTGGTTCTGACCTTGGCCTCGCCCACTGCCAATTCCGTAGACAAAAGGGTTTGATCGACGGCCTCAATGCGGGCCGGGATCTGGGGTTGCCCTGGTAAATCTGTACGCACAAAATAACGACCCTGGTGGCGATCGCCAGGCACGAGCCTTAGGGTGACCCGTTGCCCCGAATGGAGACCCACCCCAGAACATTCAACGGTTGTTTTTAACGTTTTAACCATCACAAAAAAGGGGGTTGCCCCCCACGAAATCAGACCGATAACACCCTAGAAACGCTCACCAATACCAAAGTGAATACGACTGTCCCCTTGGTCGTTAAGCCCATAATCCACCCGGATTGGCCCCAGGGGAGAATTCACCCGCACACCGATACCATAGCCGAAACCATTACCGAGCTTACCACGGGTCCCCGCCGGATCTCCAGGCACATCATCCCCGGAACCGAGGTCTGTGGCATAGTCCGCAAATAACGCGCCACCCACCGCCGAGAAAATGGGGAAGCGATATTCTGCTGTCGCTTGGATGTAGTTACGGCCACTGCCGAGGTCCCCTTCTTCAAAGCCCCGAACCGAGTTACTCCCCCCAAGGGAGAAGGCTTCGTAGGGGGGTAAATCCCCGATAATTGCGCCCCCTTGGATATTGAAGGCCAAAGTATGGGGTTTCTCTTCACTGCCAAAACTGGGGAGTTTAATCGGTGAATCCATATAGATACTGTGGCTGGCCCGGAGTCGGTTAAAGAGAATACTGCCACTACCGATAGGAATGGTCTGGTCGGTACCGAAACGGGTAATGGAGCCGCGGGTTGCCCCATCGAAGCTTGTCCGTTTATCGCGCACCACATTCAGACTTAGAGCAAAGATATCGTCAATACCATTGTCAGAGAAACTGAGTTGGTTCCCAGCTTCGTCGATAAACTCTGTATCACCATCGGCATTAGTAATCCGGACGCGATTGTAGTCGAAGCCGAGGGAGGCGCGCCATTCAGAGGGGCCAAAAACATCCTTCGATAAAGGACGACTAAAGGTCACCCCACCGCCAATCCGGTTAATTCGGGGGCGATCGCCACTGGGGTCGAGATCAACATCATTTTCCCCACCATCAAAGATCAGTGAGATAGAACGACGGCGGAAAGCATTGACCGAATAGGACGTCCGGTAAGGATCGCCGGCAATCCAAGGATCTGTAAAGGATAGATCGAACAGAGCATCCCGTTGTCCTAATTGGAATTCGGCTGCCAGACGCTGGTTATTGCCGCCCAGGTTTTGTTGTTGGTAGCTCACACTCCCAAAGAAACCGCTGGCGGAGCTAATTCCCCCACCCGCAGCGATGGAGCCTGTATTTCCTTCAATGACATTTAGATTGAGGACAGCCTGGGTCGGATCTTCGGTGCCTGTGGTGAAATCTAACTGGACATCTTCAAATAACCCCAGACCAAACACCCGCTGAAGATCCCGTTGGGCGACATCCCGCCGGAAAACGTCTCCTGGCTTGAGTTCCATTTCCCGCGTGATGATAAAGTCTCGGGTCTTGCCATCAACGGATTCATTGTCGGCGTTGATGAAATTGACTTGGATATCTTCGATCACCCCTTCAACGACGACGAGGGTCACAACCCCATCGGCACTGGGTTCATCAATACCGATCACTTTCGCTAAATCGTAGCCATTGTCTTGGTACCACTGCTGGAGTTGTTGCAGCTTATTACTGCCCTCTTGGAAATCATTGAGGTTGATAATTTCGCCATAGCGATCGCTAAAAATATTATCGACAACTTCGGGAGGGGTAATATTTTGACTGCCTTCTAGGGGCAATGCCTGCACGACGATATCGGTCAAAACGGGGTTGGGCACCACGTCAAATGTCACCCGTACCCCAAGGGGTGTATCTTCCGGGGTGGCGACTACATTGGCAAACAAACCTGTCGCATAAACACGGTTCACGTCATTACGGATTTGTGAAACCGTCGTCGGCCGCCCGGCTTGGGTTTCAATGGCGCGGATAATTCTTTGTTCCAGTTCGACGTTGTCGCCCACACCATTAATCTGAATTTCTGCGACCAATACCCTAGGCTCGTTGGGGTTGGCTTGCTGGGCATTGGAATTTCCCTGCTGCTGGGCGTAGAGTTGCGGCAGATTACTATCTTGGGGAGCTTCTTGAGCCTGAGCAACGGGAGAAGTAACAGCTTGGGTTGATGATTGGGCCAGGTTTTCGGACTGGGGCGCTGGCGTCTGGGAAGCTGGTGCTGCTGTGGGGGCTACGTCCTCTACGGGCAGAGCTGGCACAACAACTTGGGTCGCCGTTGGCACCAGGGGATCGGAGTGACTCCCTTCTGATCGGGGTTCGGCATGGGCCGGAGACATCACACCCAAAGAGGCGATCGCCGCCCAAAGTGCGAGGGCCTGGGGGGAAAAATAGTCTAAATTTTGTTGTTTCTGCACGTCCAAACACCAGATCAAACGAAAGTTATCAGCACTATATTTATAAGTGCTTTTTCTGTAAATCGGCCAACATGAGTAATTTACTCTGCTGGATTGTACCAGAGTCGAAGACGGGGAAGCGTTGCTTATGTTTCCATGTCTAGACCCCGTAATTTAGCCTTGGGTCGGGAAAATTTAGGCGAGGGATTGCAATTGCTGCACCTGGGCCAAGACCCTAGCCTGGACAGTTTGATAAGCGTTTTCGATGTTACCGAGGTCTTGACGGAAGCGGTCTTTATCCATCACCCGCAGGTTGGGGTCTGTTTCGGTTTGATCCCACAGGCGGCAGGTGTCGGGACTAATTTCGTCGGCCAAAAGAATTGTCCCTGTTTTGTCGGTGCCAAACTCGATTTTAAAATCCACCAGGGTAATCTGACAGCGCGCAAAAAAGCCTTGCATCAGACCATTGATCCGCAGGGCATAGTCCTGGAGTCGGGCCAGTTGCTCGGCGGTGACGATCTGAAGCAGCATAAGGCGATCGCGGGTCAAGAGCGGATCACCGAGGTCATCATCCTTGAGATAAAACTCCACGAGGGGTTGGGGGAGAACTGTGCCCTGGGCCAAACCCGTTTGTTTACAAAGACTACCCGCCGCAATATTGCGCACAACCACTTCTACCGGCAGAATTTCAACTGCTTTAACGAGCATTTCATCGGCTTTGGTTTGTTCGATAAAGTGGGTCGGAATACCCTGGGTTTCCAGCCATTGGAGGAGGGCAGCGGCAATGGTGCAGTTCATTTCTCCTTTGCCCTGGATGGTGCCTTTTTTCTGGGCATTGAAGGCGGTGGCGTCATCTTTGAAGTAAGTGAGGAGAACATCAGGGTCGGCGGTGCTGTAGAGAATTTTTGCCTTACCTTCGTATTTTTTTCCGGGTGGTGCTCGCTCATAAGCTGGTTAAAATCGTGGATAAAATCATTCTCCATTGTAGGGGCTGATGTCCCTGGGTTTGCCTAGGGGCTTGGGGAAACAATATGTCACAATAAAGCCGATCTCTTCTGTGTGGCGCTGTATTTTGTGATTGCTATTTATCCTGGAAGCTTTGATCCGATCACCCTGGGTCATCTCGATATTATTGAACGGGGCGATCGCCTCTTTGAAAAAGTAATCGTGGCGGTGCTGTGCAATCCTAGTAAATCGCCGATTTTTAGCCTCGAAAAGCGCGTGGCCCAGATTCGCCGCTGTACCCAACATTTACCCAATGTAGAAGTGGCGAGTTTCACGGGTTTAACCACCGACTACGCGCGGCAACGTAATGCGGGTGTATTACTAAGGGGACTACGGGTGCTATCCGACTTCGAGAAGGAGCTACAGATGGCGCATACAAATAAGACGCTTTGGGATAATATCGAGACAGTATTCCTGGCGACCTCCAACGAATATAGTTTTCTCAGCAGCAGCGTCGTCAAAGAAATTGCTAAATTTGGTGGTTCCGTTGATCACCTCGTTCCTGACAATGTCGCTGAAGATCTTTATCAATGGTACAAAGTTCATCCTCCCCAGGTAAGCCCACCGACAATAATGCCAACTCCCCAACCCTTTATCGAGGGGTAGACTTGAATGTGCAGGAACAGCTCACCCATTTAGAAGAAGTAATTTTTGAAGGCTTTCAAATTCCCCTCACGGGACTAACCCTCGTTAAAGACAACGATGTTTTAGACCAGCTCGATGCGGTACGGGCCAGTGTTCCTGAAATTATTGAGCGGGCCGTCGAAGTGCTCCAATACAAGCAACACCTCGTTGAACAGGCCGAAGCCGATGCGGATCGGATTGTCACCAGTGCCAAGCAGCAGGCCGCCCAATACTTAGACGAGATGGCCCTCACCCGGCAAGCTGAGCAACAGGCGGCCCAATTGCGCTACACCACAGAGCAGGAATGCCAAGCCCTCCGCCAAAGCACCCTCGCCGATCTAGAGGCCTTTCGGCAGCAGGTGTCCCAGGAAGTGCAGCAAATGAAAAACCAGGCGATCGCCGAGGCCCAGGCCATCCAACAAGATGCGGATCAATATGCCCACAATCTCCTCGGACGCCTTGAGGTGAATCTCCGGGAGCAACTAGAAATTGTTCAAAACGGACGGCGACAACTCCAACCGCCACCATCCTCGAATAATGGGTTAGCCCCCCAGGCGACTGGCCAAAATCCCCAGGGACGGCGTACGTCTCCCCAACCGCGTCAGCCTAGATCGAGATAGGTATCGAGATCTGGCACCGTTAACCAACGGCCTTGGGTATGGGCCTGGTGGGTTAAATCCATTAGCAACTGAGAATAGACCCCTTCTCGGAGCGTCGGGGCGATCGCCACTGGATCTTCGGATACCTCTTGATTTTGTTGACAGCGGTCGATGGCTTTGACCCAATGATTAACGACCCGGATAAAGGGCGCAAGGCGGCCATCGGCAAAGGTTTGGGGAAATTCAAGGCGCTCTGGAATGGCCACAGGTTGCAGTGTTTCACCCGCCTGGCCCGCCTGGAGCGTAAAACCATGGACATAATCCTTGAGGTTGCTGCTCCCCAAAACCAGGGAACCGCGATCGCCATAGACTTCAACCCAGTGGCCCCGACCGTGGTGACTGACGGAAGTGATATTAATTTGGCAGGGTGTGCCGTCGGCCAGTTCTAGCATGATCAAGCAGGTGTCATCGGCATCGACGGGTTTAAGGCGATCGCCATCCTTGGGGTCGGGTCGCTCTTTAATGGCGCAACTGAGATGACCCGCCAAACGTTTCACAGGGCCAAACAACCAATGGACATAATCAAAGGCATGGGAACCCACCGCCCCCAAAGCACCGCCCCCTTGATCCTGGCGGGCATACCAATTCCAAGGTCGGTCTGGGTTGGCTCGACTGGTCACTAACCAGTTGATCGTAATCAGGCGTTTTTCACCAACAAAACCTTGTTGTAGATATTCCGCGAGACATTGCCAAGCAGGGACAAAGCGAAATTCAAAGTCCGGGGTCACAACCAGATTTTTTTTGGCTGCCAGATGGTAAAGCTCCCGCGCCTCAGCCCCATTCAGGGTCATGGGTTTTTCTAAGAGGACATGTTTCCCTGCTAGGAGGGCTTGTTTGGCCATTTCATAATGCAAAAAAGGGGGCGTCGAAATGGCAACGGCGGCAACGCCAGGATTTTCTAGGAGGGCATTAAAGTCGCTGGCACTTTCGGCAATTTGATGGGTGGCGGCGATCGCCTGGGCTTTGTCCGGATCGCGATGGTAAACCGAGACCACTTCGGTGCGGTGGTGGTGTTGGAGGCCGGGAATGTGAATTTTTTGGCCAAAACCGGTACCGGCGATCGCCACCCTTATGGTGTCGTGGGTCATGGGAACTCCTCAATCGATGATCTTCCTCCGCATTATCCAGAACAGCGGTGGGCAAAATCAAAATTTTTCTGGCCTAGCCCTGGCGCACTGCTTGCCAAACCTGTTGATACTGGGCCGTCGCGTCGGGGTCTAACATCTCAATGATTTCACTGGCCCGGAAGGTGTTTTGATCAAGGTAAATTAACGGATTATCAGTGATGGCAGGGTCTAAATTGGTCGCCGCATAAATCAGTGGAGAGGCCCCGTGACTACTACGGGAAATCTGCTGAATCGCCGCCGGTTCCCAACAAAAATCTAACCAAGTTTTTAGGGTCTCAAAAGAAGTTTGGCTGCGTTGGGGCTGCACCCACAGATCACACCAGAGGGCCGTGCCACTGGCGGGAATCACTGCCCCTAAATTGCGGTAGCGTTGCAGGAGCGGCAAAATATCCTGGGACCACCCCTGGGCAATCCAGGTGTCGCCCATGTTGAGGGGCTGGAGATAGTGGGTGGAACTATAGAATTTGACCTGGCGGTGGAGGGTTTGGAAATCGCTCTCTAAATTGGCGATCGCCTCTGGATCGGTTTCGTTGTAGGATTTCCCCTGTTTTTTCAGCAAAAGCCCCAACACTTCCCGCGATTGATTCAGCAGAGAAATTTTTCCCTGTAATTCTGGCCGCCATAGATCTGCCCAATCCGTCGGTGTCCACCCCAGGTTTTTCAACTTATCCTTGCGGTAGACCAGCATCGTCGTGCCCCAGCGGTAGGGCTGTCCCCACAGTTGCCCTTGGGGGTCGATCTCGCCCTGGACATTGCGGCGCAAAAACCGTTGCCAAGGTTCCCCCAACTCTTCCCACCGCGTTAGTTCCTCCAGAGATAACGGTTGAACAAATCCCAAGGCGATCGCCTGTTGATACCAACCATGGCCCAGGGTCAGCAAATCCGGCACCGCTGCCGAGCGATTGAGGAAATTTTCAGACGTCTCCGGCATCTTCATCGCCGCATCCTGCAACACTACAAATAATTCTTGGAGCTGTTCTAGGGGTTTGAGATCTAAGC
Source organism: Picosynechococcus sp. NKBG042902 (assembly GCF_963864045.1). Lineage (NCBI taxonomy): Bacteria > Bacillati > Cyanobacteriota > Cyanophyceae > Chroococcales > Geminocystaceae > Picosynechococcus > Picosynechococcus sp. NKBG042902. The sequence continues at coordinate 123,961 of NZ_CAWLTV010000076.1, read as the reverse complement.
TGACCGTTTGCCCTTGGTTTTGCCGAAACAATGTCAACAGTTGTGGCGAGATTGACCCCCGTAATGTATTGATTTGTAAAGTTGTCTCCGAGGTTCGTTGACACCCTCCCAAACACCCAGCGAGGGCATAGAGTGCGGAAATAGTCAAAAAATGGCGGCGATTGGGCATAAATCTAAATGTCGTTTCCCCTGGGAAATATCTTTTCAAAAAATAGCAAATTTAGCCTTTAATCAAGTGCAACCTTGGCCAGGACAATTGCAACTTTATCCTTGGAGAGGCAAGGTTTTCTTAAGGTTTTCTAAGAGAATCTTAAATATATCAGGATAAATATTCACAGCCTTGGGGTTGGTACTAGCATGGGACAAAGACCCGACTTTAGGCTGACAAAATATGAGTGTTCAAGGCTATATCAACGAGTTGAAACATCAGCTTGATCTGTTGTATCAAACCGTCGAACAAATGCAGCAGGGGCTAGGCCCAACGGGACAATCCTTGTCGGAAGCAGATTTGATGACAATGGTTCCCAAAATTGATCCAGCGGTCTTTGGCTTAGATTTTCGGGTCGGGGGAGAATCCTTTCACCACAAAGATGTTTTATTTGATGAAACCCTAGGCTTAGAAGGGCGTTCCATGGACGAGAAGCAAATGAGCCCGGAATGGCAGATCAAGCGACTAACGGCCCAGTTGACAGTGGCCTACAAACGTATTGCCCAATTAGAGGAGCAGTTGCTCTCGCAGCAAAATGAACACAATGGCAGTGAATATATCTATTCTTGATATTTTCTGAGAATCCATAACGGCGATCGCTCCACCCTCCAGATTATTAAAAGGTTACTTAGAGTTAGGGGGCGATTCTGTTTGGGCGAGGCGGTAGGAAAACCATAAATTGAGCAATAAACAGGCGATGCCAATGTTGATACAGACATCGGCAATGTTAAACACGGGGAAATTAATCAGGCGAAAGTCTAGAAAATCGACCACATAGCCAAATAAAAAGCGATCGACGCCATTGCCCATCGCCCCCGCAAGAATAAATCCGTAGCCGCCTTGTTCCCAGAGCGTTTGGCGATCGCCAAACCAAGCCAAAGCCATCAAACCCACACTGACCCCCAAGGACAACCACCGGAGCCAATGCACCCCATCGGTAAAGATACTGAAGGCAGCCCCAGTGTTTTGCACATAGGTGAAGTGGAAGACATTCGGCCAGAGGGCAAAGGTATCACCCACCTCCGGCAAGGTCTGGAGCACAATGGTTTTTGTTAGTTGATCGAGGACTAATCCGAGGAAGGCAACAAGCCAAAACCAGCGATTTTTCAGTAAATCTTGGCGCAGATCCATGGAGAGAGAGTTTCCGTTTCGCTAAAAAGAAAGAATATCAAGCCCAATACTTTGGCCTAATAGAACAAAATCCGTCGTACCCCATAGGCCAACACGGCCACACCACAGACTAGCATTAACTGACTCGGAAAGGGAGTCACACTATAGAGGGCGATCGCCTGGAGCAAACTCAGTTCCGTCGCCTGTAATTTTTCCAGGAGGGTCAGCCCCACCAGATAAAGAATGCCACAACTGTGGAGAGCGATCAGACCACAAAAAGCACTGAGGGCGAGGGCTTCTAAACTCAGCACATACCGAAAGGCAAGCCAACCGCAAATACCCGCCGCTGGGATAAAGCCAAGAATGTAACCAAAGGTGGGTTCTGTCAGATATCCCAGTTTTCCCCCTTGGGAGAACACCGGCAACCAAAACAAACCGATCAGAATATAGGCAATCTGGGCGATAATCCCCGCATTTTTGCCCCCCAAACAGCCCGTGAGGAGAACGGCAGCCACTTGACAGTAAATCCCCAAAGACTGAGTTTGTAGTCCCGCCGTTGACCAGTCCCAAGGGAGATTGAGCCGATGGGCCTCGATGAAGGTGCCCCCAATCGTCAGGGATACACCGATCAATGCCCACAGGAGTTGGTTAAACCAGTTCGGGCCAGTGGTGGCAGTTTGCTTTGGGGACAAGGATCTGGGGAGGGCTTTCGCTTTCAAGGGTTATTGGGCGGCGGAATATTGGCCAGGAATCGGTGCTTCACCCCCTTGTAAGCCGAGGGATTTGAGCATTGCTTGATCCTGTTCGGGGGGTTGGCCCATGGTGGTGAGGTAGTGGCCAATGAGCATCGCGTTAATGCCTGCCTTCAGGCCGAGATGTTGTAGTTCCCCCATCACTGCTTCGCGACCGCCAGCATAGCGGATAATTTGTTCGGGCAAGATAAACCGGAAGATTGCCATGCATTTGAGGGCTTCGTAGACATCGAGACGGTCATTGCTTCCGAGGGGAGTTCCCTGACGGGGATTGAGGAGATTCAAAGGCACAGATTCGACTTCGAGATCCCGCAGGGCGATCGCCAAATCAACCCGGTCTTCCCAGCTTTCACCGAGGCCCATGATGCCGCCACTGCACGCCTGAATGCCTGCTGCTTTGAGATTTTTGATGGTTTCGACCCGGTCTTGCCAACTGTGGGTGGTGACGATATCGGGGAAGAAATTTTCCGAAGCTTCGAGGTTGTGGTTGTAGCGGGTGACGCCGGCTTCCCGGAGCTGTTGGGCTTGTTCTGGGGTGACTTCGCCGAGGGCACAACAGGGTTTGATCGTTGTTTCTGCCTGGATGCGGCGCACGGTTTCTAAAATTTGCTCAAATTCAGTATCCCTGGGGCTGTTGTACTTAATGCCCCGGCCTTGGCTCACGAGACAAAAACGTTTCGCCCCAGCGGCTTCGGCTGCTTTGGCCTGTTCAATAATTTCTTCGGCGGTTTTGAGGCCATACACAGGGGAATCTTCGCCGGGGTGGTGGGCGGACTGGGAACAGAAACTACAGTTTTCGGAACAGCTCCCGGATTTCACGTTCACAATGCTGCAGAGGTCAACGGTATTGCCACAGCATTCGTGCCGGATCAAATCTGCAGCGGCACAGAGTTTGAGAATATTTTCTTCTCCAGTGATGGCGGTGAGACGGAGAGCTTCGGTACGGGTGAGGCGATCGCCATTGATAATCCGCTGCGCCCAGTCATTTAACCAAGCTTCGAGGGCCGGGCCATTGGGAATTGCAGTGGTGGGGGCGGGGGTTTGCGGGGTGGGCTTGATCGGTACTTGAACCACGTTGACCTTCTCTCTCTTTCACTAAAAAAGTATTCCAAATTTTATCATTCCCGTTTCCCTGGCTTAAAGGTTCTCTGTACATCTGTTACATCTTCAGGCAGTGGTGGTGGATCTCTCGGTTGGTACGCATCATCCGGGTCACGCTTGCTTTCTCCAGAAAGAATAAGTTAACTTCTATGGGTTTTAATTGCCGAACGGGAACCATGAGTCAACAAACCGCTTTAATCACAGGGGGGGCAAAACGCATCGGTGCGGCGATCGCCCGGACCCTCGCCCAGGAAGGAATCAATCTCATCCTCCATTACCGCTCTTCCCAAGCCGAGGTAGAACAACTGGCCGAAGAACTTTCTGCTTTACCAATTTCGGTGGATATTGTGGCGGCGGATCTGCTCCAGCGGGACAGTGTGGAGGCGATGATCGAGACGGTGAAAGCGAAAACGCCCCAACTAGACATCTTGATTAATAATGCCTCGATGTTTAATAAAGAAAGTTTGTTTGCCCTGAGTCCAGAAAATCTCTGGGACAATATTCAGGTTCACGCCCTGCACCCTTTTCTGTTGACGAAAGCGTTCTTTTCTAAAGAATCTAGCCACGGGAATGTGATTAATTTCCTCGATACCCGCATCTACGGCTATGACCATGAGCACGTGCCCTATCACCTGAGCAAAAAGATGCTCCATAGTTTCACGAAGATGTTAGCATTTGAGCTTGCCCCCAATGTTCGTGTCAATGCGATCGCCCCAGGCCCCATCTTGCCACCAGTTAATGCGGAGGGAGATGAGCGGGTGCAAGCCGTGATTGCAAAAACCCCCCTGGGACGGTTTGGTGATCCACGCAATATTACCCAGACGGTACTGTTTTATTTAAAAAATGACTTCATCACTGGCCAAGTCATTTGTGTTGATGGTGGGTTTCACCTAGGAGAAAATTTCTATGTCTAAAAGCCTCGATAAAATTTATATTCGTGACCTGCTGTTGCGCTGCATTATCGGCATTTTTCCGGAAGAACGCACCAAAAAACAGGATGTGGTGATCAATGTGGTGATGCACGCGGATCTCACCAAAGCGGGCCAAACCGACAGTATCGATGACACCGTTGATTACAAACGAATCACCAAGGCAATTTTGGCCGCCATTGAGCCTTCTAGCTACAATTTGATCGAAAAAATGGCCCAGGTCGTCGCTGATATTTGCTTTACCGATGCCCTTGTCGAAAAGGTAGAAGTCACCATTGATAAACCCGGCGCCCTCCGTTTTGCCAAGGCTTCGGCGGTTACCATCTACCGGGAGCGTTAAAAGCCATGGCCCAGAATCGTGTCTACCTCAGCGTCGCCTCGAATATTCAACCGGAAGCCAATATCTTGCAAGCGATGACGGAATTAAAGCAGTTCTGTCAGCTCAAAGCGATATCAAGGTGTTTTGTGACGGACGCGATTCCGGCCCCAGGCCAAGCCCCCACTAAGGATCTGCCCTATTACATTAACTGTGTTGCCTTCGTCGAAACAGCGTACGAGGCGACGGCCTTTAAGTTTGATGTTTTGCGATCACTCGAAACAAAGCTCGGCAGAGTCCGCACCGCCGATAAGTACGCTCCCCGCACCCTGGATCTCGATATTTTGCTCTTTAATGACGCGGTGATCCAGGCGGAAAATTTGGTCATTCCAGATCCGGATATTAAAAAGCGTTGGTTCCTCACCCAGGGCATCCTCGATATCAACCCAGACCTTTCCCTCCCCGATGATGCCCAGCCGCTCCGGGTTTATCTGCAGCCCCTCTTGGATGATTTGGCAGCCACCAACCAGACCTTCACCGAAGACCAAACGCTCCGGGGAAAAATTTTGGCGATCGCCTAACGGTCACTTCATCCAACCATTTGTGATCCATTGGCCATATTTCCTCTCGCCGAAAGTCGTGGGCGGTTTAACGAATCCTCTAAGATAGAGAACGCAAACTTTTTAAGAAAATTTTTAGAAATAACATGGGTGAGTTCATTCGTCCCTACCTAGAACCAATTGCCGCTTGGTTCAACACTTTACCGATCCCAGAAGTCGTTACCCACTGGGGGCATCCCTTAATGATGGGTATTGTCATCGTGGCCGTCGGTGGTTCTGCCGCCGTTAAGGGTTGGCAGATTCGCCGTAGTGAAGATGTCAGCGACAAAAACGAGAGCGCCTACTGGCACAAAAAAGCAGCGCTCTGGCTCACAACCTTTATCAGCTTGGGTTGGACAGGGGGCGTTCTCTCTCTAGTCATGCAGGGAGAGCCAATTTTTGAAAGTCCCCACTTCTGGACAGGCACGATCGCCATTGGGATGTTGATGGCCAACGGTGCGCTATCGATCACAAAATTCCTCGGCAGAGATTCCCTGCGCACGGTGCATGCCTATGTGGGGTCAGCGGCGATCGCCCTCCTTGTGGTCCATGCTGCCCTCGGTATTAATCTCGGTTTATCCTTCTAAATCAACAGCTTAAACTTTACGCCTAAAAAGAAAATTTCTGGGGGTCGTCATCCGGGCGACCTCTTTTTTATTGCATCCACCCAGATGTTTAATGGCAGCTTGCTAAAATTATATGGGAGCAAAATTAAGCAATAAAAGATTATGTTAAAGTCTCTTTTGCGCAATTCAGAAAGACTTCTAAAAAACGGTTCGGTTTAGGTTCGGGAAACCGAATAAATATTGCAAAAACAATACCTTTGAAATTTGAAACCCTTGATAAATAAGCGTTTCAGGAGCGATCTATGTCTATCGATAGATGTACCCAGTCGGAATATTTCATAATATTAAAGGTGTAGTCAAGCAAAAACAAATTCGATTTCAAAAGAACATTTTGAACTTTGGATCTGACCCGTGCTTGATTTTTTGAAGAACACATCAACAAGGAGGTTTAAGCCTTACTTTATGGCTAACCAACTAAACAAAACCCTAGAACAAAACGCAGAAAATCAAAAACGCTATAAAGAGAAAGTCAAAGCGCAGATTGATAAAATCGACGCCCGCATTGATGAGTTCCGCGCCAAAGTTGACCAAGCAGAGGCAGACGGCAAACTCAAATACCAAAATATGCTCGAAGAGCTAACCGCCAAGCGGGATGCTGCCCAACAGAAATTTGACGAACTTCAGAATGCCAGCGAATCAGCCTGGGATGACTTGCAGAAGGGCTTTGAAAGCGCTTGGCAAGAGTTAGACCAATCCTTCCAGAAAGCTGTCAACAACTTCTAATCCTCTGTCTCACCACGCAACACGAACAAGAGACAATAGGAGGATAATCCATGACTACGGCAACCCTTGATCAGAACCAAAACAACCAACAAACGGCTGATCTCCAGACCAAAGTACCCTGTACTGTTTCCGCGATCTTTGAGGATCGCCAACAGGCAAACAAAGTACTAAGGCAGTTGCTCGATATGGGGGTAAAACGAGAAGACATCTCCATCATCGGTAAGAATTTGCAGTCAGAAACCCAAATCACTGGTTTCTTCGGTCGGGCAGATTTTATTAAAGAAGGTCTGCAGTCCGGCGCAATCTACGGTGCCCTCTTCGGAACCCTATTTAGTGCTCTCAGTGGCTTTGGCGTCCTGTTTGTTCCCTTCATTGGTACGGTGGTCGCGGGTGGCCCCATCGGTGCGGCCCTCCTCGGCGCAACTAGCGGGGCGATCGCCGGTGGTGCAGGTGTCGGACTCATCTCTGCCCTTGTCAGCCTCGGTATGCCCAAAGAAAAGGCAGCCATCTACGAAACGAAGATTAAAGCAGGTGGCTTGATGCTGACCGCCGAAACAAGTCAAGGTACTGCCACAGAATTAGAAAGCCTCTTTCAGGCAGAAGGGGGAACAGACATTCTCTCCTGTAAGGACTTCTTGCTCTCTCGTTTTGATACTGGAAAAGTCAGCTCAACCGAGGATTTGCCGGAGTCTGTGCGCTTACGCCTTGCTGATGCGGCCCAAGAAACCTTTGTCGAGGTTTACAACCAGGTCTACGCAGAGAAGCAAAATCAACACGTTGCTGCCTACCGCGCTTGGATGCGGGTCGAGGATGAGTACGAGCAGAACAGCCAGGGCATCTGGGCAAAACCCAAAACCCTACAACAGGCCTAGGTTAAAACCTTGACTCACAGTGAGCACGCTGAAGCATTTAAGAACCATGAATTCTAAAAAACCTTAAAGCAGAGTTTGTCCTAGAACACAACTCTGTTTAGCCCAGGGGTCGGAGCGAATGACTTCACCCTGCTAACCGGGCTTCTCTAACCCATTTACCAAATCCCTTTAACAACATTAGGAGGAAAATATTTTATGGCTACGACTTTACAAGCCCCCACCACTGGTACAACGACCCAAAACCAAGAGGCATCCTTAACGATCGCCCAATCTCTGTCCCACATTCTGGCAGATACCTATTTGCTTTACCTAAAGACCCAGAATTTCCACTGGAATGTCCAAGGGAATCTGTTCTACGGTATTCACAACCTACTTGAAGAGCAGTATCAAGCCTTGGCGATCGCCGTAGATGACATTGCCGAACGTATCCGGGTCTTAGGCTTATCCGCCCCTGGTTCCTTCCATCAGTTCCTAGAATTGAGTTCTCTCAAGGAGGCCAGTGGTTTAGCCAGCGCCGAAGAAATGATCGCCGAGCTATCGAATGACCACATCACCCTGACCGAGAAGCTGAAGGGCGTCCTGCAACAGGCAGAACAAAACCATGATGTTTCTACAGTGGAACTCCTCAGTGGCCGGATCCGCGATCACGAGAAACAAGCTTGGATGCTCAGTAGCATCGTGCGATAAATCGAAACTTTCACTAAAAATTTGTTGATTTCGGTTAATTTTGCCCATGATGTTCATCTACTGTGGCTATAGCTTCAAGTTATTTTCCCAATGGCTAACTTATCGTTAGTTTCAGCCAGGAAAATTTCCCAACACCCCGAAAAAAAGCAAGTCCCTCCGTTCTGGGGGGATTTTTTTGTGAATTCAATGGCAGAAATGTTTTTCTTTTGCGCCATCGCCTTGAAATCAACCAGGCGTCATAGGTAGCCAAGGACAACTCACAGTTCGCCGCGGTTTAAAGCTATAGTGATTAGAATTTATTGCCCACCCACTGCCCAAAGGAATGACCAGCGTGACCAATTTGCCGACTCAATTTGATGTTGTTGTCATTGGGAGTGGCGCAGCGGGCTTGTATGCGGCCTTGTCCTTGCCGAGTCATTTACAGGTGGGTCTCATCACGAAGGCAAAGCTACGCACCGGATCAAGTAAGTGGGCCCAGGGCGGTATTGCGGCGGCGATCGCCCCGATGGATTCCCCAGAATTACATTTCCAAGACACCCTCAAGGCGGGGGCTGGCCTGTGTGATCCTGAGGCTGTTGAGTTTTTAGTTAACCACGCGAAGGAAGCCATTGATCATCTAGTGACCATGGGGGTCGCCTTTGACCGCAGGGATGGGGAACTGGCGATGACCCTGGAGGCTGCCCATTCCCGCCCCCGGGTGTTACATTCTGCCGACACCACCGGCAAAGCGATCATTACCACCTTGATCGAGCAGGTGGTTGAACGTCCGAACATTCACATTGTTTCCCAGGCCTTTGCCCTCCAACTCTGGCGCAATGAAACGGGCCGATGCCAAGGGGTCAGTGTTTTATTTGATCATCACATTCAGTGGATTGCCGCAGGAGCCGTAATTTTAGCGACAGGCGGTGGCGGCCAAATTTTCGCCCAAACCACAAACCCCACCGTCAGTACTGGGGATGGGGTGGCCCTGGCTTGGCGGGCGGGCGCTCAGTTGCGGGATCTCGAATTTTTTCAGTTTCATCCCACGGCCTTAACGAAACCGAACGCCCCCCATTTTTTGATTAGTGAGGCGGTACGAGGTGAAGGGGCGCATTTGTTGGGGTTTAATGGTGATCGCTTTGCCTTTGACTACCATCCAGACGGTGAACTCGCCCCCCGTGATGTGGTCAGTCGCGCTATTTTTAGCTACCTGGCCGAAAATGCCGGTGATCCGGCCAATGCCCATGTTTACCTCGATCTGAGTGTGATCCCCGCTGAGAAAATCCGCCGTCGCTTCCCGAACATTATTCGGATGTGTGCCGAGTGGGGAGTGGATGTTTTTACGGAGCCAATTCCTGTGGCCCCCGCCGCCCACTATTGGATGGGGGGAATCACCACCAATACAGACTGTGAAACCTCGATTCCAGGGCTCTATGCCATTGGCGAAACCGCAAGTACGGGTGTCCATGGGGCGAATCGTCTCGCGAGTAACTCCTTGTTAGAATGTCTAGTTTTTGCGGCGCAACTGCGGGATCTCCAGCCAAAACCAGCGGCCCTAGCGGTACAAGATCCTGAGATCCAGACCATCACCGCAAGCTGGAAAAAATTATCCGTTAAAGTGCAAACGATCCGGGCCGATCTCCCCCTATTGCTCTGGCAAAGCGCTGGTATTTGTCGAGAACAAAAAATTTTACAGGAGGCGATCGCCCAGGTAAGCACCTGGCAAAAACAACTCCAGCAAATGCCTCTGGCGCAATTTCTTCAGGGCCGTCCCCCGCAGCAGATCCACCTCACTCATCCCGATGCCGAGGCGCAAATTCGTCTCTATGCAGAAACCTGTAATCTCACCGATGTTGCCCTCTTAATCCTCAAGAGTGCCCTCTGGCGTACCGAAAGCCGTGGTGGGCACTATCGCACCGACTATCCCAACGCTGAAGTCCCTTGGCAAGTGCATACGTTAGTTGAAGGGGAAACGTTGCAACGTTCTGCACCGTCGCGCCTAGAGCAGTCACCCTGAAATCCCCCTGGCGAATTAATTAATAACTTCTGCGAGTTCGATCACCCGTTCATCCCAGTCTTTGACCAGAAAGTTTAAGGGTTTCTCCTGGCGAATTTTATATTTGAGACGGCGGGCTTGGATACGGAGCAGGAGCGCTTCTAGACAATCCTTATCGAAACAAACGTGGCGTTGGCGATTCTTTTTTCCAAGGCTCGCCCCAGATACCACATGGAGTTGGGTATTTTTTTTCAGTTGATACCATAACCCGTCTGCCCCCCCCAAGGTTTCAGTGCGGCCCATCGCTATGGGACTGGCCCCCATATACATCGGGTCAAGGCTGGCGGCCCCTAGGGTTTGTTCATAGTTGTAGTAGTAGTGGAGGGGAACATCGGCGACGGGGAGCTGCAAAATTCCTTCATAAAATCCCCTGGCCACTTCTAGATCCGAGACCATAATCGTGTGGACTTTGGGGGCTGTGGTTAGAAACATCCACATGGCGACCCCATAGGCACAGAGCAACATCACCATGATGCCTTGGGTGGAAAACAGGCTATCGAAGGCGGGGAAAAAGGCCGCTATTGAGGGATGGGACAATGCAGAGAAAGCAACGGTCATGGAACAAAAGTTGGGAGGTGAATCGCTTATGATTAAAATCAGGTGACGCCGCACAGGCACTTTTTAGGCATTATTGCAGGACATGATTCAGATTCCGAGTTTTTCTGAAACCAATCATCCACTGATTTTGGCCCTCAACCATTATAGCGATTCGGATCTGCTGACTTTTTGTCAACGCTATTCGGATCAAGGGAAATACTTCACAGGGATTTTTTGTCGATATGCACCGTTGGTTTACACCCTCATTGGCCACGGGGGGCGATCGCCTGTGCAGACGGACTATCTTTTTGCCCTGACCTGGCGGCAAATTTTCCACGAGATGCGCACCCTCGATTTAGAGGCCCAAGGGTTTCAATCTTTACAGCAGTGGCTTTTGGAAGTGGCAACGGCCTACCAGGATCAGTTCGAGATTCCGCCAGTGGCCAGCATTAACTATGACATTAAGCGGACAACGCCGCCCCTGTGGTGTTACCTCGAACAAGCCTTGGATTTAGTTCCGCCACTGCCCCGGTTGATTGTGGTGCTCGCGGATCATTTTCACTGGAGCTCGACCCGCATTTCTGCCCATCTCCAGGCCGAGAGAGAGTATTTGACCGTTGAGGATGTGGAGAATTGGCTTAACCAAGGGCGTCAATTGATTTTAGAAGAGTTGCCGACAGATATTCGCACGATCTACTTTCCAGAATCCCTACCCCAACTCAATAACGAAGGCGATCGCCTGACAGATTCGGCGAGTAACGCCAATTGAACGCGCTATGATAGGTAAAATTTCTTAGTCATTTCAGTAAAAGGTTTGGAAGCGATGATTCTCCCTGGTAGCACGGTGCGCGTAATCAACCCCGATGACACCTTTTATCGGTTTAAGGGCCTCGTCCAACGGGTCAGCGATGGTCGGGCGGCAGTTCTTTTTGAAGGGGGGAACTGGGATAAATTGATTACCTTTAACCTCGCGGAGCTTGAAGTCACGAAATAAGTCCCTTTGGCTCGTCCTATGCGTCTGCCCTTGCCCCAATTTTCCCCTGGTGATCGCCACCCCGATCACATTGCCGAGGTCATTGAAACTGCCACCACTGAGTTCACCGCCCAATGTTTGGAGCCGGAAGACCTCAGCTTTCCAGTGATGCCCCCCTTTGGCAGTTGGGTAAAATCCTATGACGAAGAATCAGGCAACATCGTCTACGGGGTCGTTACCTACGTCACCACGGCCCCCATTGATTCAGTCCATCGGGCCAGGGCCTTGGGGATGAGCCTCGAAGAGTTGCGAGAACAACAGCCGCAAATTTTTGCGATGCTCAAAACGGAGTTTCGGGCGGCCATCGTCGGTTTTGAAATTCCCAGTAATCGCCGCAATGGTCGGCGGGGCGAAGTGTTTCAATATTTACCACCCCGTCCCCCCCAAATTCACCAATCGGTTTACCATTGCGAACCGGACGAAATTATTCACTTCACCGACAGATTAGAGTTTCTCAGAGTGCTTTTGCAGGTGAATTGGGTGCCCCCAGAATCCCTCATGGCGGCGGCAGTGCGGGAAGTCTACCGACTGCGAAAAGGCGATCGCCAATGGTTAGTGGATGTGGGGCGGATGATCAGCACCCTCCTCAAAGATGACTACGACCGACTCCGCTACATCCTGAGTCAGATTCATTGGTAGCCACAAAAAAAGAGGGATTACAATCAATCCCCCTCGTTATTTACCGCAATTTAGACTTTAATCTCGAATTTCTTTAGTCCCAACCATGGCGATCGAGATATTTCGCCACCGTTTGTACATCCTTATCACCCCGACCAGAACTGTTGATCACAATGCGCGGACTGCCCGACAACTGGGGACAAAGGGTTTCTAGATAAGCAAAGGCATGGGAGGTTTCCAGGGCGGGAATAATTCCTTCTAACTCGGACACCCGTCGGAAGGCAGCCACTGCATCTTGGTCAGTGACACTGTAATACTCAGCCCGACAAGTATCTTTGAGGTAGCTGTGTTCCGGGCCGACGCCAGGATAATCTAAGCCCGCACTGATGGAATGGGCCTCGACAACTTGGCCTTCGGTGTCTTGCAATAGGTAGCTCATGGCCCCATGTAGGACCCCTGGTTTCCCTTGGGTGAGGGTGGCGGCGTGGTGACCACTGGTGATCCCAGACCCTTCGGCCTCAACGCCAATCAAGCGCACGGTCGAATCTTTAACAAATTCGTGGAAAAGCCCCATGGCATTGGAACCTCCCCCCACACAGGCGATCAGAATATCCGGGAGGCCACCCCACTTTTCTGCACATTGTTGGCGAGTTTCGGCACCAATGATCGCGTGGAAATCTCGCACCATCATCGGGTAGGGGTGGGGGCCAGCTACGGAACCGAGGATATAGTGGGTTGTCTCTACATTTGTTACCCAATCCCGAATGGCCTCGGAGGTGGCATCTTTGAGGGTTCCAGTGCCCGCTTCTACGGGTTGGACGGTAGCTCCTAATAATTTCATCCGGAAGACATTGAGGGCTTGGCGTTCCATGTCCTGCACCCCCATATAGATAATGCATTCCAGCCCAAACCGGGCACAGACCGTCGCTGTGGCAACGCCATGTTGACCCGCACCAGTTTCGGCAATGATGCGTTTTTTGCCCATGCGTTTGGCGAGGAGGGCCTGGGCGATCGCATTATTGATTTTGTGGGCACCTGTGTGGTTGAGATCTTCCCGTTTCAGGTAAATTTGCGGGCCAGAACCATCGGGGCGAGCATAGCGAGCCGTCAGCCGTTCTGCAAAATAAAGGGGACTGGGGCGACCAACATAATCTTTTAATAGTCCAGCTAATTCTGCTTGAAAAGTCGGGTCGTTACGATACTGGGCATAGGCCGCTTCTAACTCAGCTAAAGCGGGCATCAAGGTTTCAGGCACATATTTACCACCATATTTCCCAAAACGCCCAAAGGCATCGGGTTGATTGGGGTTAAAGGTAGTGTCTTGGGGAGAAATGGGAGAAATAGTCACGGTGTCTGTATCAGGTGAAATCAACTAGGTCTGGGTCAGCTTTATTGTAACTTGATCAAACTCCCTCGCAGATACCCTGGGGCTGGTTCCTAGGCATTGTCCTTGGGGGAAGATTGCATCGGAAAGGAAAAGTAAAAAGTAGAGCCTTCACCAAAGGTAGAAGTCAACCAAATTTCACCACCATAACGGCGCACAATTTTTTTACACACGGCGAGGCCAATGCCTGTCCCAGAATATTGACTCTGGGAATGGAGGCGTTTAAAAGCGTAGAAAATTTGCTCAAAATAATCGGCTTCAATGCCAATGCCATTGTCGTGGCAGCTAAAAACCCAGTGGTTATCGTTTTGGACGGCACTGATCCGAATCTGGGGAGGCACCTCTTCCCGGCAATACTTGAGGGCATTTTCGATTAAATTTTGGAAAATTTGACTAATTTGTAGGGGATTTCCCTGAATGGTAGGCAAGGAATCAATGGTGAGCTTGGCGCTTTGTTGGGCGATCGCCGAACTGAGTCGATTACAAACCTGATGGACGATCAAATTACAATCCACATCCACCGCCGTATTTTCTACTCGATCGACCCGCGAATAGGTTAAAAGATCTTCAATAAGCTGGGTCATCTGGCGCACGGAATCTTGGATCGCATTGAGGTAACTACTCCCTTTTTCATCCAGACAATTGCCGTAGCGCACCTGGAGCAGTTGAGACCAAGAGTAAATACTCGCTAAGGGTTGCTTCAAATCGTGGGAGGCAATATAGGCAAACTGTTCAAGCTCCTGGTTGGATTGTTCAAGTTTGATCTGCATTGCTTCGCGGGCCTTCATCTCTTGCCGGAGTCGCTCGTTGGCTAACTTGAGGGCCTGTTGATTTCGCTTGCGTTCGATGGCGTAGAGAATTGAGCGGAGTAATGTCTCTTGGTCAAAGGCGATATTTTTTTGATTAAATAATCCTGGGCTCCTTGGTGCACCGCTTCGAGGGCTAACTCGGCATCATTGGTATTCGTCAGCACCACAATGGGAACGTCTGGGGCAATGCCCATCAGCATCGGGAGAGAGCTTAGGCCCTGGCTGTCGGGCAAGCTCAAATCGAGCAAAATCACGTCAAAGGTTTGGTCTTCAAGACAGGCGATCGCCTTTTCGAGGTGGGCAAAATGCACAATATCGCACTGCACCATCTCAATATCTGCCAGTAGATCCCCTAACAATTCAGCTTCCGCCAAATTATCTTCAATGAGCAGAATATGTAGATCATCTAAGTGCATAGTTTAGTCGCGACAGTTGGGGAAGTCAGGCCAAATTCACTTGCAATCTCGCTTTTTCACCCCAGGCTTTTCCCTTGAAAAGTGGCCGTTACTCGCCTACTTGCATCGATATTAGGAATCCATATTCCTTCGATTTACAACTGGTGCTGAATTTTCACGAGGATGATTTTTCCAGGAAAGTCACTATTTTACAATAACCTATTTAGGCTTTCCCCTATTGGTTAGATATCGTCATACTTTGTTTTACTAATCTCAAAATAATACGAAAACCAGCCAAGATAGCAGTGTGGTCTTAAAAATTAAACTTAGAAAATCGAACTCGCATTGACTACCGACTACACTAAGATGCAATCTTTGCGGGTGAATACAACTTTCCTTTGGGCATTCACGCCCGACGAACTTCTTAGCCAATGACCCAAGCAGTAGAAGCGACTACCATAGAAAACCAAAGGAGTGATTAAAATGTAAAGGAGTATGCTTACCCCTTTGCCAGAGTAAGTCACAGTTTAAATTGCACTCAATCACGTATAGAGATATAGCATCATGGGATTTTTAGATCGTCTTGGTCGTGTTGTTAAAGCCAACCTCAATGATATGGTCAGTAAGGCCGAAGACCCCGAAAAAATATTGGAACAGGCCGTTGCCGATATGGGGGAAAGTTTGGTGCAATTACGCCAGTCGGTGGCCCGGGCGATCGCCGCCCAGAAAAAAACTGAGCAACAGCTGATCAAAAACCAAACCGAAGCGACCACTTGGCAAAAGAAAGCAGAATTAGCCATTAAGAACGGTCGAGAAGATCTTGCCCGGGAAGCCCTAGTCCGGAAAAAAACCTTTGCGGACACCGCAGCAGTCCTCCAACAGCAACTGACCCAACAAAATGCCCAGGTAAAAACCCTCAAGGAAAACCTCCTTGCCCTAGAAAGCAAAATCCAAGAGGCTAAAACCAAGAAAGATATGCTTAAGGCCCGGGCCAATGCAGCAAAAGCGAATGCCCAACTTCAGAGCACCATGAACAACATCGACACCAGCAGTGCGATGAGTGCCTTCGAGCGGATGGAGGACAAAATCATGGAACTCGAAGCCCAATCTGAAGCAACCAATGTCTTGGGCAGTGCCAGTTTAGATCAAGAATTTGCCCAACTTGAAGCCTCCAATTCCATTGATGATGAGTTGGCGATGCTCAAAGCGGCTTCCCAAGAAGCACCAGCCCTAGAAGCGGCCAAGATGGTGGATGAAATGGAAGAAGTATCCGATACTCCCGTCGAAACTCCCGAACCAACGGATGCTGATTTTGCGGCGGTGGATGCTGAGCTGGAGGCCCTACGCACCCAAATGAAAAATCTCTAGGATCTCGCCTTGAGGGGGGGGATCTTTATCCTGGTTTTTGGGTCTTGAAACCTTACAAACAGATTACTTGGCGGGGTAGAAGTCCAAAGAACTCCTACCTAGTTCGCTTACGGAGTTTTGTGGCTGTTCGTAAATCCATTGATCCAGCGATCGCCGAAAACTGTTAACGTAAGGAACTGTCTTCATTTTGTAAGTAATCAAGGAGTTCACCCCCTGTGAGTGGCAGCGTTTTGGAAATTACCGATTCCCAGTTTGAGCAGGAAGTCCTCAACGTCAATCAAGATATCTTGGTCTATTTTTGGGCCAGTTGGTGTGGGCCTTGTCGGTTAGTTTCGCCCTCGGTCAGTTGGGCCGCCCAGGAGTATGGCGATCGCCTAAAAGTCGTTAAGCTCGAAGTAGACCCCAATCCGGAAGCCGTTGCCCAATGCCAAGTGGAGGGGGTGCCGGCCCTGCGCTTTTTTAAGGCCCAGAAGGTTGTGGCGAGCCATGAGGGGGCGATTACGAAGCAGGGTCTTAAGGATTTTGTTGAAGCCCAACTGTAATATTTTTCAGCGATTTGATTTGCCCCTATGCATTTTTCCCAGCGGTTATCACGGCTTTCGGCAAATGTGTTTGCAGATATGGACCGGGCCAAGGCCAAGGCGGTGGCAGCAGGTCGGGATTTAATTGATCTATCCCTCGGCTCTTCTGATCTCCCTGCTTCAGCGATCGCCACGGAAACCATTGCCCAGGCATTAACCGATCCCCAAACCCATGGGTATGTCCTTCACCGCAATACCCAGGCTTTTCGAGAGGCGATCGCCACTTGGTACACCGAGCGTTATGGGGTTGCCGTTGATCCGAATACCGAAGTCTTGGCACTGATCGGTTCCCAGGAGGGGACGGCCCACCTGCCGCTGGCCTTGCTCGACCCTGGAGACTATGCTCTACTGCCGGATCCGGGTTATCCATCCTATGCGGGTGGGGTGGCGCTGGCGGGTGGCGAAAGTTACTTTATGCCCCTCACCGCTGAACATCATTTTCTGCCGAAATTTGCGGCGATCCCCCAGGATATTTTGGCAAAAAGTCGCTTAATGATTCTCAGTTATCCCCACAATCCCACGACGGCGATCGCCACGCTCGATTTTTTTCAAGGGGCAGTAGCGTTTTGCCAGGCCCATGATCTGGCGCTAATTCATGATTTCCCCTACAACGACATTTATTTTGCTGGGGAAACGGCACCACCGTCGGTATTACAGGCCGATCCGGAAAAAACCTGTAGCATTGAATTTTTTACCTTTTCAAAGTCCTTTAATATGGGAGGCTTTCGTACTGCCTTTGCGGTGGGGAATGCCCAACTGATTGCGGCCCTACGCCAAATTAAGGCGGTGGTTGATTTTAACCAATACCAAGGGATTCTCAACGGGGCGATCGCCGCCCTCCAACGGGATCAAGTCACCATCGCGGAAAACGTACGCGTTTACCAAGCCCGCCGGGATGCCCTCGTCGAAGCCCTCAATGACCACGGTTGGTCTGTACCAAAGCCTGGGGCGACCCTCTATGTGTGGGCCAAGTTACCAGAAGCTTGGTCAGGAACTTCTTTGGAATTTTGTACCCAATTGGTGGCCCAAACGGGCATTGCCCTGTCGCCAGGATCAGGGTTTGGTAAAACAGGGGAAGGCTATGTCCGCTTTGCCCTCGTTCAGGAACCAGCGGTACTGCGGGAAGCCGTGCGCCGGATCCAAACATTCCTTTCGCCACAACCATGACATTGACGCAGGTCTGGGGTTGTCTACTCATTTTTACTTTAATCCCAACCCTCGGTGCAGTTTGTATTTTGCCCTGGGGCGATCGCCATCCCCCTAGGCAACTGTTGGGAGATTGTCTCCTGGGGATAATTGTGGTGCTCTTCACCCGGTATTTTTTCCCGTACCAATCCCCCTGGGAACTCATCAGTCTTTTAGCTTTTATGATGGGCCGCTATTGGCGCACCCAAGATCTGGCTTTTGCGGCGGTGTGGGGAGGCTTGTTACTCCATGATTGGCAGATTACCCCCATTGTCAGTTTTATTGGCTTGGTGGGCTTGACGGTATTTCGACAAATTCGCCTGGGGATCTGGGCCGTTTTAACCTTGATTTTTGTCGCTCTCACGATCCGCCACGGTGCGGTGCCGGGCTATTGGGTCGCGGCGATCGCCCTGGGGGGACTCCTGGGCTGGTTAAGTCAACAGACAACAAATAGTCGGCAAGTTTGGCAAATTTTTCGGCCTGAATCCGGCTTTCTCTCCCTCGATCAGCGCCTCAGTAGCCCCCAAGTGGGCCAGGATGCGGCGACCCTCAGCCAATTGAAATATTTGGGTTATCCCGTTTTGCCGGGGTGGGTGCTAAAACCAGGGGATGATTTTAAACGACTGGTTGATTTACTAAAACCCAGTGGCGATCGCCCTTATATGGTGCGTCTCTCCAGCGAAAAAGTCCTTCCCAGATTTCAGATTCCCACGGAGCAACTCACCAGCCCAGAAGCCTTGGAAGTTGCCCTGGTGAATGGCTTTAGTCAAACGGCAGTGGGGAAACAAGCACTGCTGGTGCAAGCCCAACCCACCGTGCAATGGTCTGGCATTACCTACAGTCGCCCACCGCTCCCCTACAAGCGCCAGGATCCCCTCACGGAAGTTGTCCGGGATTTTATTACGCCGCTCGTGATTGGAGAAGGCCAATTTTTGCTGTACTACGGTCTGGATTCACCCCAACCCCTGGGCGGGAAACCCTATGCTAACCACCCTCCCTTGGATATTTTGCAAGAAGTGGCCCACCTCAGCCGTCAGTTGGAACATCAACAGGGCAGCCCCCAGGCCCTGGAATGGTGTTTTACGGGCCAGGATATTTGGATTTTGCGGGTGCGGCCGATCTATCATCTCCATCCGGTCTGGACGAGGGAAGAGATTGCGAGCCATTTCCCCAAACCTTTATCCCCTTTGAGTGCCTCCCTATTAGAGGTCACGGCACCAGGGGCGATCGCCAGTATCTATAATGCCCTGTGGGAAGGGCGCGAAAATCTCCAGAACATCGCCTTGATTTCCCATCATCGGGGATATAGCTATCTCAATCGCAGCTTTTGGGAGCGGGTCTGCCGCCGGGAAAATTTTGAATTTAGCGACCTCCAATCCCGGCTGGGCTGTCTGCTGTTTGGCCTGCGCCATCCTCTGTTCTGTTACCGCTATTTGCGTTGGGATTGGCAATGGTACCCAGAGTTTCAGCAGGAAGCGGAGCGCCTTTGTTATCCCCTGCTAAAAACGATCAAGATGATCAGTCGCAATGATCTTTCGACCCTCAGCCTGGCGGACTTGGTGCAAAATGTCGAGCAAATTACAGAGATGCTGGAGCTTTTGCTTGGCTATTGGCTCCGGGGAGAAGTGATCCTCTGGCGTCGCCGTTTGACCACGGGACTGTCTCATTTTTTGCCGCCGCTCCCGCCCAAATTTCAAACTCTCAATCAATTGGCCGTGGATATCCGGGGCACTCTCCGCACCAAAGGGGAGTCAAGCCAAGGAGCCGTTGAACCCTTTACACGGGCGGTTTTATTTGCCCAACTCGCAGAGCTGCCCGATGGTGAACATTTGTTTGGTCGTTTAAATCAGTGGCTGAAGGAGCATGGGGATGGGGCAGATTTCCCTTGGGAGTTGGCCCAGCGGCGCTGGCGAGAAGATTCGGGGACGATCCGCCAACAATTAACGGATTTAGTGAACCAGCCGCGCACCGCCATTTCTCCCCCTGGTCTTAGCTCCGCCCAGCGCCAACTCCAGCAGATCTACCGTCAACAGGAAATGGTAACGGGGCTTTGTGAAACGTTCTTGGCCCAGTTGCGCTGGCATTTTTTGGCGATCGCCCAGATTTGGCAAAACCAAGGTTATCTAGAGCAGCCCCAGGATATTTTTTGGCTCAAGCTCCCGGAGGTAAAGGCCTTGATTAATGCCCCCCAATCCCAGGAGTTCTCCCGCCTCCAGCTCAAAATTCAATATCGGCGATCGCAGATGAGTGTGAACCAAGAGCAGGGGCCTCCCCCAGAGATTATCTACGGTCAATTGACCACGAAAGAAGATGTTTCGAGTAGTTGTTTTTTACAAAAACTCCAGGGTCAAGCGGTGAGTAGTGGCTCGGTGATTGGCCGCGTCCATCGCTGTTTACCTGGGGAACGGGTCATATCCTGGAGTCCCAATGATATTTTGGTGACCACCTACATTGATGAACATTTTCTAGAGCATCTCAAGGAGGTCAGCGGCATTATCACAACCCAGGGGGGCATGCTCTCCCAGGGGGCAAGCTTGGCCCGCCAACACCAAATTCCAATGGTTGCCAATGTCACCATGGCCCTTGAGCTGCTCCAACCAGGTCAATGGGTACGCCTCGACGGTCGTCTGGGTCAGGTGGAACTTTTAGATCCAGAAGCCCTGTCTACGGATGCGAATTAGTTGCCCACATAGCAGGTTACAATCGCTGAAGTTTTTTACTTAAAATCCTCCAATTTGCCCATGTCGCCCCTTGATTCTGTTCGTCGTTGGTACCACAGCTATGAGAAATTCCCGAAAACCACGGGGATCATTTCGGCGATCGCCTTGGGTCTCCTGGGGGGACTCGCTTTTTTTTGGCAGCTTGGCGCTGTGGGCCTCGTGGATGAAACGGAACCCATGTTTGCGGATGCGGCCCGACGGATGTTAGCCACAGGGGATTGGATTACGCCCTATTACAACGATGCCACCCGCTTTGATAAGCCGCCCCTGGTGTATTGGCTGATGGCGATCGCCTACAAAATTGTTGGGGTGAATGCCTGGGGGGCCAGATTACCCTCTGCCTTTGCGGCCCTTGGTTTAATGGTCTTGGTTTTTGTGGTGCTGCGTCAGTTTGGTTTTGGCACAACAACGGCGGCCCAAAATCCCGAAGCTCCTAATACCCAACGCAAACTCTGGCTGGCGGCTTGGATCGGCAGTAGCTTAATCGCCTTGAACTTACAAACCATTGTCTGGGCGCGGCAGGGGGTCTCCGATATGCTCCTTAATGGCTGCTTTAGTGGGGGCTTGATTTGTTTTTTCTATGGCTATGGTAGCGGCGGACAGCCGATCAATCGCTGGTTACCCAATAGCTGGTACATGGCGGCTTACGCGTTATTTGCCTGTGCAGTCTTGACCAAAGGGCCGGTGGGGATCGTAGTGCCGGGACTTGTGATCATGCTCTTTTTGCTCTATGTCGGCAAGTTTCGCGAGGTACTGCTGGGGGAAGCGAAACCCTTGACTGGGGCTTTGATCTTCACGGCGATCGCCTTACCTTGGTTTGTCCTGGTGACTCTTCGCAATGGCCAAGCGTACATTGATAGTTTTTTTGGTTACCACAATTTTGATCGGTTTACGGGGGTGGTCAATGGCCACGATGCTCCCTGGTATTTTTATTTTCCAGTGGTATTGGTGGGGTTTTTGCCCTGGTCTGTGTATCTACCAGCGGCGATCGCCCGACTCAAGTTACATCGTCCGGCCCGTTGGCGTCAGGAGGCGCGTTCTACCCACCTTGCCGTCTTTGCAAGCATTTGGTTTGGGGTGATTTTTGGCTTCTTTACCATCGCCGTCACCAAACTACCGAGTTATACAATTCCCCTCTTGCCCGCCGCCGCAATTTTGGTGGCGTTGTTTCTCAGCCATGTTATTGAAACGCCCCGGCAACCCTCAACAGGATTCCGTTGGAGTGCGATCGCCAATGTGGGGCTGTTGCTGATTCTCAGCGGGTTTATGATCTATAGCCCCCAAGTCATTGGTTATGATCCTGCGGCCCCGGATCTGGCTACGACCTATGCCCAATCAAACCTTGCTTGGTGGGGCTGTGGGATTTGGCTCCTGGGGGCGGTTGTTCTTGCGGTTTGTGTGTGGCGATCGCGCCTGGGGATCTGGCTAGCTAATGGGGCGATTATGGTGGCATTTATTGTCCTTGTTTTACTACCGGCCAGCACTTTGCTGGATCAAGCTCGCCAAGCCAGTCTCCGGGAAATTGCCGATACCATTACAGCCCAGCAGCGGCCTGACGAAACAGTGATGATGGTGGGTTTTGAAAAGCCGAGCCTCGTCTTCTATACAGGCCAAGATATTCTCTTTATTGACGATGATAAAGAAGAGGAACTCGCCGCCATCGACAGCACCTTAACCCAGGCCAATTCTTCTTTTCTGTTGGTGGTGCGCACATCCACCCGCCCAGAACTTCCCCTAGGGGACAAAACCCTTGATCTCCTCCTGGAAAGATCGCCCTACGAACTGTTGCGGGTACAAAAATAATGCTGGCGCTAAATTTCCGGTAAAATCTCAGCCTATTTTGACAAAAGATGTTACCGTAACCCCAAGCAAGCAAAAAAATTAAGCTTATCTTTATAATTGTCCCATTATTAAAAGAAAGCTATCCTTTAACTTAAGCTTATTTCGATGTTGGTCGGTCTACTTTGGTTTCTAAACTCTCCCTTTATCTAGTTACACCTCCTGGTTTTCAACCCGGAAAAATTGAAGCTCAATTGACAGGCGATCGCTATCAGATCAAGCTCCTTGACTATGGCCAAAAATTCCTGGCATTTCTTGAGGCAAATAAAGAACAAATTGACTGCCTTGTGGTTGTTCAAGGGAAAGAAAACCAAGACTATTTTGAGCGCTTAACTCAGAGTGGAATTTTACTCCCCTGTGTCTTTCTTGGGCCGACCACCGCCTGTGAACTTTCCCAAGAAGATGTCTCCGAGCAGCTTTACCATAGTGCCGAAAAATACCTAGATTTTACCAATCTCGAAAACTTATCGTTGACCATCGACCAGGCGATCGCCCAATTTTTGCACCTCGCCCCAAGCTGTGCCCTGAGCGACAAACCCCAAGATCCCCACCACAGCGATCCCGATAAAACCCACCAAGCTTTTTTACTGCTACAACAGCGCCGTCTCGCCGAAAAATTACGGGAACGATTAGGCTATCTCGGCGTTTATTACAAGCGCAATCCCAAATATTTTTATCGCAGTCTTTCCCCCGAAGAACAGCAAGAATTCCGTGAGCAATTTGTCGCCGATTATCGCGATATTGTCCTAAGCTACTATTGTCCTAAGCTACTTCAGTGGCGATCTCCCCACAAATCAAGCCATTGATCAATTTGTCAATCAGGCTTTTTTTGCCGATGTTTCTGTCTCCTATATCCTCGAAACTCACATGAAGTTAATGGACGAATTCGCCCAACAGCTCAAACTTGAAGGGAGAAGCGAAGAAATCCTCCTAGACTATCGCCTTACCCTCATCGATATCGTCGCCCACTTGTGTGAAATGTATCGCCGTTCTATCCCCCGTGAAGATCTACCTTTTGAACTTCTATTTCGGATAGACTAGGATGAAATCATTCCCCTCCACGACGCCTAGCACCTAACCCTATTCCTACCCACATCAGCCTTGTCTATGAACCTCCTAAAGAAAACTTATGTTTTAAAGCTTTATGTGGCTGGCAATACCCCCAACTCTGTCCGCGCCCTCAAAACCTTAAAAAATATTTTAGAAACTGACTTTAAAGGGGTCTATGCCCTAAAAGTAATTGATGTCCTCCAAAACCCCCAACTAGCCGAAGAAGATAAGATTTTGGCGACACCAACCCTCTCCAAAGTGCTTCCACCTCCCGTCCGTAAGATCATCGGTGACCTCTCCGACCGAGAAAAAGTATTGATTGGTCTCGATCTCCTTTACGAAGAGTTTTTAGAACGGGAAGAAGAGCTTTAAGAACAGGAGCACTTTCTAGTAGGATAAAGCCATTTGATTTTGTATACTTCCTTCGTCTCGTTGGGTCATCAGGCTATGCCGTCCAAAAAGATGGCGTTTCAAGCGCTTGCTCTCCCTGCATTAGGACAACCCTAGTTAAATCTCTTCATTCTTTTATTTATATCTCCAGTCCCTAAGTCGTAATGAATCAGCCCACCTCCTCTAATAACGGTGCCATCAAAGGCGTCCAAAAAATCCGCACCCTCATTGAAGGTCTCGATGAGATTAGTCATGGTGGTTTACCCTCCGGCAGAACAACCCTAGTGAGTGGTACTTCGGGGACTGGGAAGACCTTATTGGCAATCCAATTTCTCTACCATGGCATCAAGCATTTCGATTACCCAGGGCTTTTTGTCACCTTTGAGGAATCTCCCCGGGATATTATTCAGAACGCCCATAGTTTCGGTTGGGATCTCCAAAGTCTCGTTGATGAAGGTAAGTTATTTATTCTCGATGCTTCCCCAGATCCCGATGGTCAGGAAGTGGTGGGTAACTTTGATCTATCTGCCTTGATTGAACGGATTCAATACGCGATTCGTAAATATAATGCCAAGCTTGTTTCCATTGACTCGGTGACAGCGGTTTTTCAGCAATATGATGCTGCCCCCGTCGTCCGGCGGGAAATTTTTCGCCTGGTTGCGCGATTGAAACACCTTGCGGTCACTTCAATCATGACCACGGAAAGACTGGATGAATATGGCCCTGTAGCACGGTTTGGGGTCGAAGAATTTGTCTCAGATAACGTGGTGATCCTGCGGAATGTCCTAGAAGGGGAACGGCGGCGACGCACCATTGAAATCCTTAAGCTGCGGGGAACAACCCACATGAAGGGGGAATATCCCTTCACGATCACCAACGACGGGATCAATATTTTCCCACTGGGGGCAATGCGTCTGACCCAGCGGTCTTCTAATGCACGGATTTCTTCTGGGGTGGAAACCCTGGATAAGATGTGCGGCGGCGGTTTCTTTAAAGATTCGATCATCCTAGCCACGGGAGCCACAGGTACCGGAAAGACTTTACTCGTAAGTAAGTTCCTCGAAGAAGGTTGTCGGCGCGGCGAACGGGCGATCCTGTTTGCCTATGAAGAGTCCCGGGCACAGTTATCGCGTAATGCCTCTTCCTGGGGGATTGATTTTGAGGAGATGGAACGCAAAGGGCTGCTCAAGTTACTCTGTTCCTATCCAGAGTCGGCGGGCCTGGAGGATCACTTACAGATGATTAAGTCAGAAATTTCTGAATTTAAGCCGTCCCGAATTGCGATTGACTCACTATCAGCGTTAGCGCGGGGCGTGACCAATAATGCGTTCCGCCAATTTGTGATTGGGGTAACGGGCTACGCGAAACAGGAAGAGATCACGGGCTTCTTTACGAATACAACGGATCAGTTTATGGGGGCCCACTCGATTACGGAATCCCACATTTCGACGATTACGGACACGATTTTGATGCTGCAATATGTCGAGATTCGTGGCGAGATGTCCCGGGCGATCAACGTCTTTAAGATGCGGGGATCTTGGCATGACAAGGGCATTCGGGAATACACCATCAGTGAAGGTGGGGCAGCAATTAAGGATTCTTTCCGAAACTACGAACGGATTATTAGTGGTTCGCCGACCCGGATTGCCGTGGATGAGAAGTCGGAGTTGTCGCGGATTATGCGGGGTGTACAGGATAAGACCTTGCCGGAGTAACCCCTACCCCCTCTACCCTGTGGGTATCTCTCCCAAGGGAATTAACCCCCTCTGCCTAGCGGCATCTCCCCCAGGGGAGAATATTTTTGGGAGAAAAGAGGCGATCGCCTCTTTCTTTTTACACAGATTTAATCCCGACTATTTTTATCGGGTATGATTGACGACAATTTTAGAACTGTTTACTATGGCTTTCAATTAAGCATTCAGCATTCATGGAAACGGAGAAAACCCTAATGACGCAAGCAACCCTTGATACCGCCGTCGCCTCCCTCGACACCGCCAACTTCACCGCCCTCGCCTGTAAGGAATGTGGCGCTGAGTACGAACCCAAAGCCCTCCACGTGTGTGAGTTTTGCTTTGGCCCCCTCGAAGTGAAGTACGACTACGAGAAAATCGCCAGCAAAGTAAGCCGTGAAAGCATCGAAGCTGGCCCCAAGTCCATCTGGCGCTACAAAGAATTTTTGCCCGTTGTCGGAGAACCCATTGATGTGGGCACTGGCTTTACGCCCCTCCTCAAAGCGAACCGTTTGGCCCGTCGTCTCGGCATCAAGGAGCTTTACATCAAAAATGACGCGGTGAATATGCCCACCCTGAGTTTCAAGGATCGGGTGGTATCCGTTGCCCTGACCCGCGCCCGCGAATTAGGTTTCTCGACCGTTTCCTGTGCTAGCACTGGTAATTTGGCAAACTCCACAGCGGCGATCGCCGCCCATGCCGGATTAGACTGTTGCGTCTTTATCCCTTCCGATCTCGAAGCAGGGAAAGTCCTCGGCACCCTGATCTACAACCCCATTCTGATGGCCGTCCACGGCAACTATGACCAGGTGAATCGCCTTTGTTCTGAAGTTGCCAACTCCCACGGCTGGGGCTTCGTGAATATCAACCTCCGCCCCTACTACTCCGAAGGTTCCAAGACCCTCGGCTATGAAGTCATCGAACAACTTGGCTGGGAACTCCCCGACCACGTGGTTGCGCCCCTGGCTTCCGGTTCCCTCTTCACCAAGATCTACAAAGGCTTTAACGAATTCGTCAAAGTCGGTCTTGTTGAAGACAAAGCGGTTCGTTTCAGCGGTGCCCAAGCTGAAGGTTGCTCTCCCATTTCTCAGGCCTACAAAGAAGGCCGTGACTTTATTACTCCTGTGAAGCCCAACACGATCGCTAAGTCCATTGCGATTGGCAACCCTGCTGATGGTGTCTACGCCGTAGAAATCGCCAACAAGACCAACGGCAACATCGAAGACGTCACCGATGCTGAAATTGTTGACGGCATCAAACTCCTTGCTGAAACCGAAGGCATTTTCACCGAAACTGCTGGTGGCACTACCATTGCCGTTTTGAAAAAACTCGTAGAAGCAGGCAAGATCAACCCCGACGAGAAGACAGTCGTCTACATCACTGGGAACGGCCTCAAGACCCAAGAAGCAGTACAAAATGCTGCTGGTGAACCCCTCACCATCGAAGCGAACCTGGAAAGTTTCGAGCAGGCTCTTGATCGTGCCCGCACCCTCGAGCGTCTAGAGTGGCAGCAAACTTTGGTATAGTTGCTGTTCTAAATTGGGTCTTTTCTCATTGTCACTGCACGGTAGATCTGACCCAATCCCTGTTCCTTATCGTTTAGTTTTAAAAAAATTTGTCTGACTCAAAATGGCAATTAAAGTTTTAGTTCCAACTCCCCTCCAAAAGTTTACGAAGGATCAACCCACCGTTGAATGCGCTGGTTCTTCCATTAAAGAATTGCTCGATTCCCTAGAAGCAAACTGCCCCGGCATTAAGGCTCGCCTCTGTGATGAACAGGGCAATCCTCGACGCTTTTTAAACCTCTACGTCAATGAAGAAGATATCCGTTTTCTGAACGGTGTCGATACTGCTCTAAATGACGGTGATGAGGTCAGCATTGTACCCGCTGTGGCAGGGGGCTAAAGTTTCGAGTAATAACCATGAATGCTTTTGTACGGGGGAAGAATACTTCCCTCGTTTTTTATTTTTTGATTTGTTGATGACATTTGATTCGATCAAAAATAGGCTGATTTTTAGCTGACTTCATAAGCAAAAGTTGACCTTGAAATTAAAAATTGATCTCATAAAAAAGCCATAAATGCAAGAACGTCATGATACATTTAAATAATTGCATGGAGCAAAGTTATTAAAATCCAGCAATCCTATCGATCTTGATTGGAAGTTTTATGTCATCATTTCCCCGGCGGGCATCTATTCGATTAAAAAAACGTTCTAATACAGCAATTCTGAGGCGGTGGCGACGCAAATTTTATACGCTGCAACAGAGCCGTAGACATCAACCCAGCTTCTCCCGACAACATATTGGTTTGTCATTTTTAGGCAGTTTTATTGGTATTTCGACCCTGGCTTACATCTCGGTTTATAGTTCCTATCCTTTGATTGCGGCTCCCTTTGGGGCCACGGCCGTACTGGTATTTGGGGTGCCGGATAGTCCATTAGCCCAGCCCCGCAACGTGATCGTGGGGAATGTAATTGGGGCTTGCAGTTGTGTGGTGTTATTTCACTTGTTCGGAGATGCTCCCTGGGTCATGGGTTTGGCGGTGGCAGTGACGATTAAGCTCATGCAACTGACCCGAACCGTCCATCCGCCTTCGGGGGCCGTAGCCTTAATTGGTATTTTGAGCCATGCGTCCTGGCAATTTATTTTGACGCCTGCTTTATGCGGTTCTGTGTTGATTGTGTGGTTGACGGTAATTTTTAGTCGTGTGGTGCCGGGACGTCCTTATCCGAAGCACTGGCTTTAGGTTTAACTTTAAAAAAACACTACTTTTGTTAGGCGAATGAGGGTTAGAGTTCGTTGAAAATGACGACGGATGTTTGGATTTGGCTCGAAATTTTTGTGGTGACATCGCCCACAGCTAGGCCTCCGGCGGTACGGTAACGGGTAGAGTGCAGAATGACAAGGTCGAAGTCTTTGGCGTCATGGAGAATTGCCTTGGCCACGTCGTGGTAACGGATGATCCGAATCTGCATTTTGGTGGTAATTCCGGCATTTTGCAGGGCATTTTCTAGGTCGGCTTTGAGTAGGTTGCGTTGGTCTTTGGTCATCCAGGTTTCGCACACATGGAAGACGGTGACTTCGGCTTGGTTGGCGATCGCCAAAAGTTCAGCAAATTGCACCATCTGTAAATTTTGGGCTGAGATCCCTTTGAAGGGCACCATAATTCGCCGCAAATTTTTCGGGTCATCCAAGAGACGCACGACCGCTACTGGGCAATGGGCCGACCAGCAAACATTATGAATTAAAGTCCCCAGGAGCCTTGCTTTGAGACCCTCAGTTTTCCCCCAGCCCATCAAAATTAAGTTGGCATTTTCTTCCCGGGCCACGCGACTGATCCCGGCGGCCACATCGTCATCGATGCGAATTTTCGGTTGCATTGTAATTTGCAGTTGCTCCCCCTGGGCGATCGCCTCTTGGAGTAAGCTTTGACTCCGGTCGATCCCCGTCATCACTGCCGGATCATCCATGTGGGCGTGGCCCGTCACAATCGACACAGGCATCACAACCCCTTGACGAATGCGGGTTAAAAGCCCTGCTGCTTCGAGCAAATAATCCTTGGTGCTGGGATTGGCAATGGGCACAACAATTTTGAACCGATCCGTCGATGGCGACACCTTAACCGTTGTCAGGGCAATATCCTTGCCACTACTGGGTAATAAACGACCAAAGCGACGGGTTAACACCGGCCCCAGCATCGAAGTGACTAGCATCAGTACGATCACCGCATTAAATACCGATTCGCTGATCAGTCCTACCCGGAAACCAACCAAGGCCGCCGCCAGGGTTGCCGCCACCTGGGGGATCGACAACGACCACATCGTGAGGGTTTCGGCCCAGCTATAGCGATAAATTTGTTTGGCGATCGCCGCTGCAATAAATTTAGACAACAACAACCCACCCACAATCGAAAACGTGAGGGGAAACTCATAGAGCAAATTATTAATAAATGCCGGAATATCGAGCAATAACCCCATCCCCACAAAGAAGAACGGAATAAATAGCGTACTGCCCACAAATTCAATTTTTTCCTCTACCGGGCTTTTGCCGACCACATCATTGACCGCCAAACCCGCCAAAAAAGCCCCCACAATTTTATCGACATTGATCACCTGGGCACCCACTGACGCGAGAAAGACAGCCAGCAAAATAAATAAAAATTGATTGCCCTCTTCATCCCCATTGCGCTGGAAAAATTCTCGACCAAGCCAGGACAGACCGAAGAGCACCAAGGCTCCGTAGCCCACCAATAATGCCAGTTGCAAGACCAAAGAAGCCGTTGAAAAATCGCCCTGGTGAATCGACACACAGATCGCCAGCACCAAGAGAGCGGCAATATCCGTAAAAATCGTCGCGCCAATCGTGACCGTTACACTCTCATTATTGAGAATCCCCAAACGGTTAATAATTGGGTAACCCAGCAACGTATGAGAAGCCAATAAAGATCCAATAAGAATTGCCGCATTCCAACCAAAATCGAAACTTAGGCCGACCACCGTTCCCATCGTTAACGGCACAATAAATGTCAGAAAACCAAAGCCAATGGAGCGATCCTGGGTTTTCCGAAACTCCGCCAAATTAATTTCCAATCCGGCCACAAACATCAGGTAAATTTTGCCCACTTCCGAGAATAAAACCATCGTTTCACTCTCTGAGTCGAGGAGGCCTAGGGCATTTTCACCAAGGATAATCCCTGCGAAGAGTAAGCCCACCAAGCCAGGTAAATTCAGCCGTTCAAAAATAGGGGGAATGGTCAGGGACACTAACAGCAGCAGAATAAACGTAAAAATCGGATTTTCTGTGATGTATTGGATCGATTCGGCAACCATGGCAGTCCGAGAAAAAGGCTAGCCTCCCAGTGTAGCGGAAGAAGTTTATAACGAAAATAAATTGTCGATTTTATGGCAAAAACAGGGAATTTTGGCCCTTAAGCTTGCTCAAATTTCCCTACAGAGAGAAAAGGGCATCGCCGCTTTTAGGCCCAGGAAACGTTAAACTTGAAATAAATTGTTACATTTCAGAAAAATCCAAATTATGGCTGCAACCGTTGAAATTTATACTTGGAGCACCTGTCCTTTTTGTATCCGGGCCAAGCATCTCCTCGACAGTAAACAAGTGGAATATACAGAGTATTGCATTGATGGCGATCGCCAAGCGCGGGAGGCCATGACAGACCGAGCCAATGGCCGCAGTAGTCTCCCCCAGGTTTTTATTAACGATCAGCACGTGGGCGGCTGTGATGATCTCCATGAACTAGAGTACCAAGGCAAACTCGACGATCTTCTGATGCAGGCGGCTTAGATTTGACCAGCACTAATTTCCCCAACCCTCGGCGGCAGTCTGGGGGTTTTTGTTTGGCTATTTTTGAATGTTCTGGCTCGTTAGCTCTGGATAACCCGCTTTGATCAGGGCTTCATCCCGGATGCGGCAGGAATCACATAAGCCGCAGGGATGTTCTCCCCCCTGGTAGCAAGACCAAGTTTCGGCAATGGGAACCCCTAATTTCACGGCCTTTTGGATAATTTCTACTTTGGTATCAAGCACAAGGGGCGCAACCAATTGGGGCGCGTGACCTTCGATGCCAACTTTAGAAGAAAGATCCGCTAACTTCTGGTAGGCGGCAAGATATTCGGGGCGACAGTCAGGATAACCGGAATAGTCCACGGCATTGATCCCCAGGTAGATCGCTTCGGCTTGTTTTGCTTCAGCGAGAGAAAGGGCGATCGCCAAAAATACCGTATTACGACCGGGGACATAGGTCGAGGGAATATCCCCTGTCTGGACACCACTTTGGGGGATCGCTTGGTTAACGTCAGTTAGGGAAGAGCCGCCCCACTGGGACAAATTCACATCCATGATGAAATGCTCGGTGATCCCTAAATGTTCGGCAATTTTCTGGGCGGCGACCAATTCTCGGCTATGTTTTTGACCATAGCGAAAGGAAAGGGCAAACACTTCATAGCCATCGGCGATCGCCTGGGCGGCACTGGTGGCCGAATCCAAGCCACCGGAGAGTAAAACAACAGCCCGTTTCATCTAGCGCACCCCCAGGAACTTATGGGTTTGCAGACCAAGACGCCATTCGGGGTGAGCCAAAATATAGTCGAAAATAAGGCTCTGACTGGCAGGATTTTCCCACTGGGGTTGGAGATATTGCGGAATCTCTGCGGCAATTTTTTGAGCTTGGGTTTCGGCCCACTGAAAATCCGTGGCTTGGTCGATCACGACCTTTAATTCACTGACATGATCATATAATTTCCGGCAATGGCATTTTAAAGGGTTTTGGCGAAAGGGTCAGCCAATTAAAATGACCGCTGAGGGGATGGGCACCGGAGGTTTCTAGGTGGAGGGGAATCCCCGTTTCTTTCAACCCAATCGTCAAAGGATAAAGGTCATGCATCAAAGGTTCCCCCCCCGTAATGACAATGATCTTCGGCTGGGCTTCTATCGCCTGTTGTTTGAGTTCGGCAACGGAAACTTGGGGATGACGTTTCGGATTCCAGGAAATTTTGGTGTCGCACCAGGGACAACCCACATCACAACCGGCGAGGCGAATGAAAAAAGCTGCTGTGCCAAACCAAAAGCCTTCCCCCTGGATCGAATGAAAGGTTTCTACGATGGGATAGGTGACGGAGGCAATCTCTAAAGAATCAGCGGAATCAAGCAAGGGTCGCGGTACGGTACGAAGGGCCATGGCCTTGGGCAACAGAAAATAACACAGGGTTACTACTGTATTCTAAAAGGCGATCGCCTGTCTCCGGGGCAAAATCCAGAGATCCCCTAGGAGATGCGATAAAGTAAGAATTTGCCTGCCGATTCTGTTTTGTGCGCCGTCACCATGGTTAAACCTGCCTCCACCGATACCACCGCTATTTTTCGCATCCTCGATGCCAACCTTGACCGAGCCAGGGAGGGACTGCGCATTGTTGAAGAATGGTTTCGATTTGGCCTGAACCATGCTGAACTGGCCGCCCGTTGCAAGGAAATGCGCCAAACCCTGGCCCAATGGCACCACGACGAATTACGCGCCGCACGGGATACGTCCAACGATGTAGGCACCAGCCTCAGCCATCCCCAGGAAGAAAGCCGCACGGATCTTAATCATTTGCTCCGGGCCAATCTTTGTCGGGTCGAAGAAGCGCTCCGGGTGCTAGAAGAATACGCCAAACTCTACAAAACGGAGATGGCGATCGCCTGTAAACAGATGCGGTATCAGGTCTATACCCTCGAAAGTCAACTCTTTAGCCCCCAACTCAAACAACGTCTCGAAAAAGCACGACTTTATTTGGTGACTTCTCCCCACGAAAAGCTGTTGGCAGTGACCGAAGCGGCCCTCCAGGGGGGCGTTGAAATCGTCCAATACCGCGACAAAGAAACCCCCGACGAACAGCGTTTTGCCAATGCGATCGCCCTGAAAAAATTATGCGATCGCTACCATGCCCTATTTCTCGTCAATGACCGTGTGGATCTTGCCCTAGCTGTGGATGCCGACGGCGTTCACCTCGGCCAAACGGATTTACCCATTGCCACTGCCCGCCAACTCCTTGGCCCCGATAAAATTATTGGCCGTTCCACCACCAATCCCCAGGAACTCGAAAAAGCATTGAGAGAAGGGGCGGATTATGTCGGCGTTGGCCCCGTGTACGAAACCCCTACTAAACCGGGGAAAGCCGCTGCGGGTCACAGTTATGTCAGCTATGCCAGGGAAAATTGTCCTGTGCCCTGGTTTGCGATTGGCAGCATTGACACCGAAAATCTCGGCGAGGTTCTGGCCGCCGGAGCCGAACGGGTTGCAGTGGTGCGGGCCCTGATGCAGAGTGAAGACTCAACCCTAACAGCCCAGTTTTTTGCGGCCCAATTACACCGCCAACAAACCCTACAAAACCTTGAGGAGGCCACGGCATAAATGATCGATGTTTGGGTGAATGGTGAACTAAAAACTATTGCGAGTGAACTATCTCTACCCAGTTGCCTTGAACAATTGGGCATGAACCCGCGCCTCGTGGCAGTGGAATACAACGGCGAAATTTTGCACCGTCAGCGGTGGGAACATACCTTGATCCAGGAAGGCGATCGCCTAGAAATTGTCACCATTGTTGGTGGTGGCTGAGGCTGAAACCGTTACACTACAAAGCAACACACCTTCAACTCCTTGAGCGAAAAATGAGTCAAACCGTAAATTGTGCCGTTGAGTGCGTCAATGGTTGCATCCTAGGGGAAGACTGCCCCAACAAAGAATATGCGGCCCAAGCCAGCGAATTTGTGCAGACCGTCTCCATCGACAAAATGCACGAAATCGCCGAAGCAGCGCGCCTCAAGAAAATGATGGAACCCCCCAAATGGGTAATCCCCGACGAAATTTAGACTGCTTTTACCTTGGTTTTCCGGTTGAACCATGACCCAAACCATCGATCATGATTTGTTGTTTAAGGAGTTGCTGACGACCTTTTTCTGGGATTTTCTCGCCCTTTTTGCGCCGGAAATCCTCGAAACAGCCGAGCAGAACTCCTTAACTTTTCTTACCCAAGAAGTTTTCAATGACCTACCTGGCCAAACGCATCGCAATGTAGATATTGTGGCGAAACTTCACTTTCGCGGCCAAGAGACTTGTTTTCTCGTACACGTTGAAAATCAAGCAACCTCCCAAGCAGATTTTGCGGAACGGATGTTTCTCTATTTTGCGCGGTTGTACGAAAAGTATCGTTTACCCATTTACCCCATTGCCTTATTTTCTTACCGCTCTCCCCAGAGGCTAGAACCAGAGACTTTTTCAGTGGTGTTTCCTTCCAAGGAAATTCTCAGTTTTTCTTTCCAGACTATTCAATTGAACCGCTTGCCGTGGCGTGACTTTCTCCGCCAACCAAACCCCGTTGCGGCTGCGCTCATGGCAAAGATGAACTTTAGCTCAGAGGAACGCCCAAAGGTCAAGTTAGAATGTTTACGGATGATTGTGACGCTTCGTTTAGATTCGGCCAGAATTCATTTGTTGTCGGGTTTTGTGGATACTTATCTGAGGTTAAATATGGCAGAACAGCAGATCTTTGAGCAGGAACTACACCGAATTCAGCCCCAGGAGGAAGCCCAGGTGCTGCGAATTGTCACGTCTTGGATGGAAGAAGGTCTACAGCAAGGCCGCCAAGAAGAAGCTTGTAAAATAATCCTACGCTTCATTCAGCAACGCTTCCCGGAGCAAGTTTCAGGATTCGCCCCACAAATCCAGGCCCTGAATCTAACTCAACTGGATGCCCTAAGCGATCGCCTATTTGGGTTTGAGTCAGCCGCAGAGTTAGAAACTTGGCTGCGGGAAAATCCCACCGAGGGCAACCCTACCTAGCTACCGAGAATAAACAAACTCAATAGAGTGCCGCTGTTCCACAAACTATGGAGGAGCATCGGTGCCAAGAGGTTGCGGGATTTAACATAAACGAATCCCAAAATAATGCCCAGGGTCATCAAGGGTAGAACTTCTGACAGGCTCATGTGGGCGATCGCAAACAAAAACGCACTGAGAATGATGCTGCCCCACACTGGGACATAGCGGGTTAGAGAAGGTAATAGAAAACCTCGGAACATAATTTCTTCAAAGAGGGGAGCCATCACCGAGGCCGTCAAAAAGAAAATCGTTAAGGCCACCTGATCCTGAGCTTTAAGGGCGAGAAACAAAATCGGATTACTGCCCCCCTGACCCTGCCAAATTTGTTGATTGAGTAGGGAAACGAGTAACACCAGCGGCAAGGCCACCATGTAGCCTCCAAATCCCCATACCGTCCAGTTATCCAGCCATTTCACCTGAAACCAGCCCTGGGGGAGGGGCCGAAATTCCCAAACCGAAGCCGCTAGAACGATTAAACCAGCGATCGCCATCAGTGAATAGGTGATGAGGGTATAAACAGCTTTTTCACGTACACTCCAAGCGGTGGCATCGATGCTAAAGGCCTGGAGGGCGATGGGTAAAGCAAGGGGCAAAATAATTTGACCGACGAGAAAGAAGCCGACGATAAAAACCTGCCAGATAATTTCTCCATTCCAGGGGGTGTTCCAAGTCGCCTGATCATCAATGTGCAAAAGGGCTGCTTCCTGCTTCCGGAAAACTTGAACGCCCAAAAAGATGAGAAAACCCAAGCCAAAAAGACCCACACTAAAGGGCAAGACGGTAATGACCGTTAATTTTAAAAAAGCCCGTTGCGCATTCTGTTGAATTTGTTGTTGGAGTTGCTGTTGTGCCGGACGATTGTCTTGAATTTGGTATAGCTTTTGGAGATTTTGTTGCTCGAACCAGGTTTCAAGCTGGGCCTGGGTTAAGGCATCTGGGTCAGCGGGAGCTTGGGAGTTAAGCCAGAGGGGCGCTAAAGTTTGAGCCAAACCATCAGATTCTTCTCCGGAAACGTCTTCCCATCGCTGTTGTGCTTGTTCGAGCTTGCCGCGACTGGCATACAAAATTCCGAGTCTGAGCTGGAGTTCATCGATTAAGGTGGCGGTTTCGGCGATCGCCTTTTTTGTCGCCTGGGTTTGAGCAGCGCTTGTTTCTGTGGAGTCTGTGAGG
This sequence comes from Picosynechococcus sp. NKBG042902, assembly GCF_963864045.1. Classification (NCBI taxonomy): domain Bacteria; kingdom Bacillati; phylum Cyanobacteriota; class Cyanophyceae; order Chroococcales; family Geminocystaceae; genus Picosynechococcus; species Picosynechococcus sp. NKBG042902. The sequence continues at coordinate 87,820 of NZ_CAWLTV010000076.1, read as the reverse complement.
AGTTTTTGGCGGGCTTCACTACTACTGAGCACCTTTTTATACTGGGCGATTGCACTACTGTAGGGATCTTGGCCCGTTAGTTGGGTAACAAGGGTGGCGATCGCCTCAGGGGAGGTAGTGGCCGTGGAATTGGGATCGTACTCTGCGGCCTGAAGCACCAAGTTGGTTTGATACAGTTCGAGGCGGCCCTGGATCTGCGGTTCCTGGAAACTGGCCCACAACGAAGACAGGAGCGGCACCAGGGTAATAATCGTCAACAGAATTAAAATTACGCGCTTCACGTTAGCTACCCGCACAAAAACAGTGGATCTAGCCTAGCCTGTTGTTTCTCACGGAATCAATATTTAACGGTGGATAATTTCCCTGGCTGGCTATCGTGAATGAAATCTGATTAAACTTGCTGCCAAATTTTGATCGTGCCATCGGAACCGCCCGCCGCGAGGGTACGCCCATCGGCAGTGAGGGCTAGGGACAGCAAACGTACATGATCTTCTTGGTCGGGAGTGTTGAAATTCAATGTCGTCAAAGGCTCAGTGATGCCTAACTGCCAAATTTTGATCGTGCCATCGACGCTACTGCTCAGGAGAAAATGACCTTGGCGACTAAAGAGAAGCTGGGTAATCGGCTTTTCGTGGGCTTCGAGGGTGAAGCAAGGCACAGTTTCCGGTAAAACGTCTAAATGATTGAGATCCACTTGCCACAGATGAATCAGGCCATGTTCGCCAGCAGAGGCAAACAATTTACCGTCGGTGCGGATGGCGATCGCCGCAATGGCTGCGGGGGGATCATTTTTTAAACTACCGAGTAAGCGATGATCCGTGGTGCGCCAAAACTTGAGGATGCCCTCTGTGCCACCGCTAATAAAGAGGTTTTCTTGGGGGGCCAGGGCGATCGCCTGAATCTGATCATTGAGATCAAGGGTTTGTTGATAAACGCTACCAGCCTGAAGTTGCCACTGGCGCAGGGTCTGATCATGACTCCCGGTGATGAGTGTTTGTTGGCCAGTCAAAGCCATGGCATAAACGGCCCCTTGGTGTCCCTCCAGGGATTTTTGGAGCGTGAGTTGGGGCACCGCTTGGCTTTGATCGAGGTGCCAAAGGTTAACTTCCGGTGAAAAACTACTACTGGCGATCGCCAATGTTTCTATTTGTTCTGTCTCCGCCTTGGCTCCGGTCACAGGGGGGATGAATGCTAGATTTAAGAGACCCTGTTCGTGGGCGGTCACTTGGGAAATTTGCTTTTGATCGTCTACGCGCCAGAGTTTCAACTGATGATCCCAACTGCCACTCGCGAGGAATTTTTGATCGGCACTAAAGACTAAAGCACTCACACAATCTCGGTGGGCTGGGATAGTAGCGACTAACTGCCATTGCTGCTTGAGTTGCGGTGCTGCGGGTGGTTCTGGAGCGGGGAGTGTTTCCGTGGCCCAAGGATCGGCGATCGCCTCTGGTTTTAGATCATCGGCAACTGCCTGGGCGATGGCTGGAGATTTTGCGGCTAGGGTAGGTTGCTGCCGTAAAAATTCCTGTTCTAAATTCGTGAGTCGTTCATCCAAGACAGCTTCATTGAGATACTGCACCACATTGGTTAGGGCTTTTTCTAAACTGCGCAGATAGGTTTGCATTTCTCCATCTGTTTCGATTTGGGCCAGGCTGGCATTGATTTGGCTCGCTTGGCGAATTTGTTCGGTGAGGGGTTGCAGTTGCCCTTGAAACTGACCTTGTAAACGTTGCTCAAGGCTGCGCACCATGCCCAGGATTTGTCGCCGCTGGTGTCGTTGATGGGCAATGCGGTTAAAAAAATTTAGCCCTAGGGTGATCCAGAGCAGGAACATGACTAATGAAGCTGTCGAATTACCGTCGCCTTGAATCACATCCCAGATCCACGCCAAGAAAACCAGCAGCAGCAAACCCAATTCTGCAAATTCCAACCATTGCTGCTTTTTTCCCATCAAAACATGACCCTCCTCACGGGTGCGTTCGCCTTATCATAACCTCAACATCATGCGGGCGATATTAAAGTAAATCAAAACCCCAATCACGTCCACCGCCGTTGTAATAAAGGGTGCCGACATTAGGGCCGGGTCTAACCCTAGGTATCGGAACAAAAATGGTAGTGAGGAGCCAGCCACCGATGCCAGCACGGCGATCGCCACCAAACTGATACCCACCGAAATGGCCACCGCCAGATTTCCCTGGAGAAAGTAGGCCCAAACAATCACCACAATCCCCAGGATCGCCCCTAACAATGCCCCGGCGATCGCCTCCCGTCCGACTACCTTCGCTGGCCCCAGATCGTTCAAATCCTCCGTATTCAAACCCCGAATTACCACCGTCGAAGACTGCGCCCCTACGTTTCCCCCAGTCCCCGTCAAAAGCGGAATAAATGCTGCCAAAATTACCACCTGTTCCAAGAGCGACTGCTGGGAGCTAATAATCCAGCCCGTAAAGGTATTCGTAATCAGCAACACAAACAACCACACAACCCGCTGTCGGGCCACCGTCCACAGATTCATTTGGAAATAATTATCACCATCCGTTTGCAGACCCCCCAACGCATAGATATCTTCCGTGGCTTCCCGTTCAATAATGTCGATTACATCGTCCACCGTAACGACCCCCACCAGTCGATCTTCTCGATCCACCACAGGTAAAGCGAGTAGGTCATACCGTTGAATCGTTCGCGCCACTTCCTCTTGGTCAGTATCCGTGTGAACCGAGACCACATCCCTGGTCATAATCTCTGACAACGGTAAATCCGGCTCTGAAACAACGAGATCCCGTAGGGAGACAATGCCTACCAGTTGCCGGGATGCGTTAGTGACATAGAGGTAGTAGATAATTTCCGATTTGCTGGCCTGTTGCCGAATCCGCTCGATTGTTTCTGAAACGGTGAAGGTTTCTTTAAGGGAAATATACTCCGGGGTCATTACCCGGCCAGCGGTATCTTCCTCATAACCGAGCAAAAGATTCGTCGCCTGTCTTTCTTCGGGGCTGAGCTGTTCTAGGAGCTGCCGTACCACCTTCGCCGGTAATTCATCGAAAAGACGCACCCGGTCATCGGGGGACATTTGGTCAACGACTTCCCGCACTTCCTGGCGCTTAAATTTTTGAATGAGGGCCTGCTGCACCGATGAATCTAAGTATTCATAGACTTCGATGGCCTCTGCTTTAGAAAGCAGACGGAAAGCAATGACCTGCATCGATTCTGGTAAATCTTCGATCGCCTCGGCAATGTCAACGGGTTGTACGGGCACAAGTAGCGATTTAGCCCCTTGCAAATTATTCGATTCCAGCAAAAGCAACAATTGGCTTCGGACCAACTGGCGCAGCTCAGTATGTTTAGCGGATGTAGTCATCTTGATGGATCGTTTTGCCTCGGAATGTGCGGCCAACAACAGCCTGGGTACCCAGAACAAAGCTTAAAGGAAGGGTGACTCTGCGATTATCTAAGTAAAAGTGCTCAGGCTATCAAAAAAAGGAGAAAGCGCTTCATAAAACTTTATTTATTCTACAAAACAAGTGCCCCCCAAAACTTGTGTTTATTTTTTTGACTGTGCTAGCCTAGTATTGTTGGGAATCAAAAGAATTCGAAAGTACTCGGTTACGGTTTTGTCTCGTTTGGTATTGTGTTTGGTTACGACAGTATTGACAGAAAATCTCCCCGCCCGATACGACTACGAACTCTCCTTCCCCGATGCACAGATTAAGTCATCTTTAAGGAGACAATTTTTATGTCAATTTATGTTGGAAACCTGGACTACGCCGTAGAAGAAGACGATCTTCGGGAAGTCTTTAATGACTACGGTAAAGTAAAACGCGTTTATCTTCCGGTAGACCGTGAAACCCAAAGAAAGCGTGGCTTTGGCTTTGTGGAAATGTCTAACGATGAAGAAGAAGATAAGGCGATTGAAGCCCTCGATGGTGCTAGCTGGATGGGCCGCGACATGAAGGTCAATAAAGCAAGACCCCGCACCAACAGCCGCTAAATATCACCTCTGCGTTGGCATGGGATGTAATTTCTAGAAAACGTCCATGCTTCCAAACAACATGAATTAAATTCAGTGAGGCCACTAGTTTTGTATCTAGTGGTTTTTTTGATCGCCATGATTCGGGAGCAGCAACAAAAAAACTCCCCAGAATTTCCGAGGGAGTTTTTTGGCGATCGCCTGGACTGTTCCGGGAATTACACAGTAATTGCAGCTTTTTGGTTGAGTCGATCAAGTTGGCGCATCAGGAGACTGAGGAACAGTCCCACATCGGTGACCACGCCGACGGATTCTACCGAGCCGCGATCGCTTAATTTTGTGACTACCGCAGGATTAATATCGACACAGACCATCTTCACCCCGGCAGGAGTCATATTGCCGACGCCAATGGAATGGAGCATCGTCGAAAGCATCAAAACCATATTGGTGCCTTCTAGCAAGCGCGCATATTCTTCCTGGGCGCGAATCAGATCCATTTCTGTATCGGGGAGAGGGCCATCATCACGAATAGATCCGGCTAAACAGAAGGGCACATTATTTTGGACGCATTCATACATTACCCCCTTTGTAATGAGCCCCTGGGCCACGGCATTGGCGATACTGCCACAGCGACGAATGGTATTGATTACTTTGAGATGATGACGGTGACCCCCACGCACAGGGACGCCTTTATTCATATCAACGCCAAGGGAAGTGCCCATCATTGATTGTTCAATGTCGTGGACGGCGATCGCATTCCCACCGAGCAAAGTATGGACATAGCCCTGGCGAATTAAATTGGCGAGATGTTGCGCCCCCCCGGTATGGATCACCACTGGCCCAGCCGTGACCGCAACTTTTCCACCCTGGGCACGGATTTTATGGAGTTCCCAGGCAATTTGCTCAACGACCAATTCCACACGGCGTTCACTCGAAACCCCGGCCCCCATGAAGCTAAATTCTTGTTTTTCGGCACTGGGGCGAGCGGTGGTTTTATGGTTGGTGCGAATCCCGTCGATGCCCACAACAACTTTTTCTCCCACCTGGAGATCCCGCAACAGACGACATCGGGCATGAATAGTGCCGTTGCTCTCACTAATGGCGATCGCCCCGTCCATGCGTTGGTGGGTCACCTTAACCCATTGGCCTTTAATCCTGACCTCCGTGGGATAGATATTCGTCACATAAAAATCATCGGGGGCGACTCCCATTTGCTTCACGGTTTCTAGGTGCGCATCCTGGATATCTTCTGCCGAAGCACTGATCGCGCCCATTTCAATGAGGGCGGACATAATGTCCTCCATGGTGGTGGGAGAGGGTGCGGATACCCGTACATTAGCCGATGACGTATTTTTTCGCTCGATGCCGAGGTTGAAATTTAATACTTTTGCGCTGCCGCCCTGTTCATTGATTAAATCCAAGGCTTGGTTCAAAATGCCCGCGTCGAGGAGGTGCCCTTCGAGATGAATAATCCGACTATCAACCGGAGCATTGGCTTGGGCGGTTTCTTGAATCGGTTCTGTGGTTTTTAGGGTTAAACATTTTGCAGCTCCCCCTGCCTTGAGAAATTCCGTGAGGGACGTTTGTCGCACCTGAAAGCCCTTGGTGGCGATCGCCGTTTCGAGTTCTGGGCTGATTTTATTCATGATGATCACATCATCGACATTGACCGCATTACAGGCAAAATTCACCGCATCTGGTTCGGGGACAACAATGCGCTTTTCTGCCGGAATCCGCCGCTCAATTAGGGCATTGGAGTAAGTATCAAAGGCGGGAGGATAGTAGAGAAGATAACCGCCGCTAAGGGGACAAAAGCAAGTATCGAGGTGATAAAAGCGGGGATCGATCAGGCGTAGGGACAGAACTTCCACATCGAGCCATTGGGCAATGTAGGCGTGGGAGTCGAGTTCAGAGCGAAAACCATAACCAGCCCACAACGCTCCAGAATCCCGGTCAAAGAGGGCATCGCCTGCCCCTTCAAAAGGCAAATCCTGGGGCAGCTCATAGACCTGGAAACCATTTTCCGCAAACCATTGCTTAAAGTAGGGTTCTTCCCCTTGGCGCTCTGGGTGATAGAAACGACTGAGAATCGCTTTTTGACCCAAGACCAGACCGGCATTGGCCGTGAAAACCATATCTGGCCAGCCCTGGGCAGGGGGCACGAGATCAACAACGGCATACTCTTTGATGATTTGATGGAGAGCCTGCCACTGTTCAATGGCTTGAGCTTGGGACGATTTGTGGACGTTTCCTTCCATCCAAGGGTTAATGACATAGTCCACCTCGTAATGATCGGGGGCACACATCAAAATGCGGGTTGGGTTAGTCATGGTCAATTTAAAAGCTGAATGGTTTAGGACTAATCATGCAACGGGAAAAGCGGGCGAATTGTATTGATCGGTACGGTACAAAACCCTGTTTTCTGTGGCGCGAGTTTAATTCTATGGGGTCGCTAGAACCACGGCAAATTAAGTTTTTCGAGTTTTTAGGCTTTGGGGGCGATCGCCTTGTTTTTATATTGGTAAATGCTGACAAAAACGCCTTGGATACTGGCAATGTTTGACGATTTTGTTGGCCTTTAAAGGATTATTTTGTCATGAAAATTTGACATGAAACTGTAGCGGCGATCGCCTTTGGACTAGGGCCGAGATGTTAATTTATATATCAAAACCTTGAAAAGGACTTTTATTCAGGGAAATTTAAGGGTAAGCACCCCCCTAATATTTTTCAGGAGAGTCGCCATTATGACCACCGCCAAGCAGTCCAAGAGCCAAGGTTCCTTTGACTCCCTAACCGAAACCGCTAGCAACGATGAGCTCGCTGTGTTTGATCCGGATGAAACAACCCTCCGGAATGGTCAGACCACAGATTTAGTGAGGCTGTATCTGCAGGACATCGGGCGCGTACCGTTACTCGAAAGAGATGAGGAGCTAACGGAAGCCCGCAAGGTTCAAAATTATATCCAGCTTTTGGAAAAACGACAAGAGGGGGCAGAAGCAGGCGACGAAATTTTGGCAGAATTTTTGAGTTGTATCAATGTCCATGACCGCCTAGCCATTGAGTTGGGTTGCCGCCCTTCCCTCAATCGCTGGGCCCAGGAAATGGACCTAGAGCGAGCCGTATTGCGGGATATCATTCGCCAGGGTAAACAGCACTGGGCCGAGCAAGTGGGCTTAAGCGTTAAAGAACTTGACTCGATCCTCAAGGCTGGGGCCAAGGCAAAAGAGCACATGATCCAGGCCAACCTCCGTTTGGTGGTTTCTGTGGCCAAAAAATATCAGAACCGCGGCCTCGAACTTTTAGACCTTATCCAAGAAGGAACCCTCGGTTTAGAGCGGGCGGTGGATAAATTCGACCCGACAAAGGGCTATCGCTTCTCGACCTATGCCTACTGGTGGATTCGTCAGGGCATTACCCGGGCGATCGCCACCCAAAGTCGCACCATCCGTCTCCCGGTTCACGTCACCGAAAAACTCAACAAAATCAAAAAAGCACAGCGGCAAATTTCCCAAACCCAGGGTTGTACTCCCAGCTTAGACGACGTAGCCCAGGCCCTGGAGATGACCCCAGAGCAGGTGCGAGAGGTCTTACAAAAGGTTCCCCGTTCCGTTTCCCTCGAAATTCGCGTCGGCAAAGACCGGGACACAGAATTAGGCGATCTCCTAGAAACCCAAGATGCTTCCCCCGAAGAAAATCTTGTGCGGGAGTCTCTGCAACGTGACTTGCATAACTTACTGACAGAACTCACCGACCGGGAACGGGAAGTCATTCAACTGCGCTATGGTCTAGGTGATGGTAAAACCTACTCCCTCGCAGAGATTGGCCGAATGCTAGAGCTTTCGCGGGAACGAGTACGCCAAATTGAGGCAAAGGCTCTCCAGAAACTCCGCCAGCCCAAACGCCGCAATATTATGCGGGATTACTTGGACACATTGTCATAAACATAAATGAGCCATCCCAAGAGGATGAGGCGATGATCTAGGGTTCCTTGACTCTAGATCTTTTTGATGTTCAGTTTTTTTACGACTAGCCTAAAATCCAGATTTTTCTTCTCGAAAGCTTTTTCTAAAAGAGTTTGGGAAAGAGGTAGGCGAAAATTTAGTCAACCACAACGAAAAAAGACCACAAAAAAGGGGCATTGCCGCCCCTCGATTGAACAGTGTTTGAGAAGTTGAAATTAAGCAGCCGTCTTTAGACGTGCATAGAAAATACCGCGAATTCGGACTTCTTCGGGATCTTCTGCACCCATGTCAGTGGATGAAGTTTGCTCGCTTTCAAAGGTGCCGGCAATTTCACCAGTTTTCTCGTCGATTTTGGCAATTTGCAGGGAAATTTCACCAGTGCGAGATTCATACTGCTTGATGTTGGCGCGGGTTAGCTCTTCTTCATCGGCTTGGGAAGGTAGAGCGACAGCGTTGTCATAACCGCTAGCAGTACCACGGGCCTTGGGATCAAGGAATACAGCACCACGATAGGGGGGAACCCGGAATTCACCGATAAAGTCAGTGGAAGTGTTGATGGAGTCAGACGGGGTAGAGGTCTGGGCCACTAGATTTTTAATGGTGAAGAGGAAAGGTACTTGGTCACCACCGGGCAACTGAACCGTAATCGGTTGGAAATCGATACCGTCTTCTTCTACCAGGGTAAGGAGCCCGTCGCTATCGGCTTTGATCTTCCCGGTCATTTGTTCGAGGGAAGAGGTGTAGCGGGTAAGGGGCTTACCTTCGATGAATTCAGCTTCACGACGCTTGTTGAGGGGCTCTTCCTTAACGAAATAGGTTTGAGGCTCTAAGCAGAGGTCAGAGAATTCGATGGTTTCATTGGGGGCAATGGGAATTGTTCCCCGGGTGAAGTTCGCGATTTGGGGGCAGGAGTTCGCGAGTCCTGTATTGAGAATTTCGTCGTATGTTAGTTGCTTCACATCGACGGTCGCAGCATCGGGCGCTTCACTACAAGCAGTTAGCACGCCGATACACAGAGCCAGAATGGCTGCTAATAACGAACGTAACTTCATGATTAACCTCTTTTTGTCAATCTCAGGGCGGAACTAATCTTGTCCGTTCCACTTAATTTTTTAAAAGTCTGGGATCTAATAGGGACAAGCTATCCGGTTTTATATCGGTATCTACTCTACCAAATTGGGATCCTTTAGTGGTAATGAATCCTCATCTTACCTGGGCGATCGCCTTGGGTTTTTTACGGCAACCAGGGATATTGGCGGAAATTTGGCGATCGCTTTTCCAAAAAAGCCTGCTTCCCTTCTCTGCCCTCTTCTGTCATGTAATAAAGCATAGTGGCATTCCCCGCTAGCTCCTGGAGGCCCGCTTGCCCATCACAATCAGCATTCAGCGCCGCCTTAAGACAGCGAATCGCAATGGGGCTTTTACTCAACACTTCCCTGGCCCACTGCACCCCCTCAGCCTCTAGCTGGGCGACGGGAACCACCTGATTTACCAAGCCCATTTGCAGCGCTTGCTGGGCATCATACTGACGACAAAGAAACCAAATTTCCCGGGCTTTTTTTTGTCCGACAATGCGCGCCATGTAACTCGCCCCAAATCCACCGTCAAAACTGCCTACTTTTGGCCCCGTTTGCCCAAAAATTGCATTATCTGCGGCAATCGTTAGATCACAGAGAAGATGCAGTACATGGCCGCCGCCGATCGCGTAGCCCGCCACCAAAGCGATCACCACCTTGGGCATCGAGCGAATCAGTTTCTGCAGATCCAGCACGTTTAGGCGCGGTACCCCGGCTTGATCGACATAGCCGCCCTCACCCCGCACCGATTGGTCGCCACCAGAGCAGAACGCATATTTCCCATCCGTATGGGGGCCAGCCCCCGTAAGCAGGATGACACCGATGTCTTGATCTTCCCGGGCATCGCAGAAGGCCTCATACATTTCAAAGATTGTCTGGGGTCGAAAGGCATTGCGCTTGTGGGGACGATTAATCGTGATTTTTGCAATCCCATCTAACTTTTGATACAAAATATCTTCGTAAGCTTTGACGGCTTGCCAAGCAAGAGATTCCATAATTTTTCATAGACAATGACTGCCCGTCATCTTATCCCATTCCCCCACTGCTAAGGTTCACTGGCCTTGTGAAAGATGTGTCCCGACGGAGGCTCACACTCTTTTAAAGGGCCGACAAACTTAATATTTTTTGTTAACCTTTACTTAAAAGTACGGAAAACCCGAAACTGTTTTTGACTATTTTTCGGTAAAAACTTAAATTAGTCTTAAGTATGTTTAGGATCAAAGAAAAAGGTAAGAGAATATTCTTGGGATCAACTCAATTGCATTTAAAAGCTTTTTAATGAAACTTCAAACGACCCTCAAAATCACCGACCTTAATTTTTTTAGAATTCAGGACAAAGCTATGGATTGTTCATATTCGCTCCCCTGTCCGAACTGTGGTGCTCCAGCTCTGCGCCGTTATTTACACAACTCTAGCCTGCGGGAAACAACTTGTGAAACCTGCGATTATTTAATGGTGAGTTGTGAAGAAACCGGTAATGTTGTCGAATCCTATGCCCCTGGCCTTTATAGTTTCTAGGGCCGCTTAATGGTCGATAGTCCCTTGGCGATCGCCAATCACCCACAAATCTTTTTTAAAGACAAAATCTTTCCCCAGGAAAAATTTTAGAACCCTTTAGCGACCTCTCAAGCTTCAACACCTTGGGAGCCTCTTCCCCAGAATATTCTCTACCACTTCTTTGGATCCGACAATCAAAATCCTAGTCATTTCTCACTCTTACCTGTCAATTCTTTTGCACCAAAGTGATGCTTAACTAGGAGAAATGGTTGTTCGCTTCCGTGAAAATGAGGCTAGTCCATCGAGTTACTTTTACGTGAATCTACACACGAACTGAGTCACCAGCACCAAGCCCAAAATTCAGCCTCCAGAAAGATTGACGTCTGGTGGTCGCTTTTTTGTAAGAAAATGCAAGCAATCAGTTATCCTAGACTGACACATTTAAGTTTTGGCAATCATTAAGGAGTAAGAGTGGACATTCAAATTGGTCGTGGCAAAACAGCTCGTCGTGCTTACGGATTCGATGAGATTGCCCTCGTTCCGGGCGGTCGTACCCTAGACCCTGAACTGGCAGATACCAGTCTCGAAATTGGTGGAATTAAGCTAAATATCCCAATTTTAGCCAGTGCAATGGATGGCGTTGTCGATGTAAAAATGGCAGCGCTGCTTTCTGACTTGGGTGCAATGGGCGTATTGAACCTTGAGGGACTCCAAACCCGTTATGAAGACCCCAACCCAGTCCTTGATCGGATCGCCGCAGTTGATAAAACCGAGTTTGTCGGCTTAATGCAAGAGCTCTATTCCAAGCCGATCCAACCGGAGCTAATCCAGAAACGCATCCAAGAAATCAAGGCCCAAAACGGCCTCGCTGCAGTAAGTCTTACCCCTGTCGGTGCCACCAAATATGGCAAAATTGTCGCTGATGCTGGGGCCGATATTCTCTTTATCCAAGCAACGGTAGTTTCTACTTCTCACCTATCTCCTGAAGGGATTGTCCCCCTAAACTTGCACAAACTTTGTTCTGAACTGCCCATTCCAGTTGTCCTGGGGAACTGCGTTACCTATGATGCGGCGTTGGAACTGATGCGTGCAGGGGCAGCGGCCGTGCTCGTGGGGATTGGCCCCGGAGCGGCTTGTACTTCCCGTGGTGTGCTTGGAGTTGGTGTCCCCCAGGCAACCGCAGTTGCTGATTGTTCTGCGGCCCGCGATGATTATGAGAAAGAATCTGGCCGCTATGTGCCGATCATTGCCGATGGTGGAATTGTTACTGGTGGCGACATTTGTAAATGTATTGCTTCTGGGGCAGATGCAGTAATGATTGGGTCTCCCATTGCCCGTGCGGCGGAAGCACCGGGTCGCGGTTTCCACTGGGGGATGGCTACACCTAGCCCTGTACTACCCCGGGGAACCCGGATTAATGTGGGAACAACTGGCACGATTACCCAGATTATGACGGGGCCAGCGAAACTTGATGATGGAACCCATAATCTCTTGGGCGCTCTCAAAACAAGTATGGGAACCCTCGGCGCCAAAAATATCAAGGAAATGCAACAGGTAGAAGTAGTAATTGCTCCTTCGCTGTTGACGGAAGGGAAGGTTTACCAAAAAGCCCAAAAACTGGGCATGGGTAAATAGGCTCGGCAATAATTGCTGATTTTCGGCCTGGAGGTTTATTTAGCTTTTTGAAAAGTGAGCCTTCGTTTCAATCAAATCCATCAAATTAACCGAAAGAAAAGGGAATGTTTTTCAACACTCCCTTTTTTTCTTGTTTTGGTAAAAAATTATTCGGCTGAGATGAATATTGTTTAACCGATCCCAAGGTACTGGGCCTCCGCTTCTAACTGTTGCACGAGGTGGTCATTGCCGGAATTCCGGGCGGCTTCGAGGCGATGCTGCAAATTTTTCTTGAGGTTTTCGCGGTGGGTGCGTTTAATTTGCTTGACGATTTGCTGTTGAACGTTTCTAAACATGATCTTCTCGCTGGGGATAATTGGCTATTTTTAGAGTAACAGGCTTCAGATTAAACTGTATCAAATACTACAAAATACTTAAAACATGATGGCGATCGCCTTAGTGACAGATTTCGGTTTACAGGACGGTTATGTGGGGACAATGAAGGGGGTTATGGCGGCGATCGCCCCCCAAGCCCTAGTGATTGATCTCAGCCACAATATTCCGCCCCAGGATCTGTGGGCTGGTCGCTTTTGTTTGTTGAGTGCAGCGCCTTATTTCCCGCCGGACACAATCTTCGTGGGCGTTGTGGATCCGGGGGTCGGCACTAACCGCCAGGCGATCGCCGTGGCATCGAACCAAGGTTATTTTGTGGGGCCGAATAACGGTCTAGGGAGCGGTTTGTTTGCAGATGATGCCATTGTTGCGGCGGTAGAACTGGATAATCCCCAGTATTGGCGATCGCCTCTGAGGGAAAACCTGAGTCACACTTTCCATGGCCGGGACATTTTCGCGCCAGTGGCAGCCCATCTTTCCCTGGGCGTTCCTTTATCCAAACTGGGCCGTCCTCTCAAATCAACAGAAATCATTCGTTTAGATGTTCCACCCTATCAGAGCAATGGCAAGTCCTACACCGGGATAATCCAGCACATCGACCACTTTGGGAACTTGATTAGCACCATTCCCAATACTGTATGTGCAAATAATCAGGGCCAAGCAACGTTAGCGGGTCAACAAATTCCCCTGGTTTGTACCTATGGAGATGTGCCGAAAAATTATCCCTGTGCCTTGGTAGGAAGCCATGGTTGGTTAGAAATCAGTGTAAATCAAGGTAATGCCCAACACTTTTTTCAGGTGCAACGGGGCGCAATGGTTCAATACCAAATTTCCTAAACATTTAAGTTAATTAGTCGCTGATAACCCACAAAAAAGAAGCAATAAAAAAGGAAAGCTTTATGTTAGAAGACTTTCCTTTAAATTAGGGATTAGATTTGCCGATGATCCAAATAATAACTATTGTCTAAAAGCCATTAAATGAACCTGGAAAAAATCAACTATTCTTTGCCCAAGCGCGGTTGGATTACACCATAACCACCGTGGTTGCGGATATAGATCACATTGATGGCATTTGTGTCTTTGTTCAAGAACATATAGAAGTCATGGTCTACCAACTGCAACTGCTCTAAAGCCTCATCAATGGTCATGGGGGGCATCGCAAAATACTTCATCCGTACCACTTCAGAGGGAAGCTCTGGGGCGCGATCGCCAATGAGATTATCTGGCACCGGATCCTCAGGTAACACTTCACTGGTTTTTTCCTGAACGTGGGTTTTCTTGCCGAAATTTTTCTCTTTATATTTGCGGAGTTGGCGGGCGATTTTATCAGAAACAAGGTCAATGCTGGCGTAGAGATTTTCACTGCCTTCCTGGGCGCGAATCACTGTACCATTGGCGTAAACAGTAACTTCAGCTTTATGCTTGTCGGTAATGCGAGCATTGTTAGCAACAGACAAGTGCACATCTACTTTTGTGGCGAAGGTTTGAAAGTGCTTGGTTGCTTTTTCAAGCTTACTTTCAACATAGTCATGGATCGATTCAGTTACTGCAATGTTGTTGCCTTGGATCAATAGCTTCATAGTCTCTGGTTACTCCATCTGAATGGATAAAACAAGTTTACTTTGTACACAATTTACGAATGAAATCTGGATTTAAAGCCTAAAAAAAATTCGCAATGAAATGACTGGTGTAAACAAGAACTTGTTGGTGAAGTGTTTCGTTATTCTAGCAAGGTTTCTTCAAGGCGAAAAACTATTGTGGTGGCGTCATATATAGATCCGTCCGTTTAATATTACGCAACACTTCTACAAGTATTAGCGTAGGTTTGAATACTAGAGAAACTTTTTTTGATGAGATAAACAAACTGAAAATTAAGCGGTTTTTAGTTCTTTTGGAGAAAATTAGTTGCTGACAACTTATTGACTGGGAATTTTTAGGATTTATCTCTTTCTCTCTATAGTTTTAATTGTAGGTTTTGCCTTTGGGCCTTGTCAATTTATCTTTTTTGAAACATTAAGAAAGCCAGGAAGCTTTTACAGTTCTTAACTCTTTGCTATGGTGAGGACAATATCTAACCTTGTTTTGCCAAAAGGCGATCGCCCCTTGATGACTTTTAATGTTTTGTCGGATCCCTTGACATTGCGTCATATCAATTCACACCCTTTCCCCCTTTGTCTATTTTATCAAGGGGGAATTTGGCCTTACACCGAAGCTTGGGCACAGCAACAACAACTGGTGGAAGCACGCCTACGGGATGGGCAGTTGAGTGATGTTTTACTGCTGCTGGAACACTTTCCGGTCTATACCCTAGGGACAGGTTCAAAGCTGGATTTTGTGAAATTTTCTCCAAAAACCACAGGCATAGAATTGCATCGGACAGAACGGGGCGGCGAAGTGACGTACCATTGTCCGGGGCAATTGATCGGTTATCCGATTTTGAATTTGCGTCGCCACCAACAGGATCTGCACTGGTATCTGCGGCAATTGGAAGAAGTCTTAATTCAGCTTTTGGCGCGCTATGGCTTGGTGGGAGAACGAATTCCTGGACTAACTGGGGTTTGGGTCGAGGGTCATAAGGTGGCAGCCATTGGCATCAAGGTGAAGCGCTGGATTACGATGCATGGGTTTGCCCTGAATGTTTGCCCGGATTTGGCGGGATTTAAACGGATTGTTCCCTGCGGCATTGGCGATCGCCCCGTGGGGAGTTTGCAGCAGTTTTTACCGGAGATTACCTTGGCCCAAGTGCGCGAAGATTTACCGAAGATTTTTGGCGAAGTTTTTCAGTTGGAGATGATCAAGCAACAAAATCTCCTAGGCGAAGCAGGCAGCAATCCAAAACAGACCATCGACGAGGAGGGTACTGACTACGGCTCCAGCGAAACTCCAATAGGGGATTTGGGGTTGACGGAAGGCCCACCAACTAATGCCGATCAATAAATTCACCAAAACAACTGCCCAACTGATGCCCCAGAGGGTCTGCATCTGGGCCAAGGCCGCTTGGAAAATGGGCATCACAAAATCCGGTTCGGCATACATGAGCTTGCGCCAGTAGGGGATCAAATCCGTGAGGTAAAAGTAAATGTCGGTGATCGCCGTACCAAGAAGGGAACCTAGGTAAAACAAATGCCCCACCAAGCCCCGCTTTTGCCACAGGCCCCACAGGGCAAAGGGTAGCCCAATCGCCTCCACCGGAAGATGTAAAAAGGGTTCGTAGCGCAACCAGCCCCAATAGATGGCTCCGGCTAACCAGCTCCAGCTAAACCCCCAGAGTAGATCACCCCAAATTTCGGTATTTTCTCGCTGCCGGAGGCCACAGGCGATCGCCACCCAGAGGAGAGTCAAGGCCAAACTCAGCCAGGGAGCCGTCCTGACCAGGGGGGCTTGGAAAAAAACAGGCACAGAAACCAAGAAGCCCGACGCGAGGCAAATTAGCAGGGGGATATTGCGGCGGAGATCCTGTTGTCGCTTGAGAACATACACTGCACCGACAGAGAAAAGAGGATGGTTCAGCAAAACAAAGTGGTTTGTAACAATAACTTGTAAATATTTATTAATGAATTTTAACTTATGACTCCCGATTTTCTCATAAAGAGGACGGGAAATTTGCCTGATTTTGCCATTTCTGAGGGGCGATCGCCGAGGATTTAACCTCCAAGTGGGGAATCCCCAGGCCGGATTTTTCTAAAAGCTAGTCAAGGTCAACCAGATTGACTAGAGTAGTTGAGGCAGATTTACCCGACGCCCAAGGGAAGCGACATCAATGCTCAAAAAAAAGCAACAACGGCACTGGTTTGAGTTCAGCAGTATGGTGGCCCTCGGCTTGGTTCTATTTCTGTTGATTAGCTTTTGGCATCTGCGCATCAATGCCGCCCCGCCCGAAAATACGTTGGCGATCGCCCCGGTACAGTTCAATTGGTTCCAAGGGATTATTTTAGGATTGGTGCAAGGCTTAACCGAATTCATCCCCATCAGTAGCACTGCTCACCTCAAGGTGATTCCCGTGGCCCTCGGTTGGCCCGATCCAGGGGTGGCTCTCACCGCTGTGATTCAACTGGGGAGCATCGTCGCTGTGCTGGGTTATTTCTGGCAAGATTTACGGCAGGTCATTGGTGGGGCCTGGCAAGCTTGGCAACAAAAAGATTGGCAAAAACAAGAGTGGCGAATGTTTTGGGGCATTGTGTGGGGGACTTTCCCGATCCTCGGCGTGGGTCTGCTGCTCAAAATTTTTGTCCCTAACTATGACGCGTCACCGTTGCGCAGCTTAACCGCCATTGCGATCGCCTCCATTGTGATGGCGATTTTGTTAGCCCTTGCCGAACGTTATCCCCGGCACCAACGCGCCTTTGACCAGCTCAGCCTCAAGGATGGCCTTCTCATGGGCTGCGCCCAAGCTCTCGCTGTCATCCCCGGAGTGTCGCGGTCTGGTTCGACGATTACAGCGGGTTTGTTTATGAATCTAGACCGGGCTACGGCGGCGCGTTTTTCGTTTCTGTTAGGGATTCCGGCCATTACCATTGCTGGCCTTGTGGAATTCCAAGGGCTAGTGAGTGAGGGCTTAACAACAGTGCCGCCCCTCACGCTCATCGCTAGCCTTCTTTCTTCAGCGGTGTTTTCCTACTTGGCGATCGCCTGGCTGATCCAATTTCTCCAAAAACACCAAACCTGGGTTTTCGTCTGGTATCGATTAGGCTTTGGTATGATCATCTTGGCATTAACCCTGCTGCGTTAACCCATGAGTGTCTCCACCATCAAGCCCGCCCAAATTTGCCATGTTGTCCCCGATTCCATTGCCGCTGAAATTGGTTTTGAGGCTGGTGATGCCATCGTTTCTATCAATGGGATGAAGCCGAGGGATCTCATCGATTATCAATTTCTCTGCGCCGACGAATACCTCGAATTAGAAGTCCTCGATGCTAAGGGGAAATCCCATCACCTCGAAATCGAAAAAGACTACGACGAAGACCTGGGTTTGGAGTTTGACAACGCCCTCTTTGACGGTTTGATCCAGTGCAATAACCGCTGTCCCTTTTGCTTTATCGACCAGCAGCCCCCCGGCAAACGCCAAAGCCTCTACTTAAAAGATGATGACTATCGCCTCAGCTTTCTCTATGGCAGTTATCTCACCCTGACCAACCTGACCGAGCGGGAATGGCAACGCATTAACCAAATGCGCCTCTCGCCCCTGTTTGTGTCCGTCCATGCCACTGAGCCGGAGATTCGTCGGCAACTCCTCAAAAATGACCGCGCTGGGGAAATCCTCAAGCAACTCCAATGGTTTGCAGATCACCGCTTACAAATCCATGCCCAAGTCGTCGTTTGTCCTGGGATCAACGATGGGCCTCATTTAGAAAGAACATTGCGGGATTTGGCTGAATTTCACGGGGAAGACTTACCCGCTGTGATTTCGGCAGCGGTGGTACCGGTCGGTTTAACTCGTTTTCGACCTAATCTGACGGAACTTAGCCCCGTTGATCAAGCCAAAGCCCAGGAGGTGATCACCCAAGTGACGGCGCTCCAGGCAGAGTTTCGGGAACGGTTTCAGACGAATTTTGCTTGGCTGGCTGATGAGTGGTTCCTGATTGCGAGGGAAGAACTGCCGCCGGAGTCCCATTACGAAGACTATCCTCAACTGGGGAATGGGGTGGGTTCGATTCGCCAGTTCATCCGGGATTTTCTCAATACCGCCGATGAAACTTTACCGCCGGCGATCGCCAAACCCAAACACTTCACCTGGGTGGTGGGGAATGCCGTAGAACAAGCTTTTGAACCCCTTGTCGCGCGTCTAAACCAAGTGGAAAATTTAACAATTACCCTGGCGGCCTTAAATAGTGACTACTGGGGCCAAGCCATCACCGTTACCGGACTGCTCACGGGAGAAGACTTGATCAAAAAACTGGTTGGCCGAAATTTTGGCGATGGTATTTTGCTCCCGACGGTGATGCTCAAGCACGATGAAGCCAAGTTCCTCGACGATAAAACGGTGGCAGAAGTGGCGATCGCCTTAGAAACCCCCATCTATGCTGTAGAAAATGTCTTAGATTTGATGAACCGCTGTTGTCAAGATTAACAGTTCACAAAGAAGATTATCGAAACATTAAGAATTAAATGCTTCTTCAGTAAATAGAGTATGTTTGCTTTTCTAATAAAAGAGGAGGCCGATGCCAGCAGGTAGCATTTACAAATGGTGCTGCTCGTTTTTGGTGCTCGGTTGCATAAAGCTGGCCCTATGAATATTGAAGCGCTTCTCAATGACTATGCCTTGGGACAGAGGTTATTTCCCAGGGAACGGTTTACTGCCGCAAACTTGACTGGGTTAGACCTAGCCCATACCAACTTTACCGGAGGAAATTTTGTTTCTGCCTCCCTCGCAAGGACGAATTTACACCATTGCCATCTACGTCAGGCAAACCTCAAGCGAGCTTTTTTATACGGCGCAAACCTTAGCTATGCCAAATTAGACCAAGCCGATTTGACTGGCGCGGATCTCACGAAAGTTAATCTCCAGGGGGCGACCTTAACCCAAGCAACCCTAAATCACGCCCAGCTCAGTGGGGCCATTATGCGTTGGGTCACTTTTTTCATGGCGGATCTCCAAAACGTGAACCTCTGTGGCGCCAATTTAACGGGGGTCAATTTTCGCGGGGCCAATTTAACAGGAGCGGATCTCAGTTGGAGTAATTTGAGTGAGGCGAAACTCAGTGGTGCGATTTTGCAGGAAACAAATTTACAAGGCATACAGTTACAGGCCGCCTATCTCAATGGTGTTGATTTTCGGCGGCAGGATTTTAGTGGTCTCAATTGTGCTGGAATTCTTTTCTGCGGTGGAAAAGGCCACGATATGAATTTGGTGGGAACCAATTTAACGGGAGCCAAACTGCGTTTTACGAGTTTTGTCCGGGCCAATTTCTCACGGGCATCTTTGCACCAAGCTGATTTCCAACACGGAAATTTAACCGCCGCTAACTGTCAATATGTAGAGGCGATCGCCAGCAATTTTCAGCAAGCAGAATTAGTTTCGACGGATTTTCGGCATGCCCAACTCCAAAGGGCCGATTTTCGGGGCGCAAATCTCCGGGGAGCCAATTTCGCCCGTGCTGACCTCCGGGGAGCCAAGTTTCAGGGCGCTAAACTAAATCAGACAAATTTCCAAGGGGCTGTTTTTGAATTCGATCCCCGCACGCAGACTCTCCTTGCTTCGTAAGGGAAAGTACAAGATCAAAATTATCCCAAAGCGGACTATAATCCTGGGGAACTTGTTACGTTACAAAAGTTAATGGACGCCCAAACGATTGTATTTTGCGACTTTGACGGCACAATCACGACCGTCGATACCTTCGGCGATGCCCTCGGTAAATATGCACCAGAAGTGGCCGCTGACATTCTTCCGGGCTTGTATAACCGCAAGATTACGCTCCGGGAAGGAGTGCGCAAAATCCTCGAAGCGATTCCCTCGGAGCAATTTGCTGCTTTTGTCGGCGAGGTGGACGATAAGCCTGTGCGTCAGGGCTTCAGTGATTTTCTCCAGTTTTTAGGCGATCGCCAAGTGCCGATTGTCGTGGTCTCCGGTGGCCTCGTGCCAATGGTAGAACGGGTTTTAGCGCGCCCCGGTACCGATGGCAAACCCCTGCGCGATCACATTGAAACGGTGGCCGCGATGAATATTGATACCCTCGATCCCTATTTCAAAATTATTGCGCCCTTTGAAGGGGGGACAGAAATGGTGGAAAAAGTTCAGGTGATGGGAAAGTATAAATACCAAAAAGCGATCGCCATCGGGGATTCCCTGACGGATATCAATATGGCCCTCAAAGCAGATTTGGTTTTTGCCCGCGATCGCCTCCAGCAATATCTGGATGAAGAAGGCAAAACTTACGTGCCTTGGGAAACCTTTGATGATATCCGCCATTACCTCGAAACCAACGGTTTTCCGGCCTAGTAAGCGCCTTTACCAAAAAAGACGATCCGCACCGTTTCTAGCAGAATATCGAGATCGAGGTTCAAAGACCAATTGTCGATATAGTACAAATCTAGCCGTGCCGCATCATTAAAATCACTCAGATCAGAGCGGCCCGAAATTTGCCATAGCCCAGTGATCCCCGGCAACACCTGATGGCGGATATGGTGCCATTCGTCAAACCGTTCCACATCCCGCAATGGCAAGGGACGCGGCCCCACCAAACTCATCTGGCC
The DNA here is from genome assembly GCF_963864045.1 of Picosynechococcus sp. NKBG042902. Lineage (NCBI taxonomy): Bacteria > Bacillati > Cyanobacteriota > Cyanophyceae > Chroococcales > Geminocystaceae > Picosynechococcus > Picosynechococcus sp. NKBG042902. The sequence continues at coordinate 67,121 of NZ_CAWLTV010000076.1, read as the reverse complement.
CAGTACCACATTAATTAATTGGGGCAACTCATCAATACTGGTGCGGCGGAGAAATTTACCCAGCTTGGTAATGCGGGGATCGTCTTTGATTTTAAACAAGACCCCATCTTTCATTTGATTTTGCGCTTCTAGTTGGGCCTGCAACTGGGGCGCATCGACGACCATTGTGCGAAATTTCCACATCTTGAAGGGTTTGCCATTGAGACCCGCCCTCGGTTGCCGAAAGAAAATTGGCCCCGGTGAATCGAGACGTATGGCGATCGCCACGCCGACCAACAGCGGTGAGATTAGCAGTAGACCCAACCCTGCACCCAGGAAATCAAACCAGCGTTTCAGGCGATAATCCCAACACAATAACAAGGGCGTTTCAATGCGGAGGGTGGGAATTCCCGCGAACATTTCCGGTAAGCCCCGACGATAAAGCATTTCCCGACTGGATGGCATCAGACGAATCGCAATCCCCGCACTGCGCAAATGCCAAAACAAATGGGAAGCCAACTCTGTTTCCGGCAAGTCTTTGACTAAAACCTCCTGGGCGCCTGACTGACGAATTTGGGCAATGGTGGCCTGGGTGCCGGCCATGGAAGCGAGGGCAGCACCAACAATTTTGTAATGGGGACGTTTTTTGATCACCCGCTTGAGGCAGTCTAACTGTTTTGCTGGTGCCACCAAAAAGACATTTACCGGCGGTGCTTGGCGATCAAACTGCCGTAGGATGAGGGTCAGAATAAAGCGAAAACCTACGACAAAGGCAATGCTGAGAAACCACGCCGTAATAAAAAGTGAACGGGGCGGATCCAACATTGGATTGTGAAAATAACTGCCGACTAAGAACAAACCATAAACCAAGGTGATGATCCAGGCGGCGCGGGTGTAGTTCTGGGGAGCCGAGGGGAGGCGATAGAGATGATTTCCAAAGAAAAAACAGAGGGTGACAATGGCAAAAATCCAGAACAGACTGGGAATATCGAGCCACACCCACCAGACCAGATCCGCCGGAATCGGTGAATAAAAATTATTAATGTAGTCCGCGAGTTGCCAGGCGATCGCCAACCCCAACAGATCACTACCCACCAGCAATAAACCCCTTTTCCAGCGGCCTTGGGCAGTTTTTAACCAGTGGAGCGGATGAATCGCGCGGATATCCTGGGTGGGAAGGGGAAACGGAGACTTGGGCATGGATCGAGGCCATCAATTGGCAATACAAAGAAAAATACTTAAAATCCCTCAGGGGTGGGCAGAATCTGAAAAAAACTAGGGCGATCGCCGCCGGAGCAGTTGCCAACCAAACAGCAAAATAAACGCCCCATTGTGGATGAGATAACGTTTCCAGAGGCGACGGGGTTCTTGGAGCAGTCGATAAAGCCACTCCAAACCCAGGGGCCTCAACCAGTGGGGGGCCTGGGAAACCGTACCCGCATGGAAATCAAAGGCAGCCCCCACCCCCAACAAAACGGCATTAAGGTGAGGGCTATTTTCAGCCATCCATTTTTCTTGCTTCGGGCAACCCAAACCGACGAAAACCAGCTTCGCGCCAGATTGTTCGATGCTCTGTCTTGTGGCGATCGCCTCGGCGGAGGTTGGTGACCGAAAGGGGGGTGCTTCTACTCCGGCAATTTGCAAATTGGGAAATTTTTCTAAAAGGTTTTGCTGCAATTTTTCCAGGGTTTCTGGGCGACTGCCGTAGAGATACACCGGAAGTTTCTCCTGGGCGGCCATGGCGCAACAATGGAGCATCAAATCCGGCCCATAAACCCGGATCGCCTGGGGATAACCCAACCATCGCAACCCCCAAACGAGAGGCATGCCGTCGGGAGTTGTTACCAGGGCTTGGTTGATGATTTTTTGAAACCCTCGATCCCAGTAACCCGTCATCACCATGTGTACATTGGCGATCGCCCCATAACCAAATGTCCCATCGCGGATCGCCGCCGCAATTTCGGCCCAGGCCCGTTGATAATCTAGGCAATGCACCCTTGTTTTTAAAATGTGTCGCTGGGGAATATCCGTCATCAAAACCATGGCGATCGCCCGCAAATATCAACGCTTATTCTAAGATGAGGATTACCAGGCAAAAACCTGACCCTTGGTCAAAAAACGTAAACTTTCACCCTCCCATCGTCCCGTTATGACCCTGCTCAAAGCCGTTTTATTTGAAATCAACGGAGTCTTTCTGAACGATACGGCCCTCCAATTTGAGCTGATCGATGACATTTTGCTGGCCGAAAATCTCCGACCCACCGACCGCCTCTATCGCGACAGCAGCCTGGGCAAAAGCGATCGCCGCTGCCTCAAGGAAAATCTTGCACTCCGGGGGCGGGTATTCTCCGAGGCGCAACTTGACGGCCTGATTCAACAAAAATCTGCACTTTACCAAAGCAAATTACGGGAAATAAAGCCGTTCCCCCTCTATGAAGACGTTGTTCCCCTAATTTCGGCGATTAAACTCAAAAATATTCCCGTGGGGATTGTAACGGGCTATTGTCGTGCCGATGCCGAATTTATTCTCCAGCAAGCGCAACTTGACCAAGCTTTTGATGTGATTGTCACCGCCGATGAAGTGAAAACGTTTAAACCGAACGGAGATGGTTATCGCCAGGCGATCGCCCAACTGAACCAGAAATTTCCTGACGCTCAAATTCAACCGGAAAATTGTCTCGCCATTGAAGATAATTTCCATGGTATCCAAGCCGCCAAATCCGTCGGTATTCCCGTGGTTGGCGTCGCCCATACCTATCCATTTCATATGTTGCAGCGTTGTAGTAACTGGTGTGTGGACTACCTCAGCGATCTAGAACTTGAACGTATCGATCCCAGCCTTGCGCCCCCCGCAGAGGTGCTAAAATAATTTTTCGTTCTGGGGAATTAGCTCAGTTGGTAGAGTGCTGCGATCGCACCGCAGAGGTCAGGGGTTCGAATCCCCTATTCTCCATCCCCCAAAAAACTTGCCTACAATGGGAGCATTCCGCCGCGAGAGGTCGTGACAATGGCTACCGTAACCCTTGATCTCCAGCCCGTTTTGACCCTGACCCAAGGCCAATTTGCCCAGCTCTGTCAGGCGAATCCCGATGCAAAACTCGAACGCACAGCCCAAGGAGAACTTGTGATCATGGCCCCTACTGGTGGTGAAACTGGCCGACTCAACTTCAAGTTAAATGTCCAGCTTGGGATTTGGAATAATCATTATCGCCTAGGGGAATGCTTCGATTCCTCGACGGGTTTTGTTTTGCCCAATGGTGCGACGCGATCGCCGGATATGTGTTGGGTCGAAAAATCCCGCTGGGATAGCCTCACCCCAGAACAACAGCAAAAATTTGTTCCCCTCTGCCCTGATTTTGTCGCCGAACTGCTCTCGCCCAGTGATCTGGTACAACAGACTCGTCAAAAGATGCAGGAATATTTAGCCAATGGTTGTCGGTTAGGCTGGCTCATTAACCAAGGCGATCGCCAAGTGGAAATTTATCGTCCTGGTCGAACCGTAGAAATTTTAACGACCCCTAAACAGCTTGCCGGAGAGGATATTTTACAGAATTTTATTTTAGATCTCAGTGATTTATGGTGATAGCTTCCCCACAAAAAAATTGGTTTTGCAGCATCTTTAACCGACCCTTTTTAGAAAGTGTGGCACCATAGAAGCAATCATCATTGAGATAATGAGAGAAAACACCAACCATGCCGACTATCACCTTCGGAAATCAAACCATTACCTGCAATCAAGGCGATAATTTACGTAAAGTTCTGCTAGCCAACAAAATTAGTCTTTACAATGGCAATGCAAAAACTATCAATTGCCACGGCCTTGGTACCTGCGGCACCTGTGCTGTCGAAATTACTGGCCCTGTTTCAGCCCAGAGCTGGAAAGAAAAAACGCGCCTCTCTCTCCCACCCCATAACCCAGACAAAGAACGGCGTCTGGCTTGCCAAGTTAGCGTAGAAGGGGATATTACTGTCAAAAAATATGATGGCTTCTGGGGCCAGGGGGATACTGTGGTCAGTGACTGATTGCAACCTTGATCAATATTGATAAAAACCAATCAATTTGGGCGGCGAGACTGGGAAAAACCTAGTCTTTTTCTTTTTTAAAGCGCCTTGACTTATCTTGAAAAGGTTAAAAATATCTTAAATAAAGATAAGAAAAAATATTGTCTTTTTAGGCAACATCAAGCTTGTTTTTCTTGATGTTTTTTCATTAAACAGAAGTGAAAGGTAAGGATATATTTCATTTCTGTAAAGGGCTCATTTTAAGTCTTTTAGGATCGAGGTGTACGGAGAGGGATGATTAAGGAGTTTTTATCGTTATGGTTAGCACTCTTAACACGGCTACGGCTTCTGATGCGAGAACCGAAGCGCTCGTTTTGTGGTTTGAGGAGGTTGGTTCCCTGGATGTGGGTCTGGTTGGCGGCAAAAATTCTTCCCTTGGGGAAATGATTCAGCAGTTACAGCCCCAGGGGGTCAATGTTCCAGGCGGATTTGCGACGACGGCCCATGCCTATCGGCATTTTGTTAAATCTGCGGGCTTAGAGGAAAAGTTGCGGACATTGTTTGCAGATTTAGATACGGATGATGTGGCGAATCTCCAAGCACGGGGGCGGCAGGCACGAGCTTTGATTTTAAATACGCCGTTCCCCCAGGATCTCCAGGTGGCGATCGCCTCTGCTTACAAAAAAATGTGTGAGCGCTATAGGGCTAAATCTGATGTGTGTGATCGCTTTGAGGGGGCAGACAAACAAGCCTGCGAAGACAGTGCCCACAACGTCGATGTGGCGGTACGTTCCAGTGCCACGGCAGAGGATTTGCCGGAAGCTAGTTTTGCGGGACAGCAGGAAACTTATCTGAATGTCCACGGTGTCAAGGGCGTTCTCGAAGCCTGCCACAAGTGTTTTGCGTCGCTGTTCACGGATCGGGCGATCGCCTATCGCCAGCACAACGGCTTCGATCACTTTGAAGTGGCGCTGTCCGTCGGTGTCCAAAAAATGGTGCGTTCCGACTTGGCAACTTCCGGCGTGATGTTCTCCATTGATACCGAAAGCGGTTTTAAAGATGCCGCGTTTATTACCGGAGCCTATGGCTTAGGGGAAAACGTTGTCCAAGGCGCAGTGAATCCCGACGAATTTGTCGTCTTTAAACCGACCCTCAAGGATGGTTTTAAACCGATTCTCGAACGGCGACTCGGCAGCAAGAAGATCAAGATGATCTATGCCGACGGTGCCAAGCTCACGAAAAATGTTGATGTGCCCGAAGCCTTGCAAAACAAATTCTGTGTCAGCGACGAAGATGTGTTAACCCTCGCCCGTTGGGCAACCACCATCGAGGAGCATTACTCCAATGTCCGGGGCCAATACACGCCGATGGACATTGAATGGGCAAAAGATGGGTTAACGGGTGAACTCTTTATCGTCCAAGCCCGTCCGGAAACGGTGCAATCCCAGAAAGCCGCCAACGTGATCCGCAATTACAAACTGCAAGAAACGGGCAATGTGATCGCCCACGGTCGCAGCGTTGGGGAAATGGTCGGTCAGGGGGCAGCCAACGTAATCCTCGATGTGGATCAAATTAAGCTCTTCAAACCCGGTCAAGTGCTGGTCACCCGCCGCACCGATCCCGATTGGGAACCGATCATGAAAAAAGCCTCGGCGATCGTCACCGACCAAGGCGGACGCACCTGTCACGCCGCGATTATTGCCCGTGAAATGGGTATTCCGGCAGTAGTTGGTTGCGGTGATGCCACGACCTTGGTGAAGTCTGGTCAAGACGTAACCGTCTCCTGTTGTGAAGGGGAAGACGGCAAGATCTACGAGGGTCTGCTGAAGTTTGAAGTGGAAGAAACGTCCCTTGAAAATCTGCCCACCACCAAGACCAAAATTTTGATGAACGTGGGCAACCCCGAACAGGCTTTTTCGCTCTCGTCTTTACCTGCCGATGGTGTTGGTTTAGCTCGCCTTGAATTCATCATTGCCAACCACATTAAAGCCCACCCGAAAGCCCTGATTCACTTTGATGAATTGGAAGATTTGATGGTGAAAAAAGAGATCGCGGAACTCACCCATCTCTATGAAAATAAAGCTGATTTCTTCGTGGATAAACTCGCAAGTGGCATTGCAATGATTGCCGCCGCATTCTATCCGAATCCGGTTGTGGTTCGTATGTCCGACTTCAAATCCAATGAGTATGCAAATCTGCTCGGCGGTCGTCAATTTGAACCGACAGAAGAAAACCCGATGATCGGCTGGCGTGGTGCATCCCGCTACTACGATCCTAATTATTCTGAAGCCTTTGGTTTGGAATGTGAAGCCTTTAAGATCGCCCGCAATGAGATGGGTCTGACGAATATTATTCCGATGATTCCGTTCTGTCGCACCCCCGAAGAAGGTCGTAAAGTGTTAGCTGAAATGGCAAAACATGACCTCCGCCGTGGGGAAAATGGGCTGCAAGTTTACGTGATGTGCGAATTGCCTTCTAACGTGATTCTCGTGGATGAGTACAGCGAAGTATTTGACGGTTTCTCGATTGGTTCTAATGATTTAACGCAATTAACATTAGGTTTGGATCGGGATTCTGCCCTTGTTGCCCACATTTTCGATGAACGGAATGAAGGGGTAAAACGCATGGTTCGCATGGCGATCGAAGGGGCGAAAAAATATGGTCGCAAGATCGGTATTTGTGGTCAAGCTCCCTCTGATTATCCAGAATTTGCTGAATTTCTCGTTGAATTGGGCATTGATTCCATCAGTTTGAACCCTGATTCTCTCCTGAAAACTAAGTTGGCGATCGCCGCTTTAGAACAAAAACTTGGCCGCTAGATTCCTCGGTCAAATCCCTTGTCTTTCCCTTCTCCAATCACTAAATTGGGGAGGGGATTTTCCTATGGCCTAATCTGTGTTGCCCGTCGTGTCGGTCGTTATCATTGGAATTGTCTACCCTTGCAACGAGGATTTTTTGAACCCCCAATGACAGACGCAAAAAACGTTTTAGGAACTGCCCTCCAGCCTTGCAGTACCGACCCCTTAACTGGATTTTATCGAGATGGCTGCTGCACCACTGGCGCGAATGATTTTGGCCGCCATGTGGTCTGTGCAAAAATGACGCCAGCTTTCTTGGAATTCACCAAAAACCAAGGCAACGACCTGAGTTCCCCCGTGCCCCAATACCATTTCCCTGGCCTCAAACCTGGCGATCGCTGGTGTCTCTGCGCTGCCCGCTGGCAAGAAGCCTTTGAGGTCGGTGTTGCGCCCCCAGTTCACCTCGAAGCCACCCATGCCAAAGCCCTAGAAATTGTTCGCCTCGAAGATCTACAGCACCATGCTTTGGTTTCCTAACGGAGCTTGGATTACTGCCGCCAATTCAGGCCAGTCTCTGCCCCTAAACCAAGGGCCGATTACCCCAAATTTTCTCAAACAGTTGAAGGAACATCTTTTCAGGGGAGTCGGCATCTATAATAAACATCGGTTCGCCATTCTGTTTCACCCCTAGCGGCACAATCTCACCCACCATGAAAATTGCCAAGAACATTACCGAATTAGTAGGAAAAACGCCCCTTGTGCAGTTAAATCGTATTCCTGAGCAGGAAAATTGTGTTGCCCAGGTTGTGATCAAATTAGAAGGGATGAATCCAGCCGCCTCCGTTAAAGACCGCATTGGCGTCAACATGATCGAAGCTGCCGAAGCCGCTGGGGAAATTACCCCTGGTAAAACGATTTTGGTGGAACCGACTTCCGGGAATACAGGCATTGCCCTAGCGATGGCCGCCGCCGCCAAGGGTTATCAGTTAATTTTGACGATGCCAGAAACCATGAGTATGGAGCGACGGGCCATGCTCCTCGCCTATGGAGCACAACTCGAACTGACCTCTGGGGATGCGGGCATGAGTGCTTGTATCACCAAAGCCCAGGAAATCGTCGATACCCTGCCCAATGCCTATATGTTGCAGCAGTTTAATAATTTGGCGAACCCCGATGCCCACCGTAAAACTACAGCCCTCGAAATTTGGGAGGATACGGAAGGGAAAGTCGATATGATCATTGCTGGAGTTGGTACCGGTGGCACAATTACCGGAATCGCCGAGGTGCTAAAAAAATATAAGCCCGAATGCCAGGCGATCGCCGTTGAACCAGCCAATAGCCCCGTACTTTCTGGTGGCAAACCCGGCCCCCACAAAATCCAAGGCATCGGCGCGGGCTTTGTCCCCAGTGTGCTCAATCAGACCGTCATCGATGAAGTGGTGACGGTGACCGACGAAGCCGCGATTAATTTTGGCCGTCGCTTAGCTAGGGAAGAAGGTATTTTATCGGGCATTTCAACGGGGGCCGCCCTCTGTGCCGCGATCAAGGTTGCCCAACGTCCAGAAAATAGTGGCAAACTCATTGTTGTGATTCAACCAAGCTACGGGGAAAGGTACCTGAGTACTCCCCTTTATCAAGATCTCCCTGCCAACGTGATTCATTCGGTTTGAACTCGTTTTTCCATGCAAAAAAACCCTCTACATTGCCAGAGAACATAGAGGGATTTTGAATTTTATTTAATGATTGACTCAATCGAGGCGAATCATCTACTTAATAAACAGCATTTCCTGGTAGGTAGGCAGGGGCCAGAAGCTGTCTGGTAGTTCATTTTCCAACAGATCTGCGTAGCTACGAACCTCATCCATCAGAGGACGAATGGTGCTCGCGCAATAGTGCATGTGCTCTTCTGTGGAAGCAAAATCTTCTTTTTCAAAGGCAGCACTGAGCTTTTCGGTAGCAGCCATCAGGTCATTGGTGAGACTAGAAACAGTTTCTGCACTTTTCTTCTCGAGGGAAATGCCGAGATTCACAAGGGCAGTGATGGTACCTGACAACTTAGACAGGTATTCTACAGCGGCAGGATAAACCATGGTTTTTGCCATGTTCATCACCAGCTTGGCTTCCACTTCGATGGATTTGATGTACTGCTCGGCGTACACTTCAAAGCGGCTTTCAAGCTCCACGGGGGTCAAGACTTTGAGTCGGTCAAACAACGCTCCAACTTCTGCTTCCTTGAGCACAGGTAGGGCATCCGCCGTCGTGGGTAGGTTACGTAAACCGCGCTCTTCAACGGCCATCCGGTGCCATTCTTCGGAGTAGCCATTGCCACCGAAGATCACAGAACCATGTTCGTTCATGATTTCCTTGAGAACTGTGAGGATGGCTTCGCTGATTTCTAATCCCTTTGCTAATTCACTCTCAAGGCGATCGCCAATCCACTCTAGGGAATCGGCCAAAATCGTATTGAGTGCCACCAAAGGCCCAGACACAGACTGGCTAGAGCCCACAGCCCGAAATTCAAAGCGGTTCCCGGTAAAGGCAAAGGGAGAAGTCCGGTTGCGATCGCCCGCATCCTTGGTCAGTTCAGGCAGTACCGCCACACCGAGATCCATAACGCCTTTCTTCTTCGACTCAGAAACAGTGCCATTTTTGATTTGTTCAAAAACTTCCTCCAACTGAGAACCGAGGTACACAGACATAATGGCTGGGGGGGCTTCATTGGCACCAAGGCGGTGGTCGTTACTGGCATTGGCAATTACCGCCCGCATTAAAGGCCCAAACTTATGGACACCACGGATTACCGCCCCACAGAAGACGAGGAACTGAGCGTTGTCATGGGGAGAATCGCCCGGATCCAGCAGGTTACCCTGGGTTGCATTCCCCACAGACCAGTTCACGTGCTTACCAGAACCATTGATCCCGGCAAAGGGTTTCTCGTGGAGCAAGCACATAAAACCGTGCTTTTTCGCCGTGGTCTTGAGGGTGGTCATGATCAACTGTTGGTGATCGCTGGCCACGTTTGCCGCTTCAAACACAGGCGCAATTTCAAATTGACCCGGTGCCACTTCATTGTGACGGGTTTTTGCGGGGATACCGAGCTTATACAGTTGCGCTTCCACATCCTGCATAAAGATTTGTACCCGCTCAGGGATGGCCCCAAAGTAATGATCATCAAATTCTTGGCCCTTAGCCGGAGACTTACCAAAAAGGGTACGACCAGCCAAGAGAAGATCCGGACGTTGGTGGGCGAAGTTAGAGTCAACGAGGAAATATTCCTGTTCTGCCCCACAACTGGAATTGACCCGGGCGATTTCGGTGTGACCCAACAGTTTTAAAACTTTCTGGGCTGCCTTATTCATGGCATCGATGGAGCGCAGTAGGGGCACTTTTTTATCGAGTGCTTCCCCGGTCCAGGAGACGAAAACGGTAGGAATACAAAGGGTCGAACCATTTTCGGTTTCCATGATGTAGGCCGGACTGGTCACGTCCCAAGCCGTATAACCCCGTGCTTCAAAGGTGTCACGGATCCCACCGTTGGGGAAGGAAGAACCATCGGGCTCCCCTTGTACCAGTACCTTACCGGAAAATTCGGAGATGACTTTTCCATCGCTCTGGACAGAGACGAAACCATCGTGTTTCTCTGCGGTGAGGTTGGTCATCGGGTAGAAGACGTGGGCGTAGTAGAGAGCGCCCTTAGACATCGCCCAATCGCGCATCGCTGTGGCCACAGCATCGGCCACGGAAGGGTCTAGTTTTTCACCAGAAGTGATGGTGTTTTTGATAGATTTAAAAACGGCCTTTGGGAGACTGGCCTGCATCTTACTCAGATCAAAAACATTAGTAGCCCAAGCTTCTTCGAGCTTAATGGGCGGTTCACACTTGATGGGGGTACGATTGGTAATTTGCTGAATCGCTTGAACACGGGCGGCGTTTCCAGTCATAGGTTTTTCCGTAGATCTAACCGCACCATACTACCCAAGACTAATCCTAAAAACAGATAAGATCTATACAGAAATCGAATTCACTTTTGTTTTTTCATCTGCTTTTTGGGGGATTTTTCCAAGCCCAATACCACTGGATCACAAGTTTTTCTAATTCTACCCAAACAAAGAGTAGGGTACTGACCCCCAAACAAATTAACAGTTGCTGGCCAGAGAGACGTTGGGTATCGAAAAATAGCCGTAGGGGTTCGACATAGATCAGCATGAGTTGGAGGATTGTTGTGGCGGCCACGGCAATGATTAGGTAGGGATTCCTTAGGGGATTACTGGTTAGGGTCAGTTGGGTGCGGGAACGGACGGCGATCGCATGGCCCATTTGCGAAAGACAGAGGGTCGTGAAGACCATGGTTTTCCAATTATCGGGGTGGGCATTGTAGCTATAGGCCATGAGAGCAATGCTGATCACGGAGAAAATCAAGCCAATGCGCAGAATATAAGCGCCTAGCCCCCGCGCAAAAATACTTTCCTGGGGATTAAAGGGACGGCGTTGCATCACATCAGGTTCAGCGGGTTCGATGGCGAGGGCCAGGGCGGGTAAACCATCGGTGACGAGGTTCATCCAGAGGATTTGCAGGGGAATGAGGGGCACTTCGGATAAACCGATCAAGGGAGCAGCGGCAATGGTAATTACTTCGCCAATGTTGCTACCGAGAATGTATTGGATAAAGTGACGAATATTCGTGTAAACGACCCGGCCTTCTTCGGTGGCGGCGACAATGGTGGCGAAATTATCATCAAGGAGCACCATGTCACTGGCTTCTTTACTGACATCGGTGCCCGTGATGCCCATGGCAATACCAATGTCAGCTTGCTTGAGAGCGGGGGCATCGTTGACCCCATCTCCGGTCATGGCGACAAATTTACCGCGACTTTGGAGAGCCTGGACGATGCGCAGCTTATGTTCTGGGGCCACCCGTGCATAGATACTCACGGTTTCGACCATGGCTTCTAGATCGACCTGGGAAAGTTTACTAAGCTCTAACCCTGTGAGGGCCTTGGCGTCTGGGGTCGCAATGCCCAATTGTTGGGCGATCGCCTGAGCCGTAAGTTGGTGATCACCGGTGATCATCACGGGCCGAATCCCGGCGGCACGACATTTCGCCACGGCCTCTTTGACTTCCGGACGGGGCGCATCCATCATCCCCACTAGGCCCAGCCAAACCATTTCCTGTTCCGCATTTACCTCGGCTTGGGCTTCTGGTACATAGGTTAAGCAACGTTGGGCAAAGCCCAAAACCCGTAAACCTGCCTGGGCCATTTCATTGTTGCGCTGGAGAATCGCGGCCCGGTCTTCTGCTTGGAGGGGAAAAATACCTGTGGCGGTTTGGTAGGTTTGACAGCGCTCCAGCACCAACTCCGGCGACCCCTTGCAGCAGAGCAAATAAGCTGCCGTTGATTCAGCTTGGTCAGGGTTTGGCATGGCGCAAATAACGCTCATACGTTTGCGTTCCGAGGAAAAGGGAAATTCTCCCAAGCGGGGCCATTCTTTCTGGAGAGCTTCAGCAAAAAGATCCCCTTTGCCAGCCAGACTCAGTAAAGCCCCTTCTGTGGGGTCGCCAATAATCAGCCAATCCTGGTCGTCTTGTTTTAAAACGGCATCATTGCAGAGGACACAAGCCCGTAATAATTGCTGCACTTCGGGATGTTGAGTTGGATTGAGGTTTTGATCCTGGGACAAAAATTCGCCAATGGGGGCGTACCCTTCCCCGGTAACCCGGAGGGACTGGTCTTGGGTTTCTAGGCGCTGTACCACCATTTTGTTCTGGGTGAGGGTACCCGTTTTATCGGAGCAAATGGTATCGACAGAACCAAGGGTTTCAACGGCAGGCAGTTTTCGGATCAGGGCCTGGCGTTTCACCATGCGCTGGGTGCCAATGGCGAGGGTAACGGTGATAACAGCGGGCAGACCTTCTGGGACGACGGCCACGGCCATACTCAGGGAAACTTCGATTAATTCTTTGATGCGACTAAAATTACCCACCTGGAGGCTACCGAAAACCACCACCAAAATCACGAGGATAAGTGAGCCGGTGACTAGAATTTTGCCGAGGTGGGCCATCCGCTTTTGGAGAGGGGTTTGGCTAGCTTTGACGCTTTGGAGCATTTGGGCAATCTTGCCGAGCTCGGTGCTCATTCCAGTGGCAGTGACCAAGATCTTGCCCCGGCCTTGGAGGACTTCTGTGCCTGAAAAAACCATATTTTGGCGATCGCCTAGGGGCGTATCCGCCGCGAGCCCCACTGGACAAATCCTTTTGGTGACGGGGTTGGCTTCTCCGGTTAAGGCTGACTCGCGCACTTGGAGCTGGGCCGCTTCGAGGACGAGACCATCGGCACTGAGTTGGGAACCAGCTTCGATAAACATCAGATCCCCGGGCACCAACTGGGCCGCTTTGACTTCAGAAAATTGCCCCCCACGACACACCCGCACCTGGGGAGAAGACATTTTCTTGAGGGCGGCCAGGGCTTTTTCGGCGCGACTTTCCTGCATGAATCCCAACAGTCCATTGAGAACCACAATGGCCATAATGGCGATCGTATCCTTGAAGGGAACCGTTCCTTCCGGTAAGGCATTGGCACGGAGTTCCACAAAATCAATTACCCCAGAAATTAGGGCCACGACAATCAACATGATCAGCATCACATTTTTAAACTGATCGAGGAAAATTTCCCAAGTATTACGCCCCCGACCAGCTTCGATTTCATTGGGGCCATAAAACTGTTGACGTCGTTCTACCTCTGGCCCTTCTAGGCCCTGTTGTTCATCTGTTTGAAATACTTGGAGGACATGGGCGATCGCCTGATGGTGCCAAGGGGCCGCTGGGTCTGGTAAAGAAGTCTTTTCGTGGAGATCACTCACAATCACAATCCAAAAAAAATATCGCTCAAATATTATCCGTAATCATAAAGGTTATCGCTCGAATATTGCTTTAAACTGGCAAAAATTATGAATTTTTGTTATACTATTAGTAGCGGTCATTTTTCGACAGTAGCAAGACAAAATGTAACGGCTTTTGGCGAGAGTCAAGCAGGTAATAGAAGTTGTGAAATAATAAAAGTAAGGGACTTTGTATTCTGTATCAGAATTGATTTTTCGCTAAATTTTTTGGGGCAATAATCGACTGTGACGTCAGCTCCAATGATGTGAACAAGTACCCGCCGAAAGCCGATGACCTAGGCAACAAAAAGACCGTCGAAAAACTGGCTCGGTTTTGTGCAAAATTGGCAGGAGGAAATCAATATGAAACGCCTATTATTAGCCCTCGCAACCCTCACAATGCTCTTGGTAATCGCCAAGCCAGCTAGGGGCGAGAACCCAGACCATGTCAAACGTCTGTTGGAAACAGGTGCCTGCCAAGGCTGTAACCTCATTGGCGCGGATCTCAGGGAAGCGCACTTAATTGGGGCCGATCTGCGGGATGCGAATCTCAGTTATGCCAACCTCGAAGGGGCCAACCTCGAAGGAGCCGATTTAACTGGCGCGAACCTTTATGGGGCCGACTTTACCGATGTTTTTCTGACTAACGCGGTCTTAAACTATGCGCGAATCAACCGGGTAAATTTCACCGCAGCACGGATGTATGACACCCATGTTTTTGGGGCTGTAATGGAAGATTTAACCTTAACCGATGCGGAATTGTTTAATACCGATATCAGCGTTGGTGGTAGCTACGAAGACTTTGAATTGCCCGAACAACAATAAAGAGTAATCTGCTATTGTCCTTTCAAGGCTGATCGGCGAAAGGCACCATGGCAAGCTCCCGAATATTTTCTCAGAAAGATTTTTATCTACTCGGCATTTGGGTGGGGTTAGGAACGTTATTGCGCTTCTGGAACCTCACCCTTAAGTCTGTGTGGGGAGATGAGTGGGCCACTTTAGTCTTTAGCTTGGGCCATGGTTTCCGGGAGATCGCCTTAGACCAGTTAATTTCTGCGGATCTTCTCCTGGCACCACTCCGCTATGAAACTGGTACGAATCTTGCGACAGTCAGCGAGATGCTCCTCAGTGAGAGTAACCATCCGCCTTTGTACTACTGGCTGACCCACCTCTGGCTCGATTTGTGGAGTACAGATGGGGAATTAATCAGTATTTTTGTGGGGCGATCGCCGGCTGCTTTTTTTGGGGTTTTACTCATTCTGGTGGTGTTCGGGGTGAGTGCTTGGGTTTTTAAAAATAAATGGGCGGCCCACGGTGGGGCGATCGCCATGGCCCTGTCCCCCTACGCCGTTTATCTTTCCCAGGAGGCCCGTCACTATACCCTGGCCATGATTTGGATGACCCTGTCCTATGGATGCGTTGCGAAAATCATTCAAGCTCAACAACGATCACAAAAAATTCCGTTTCAAGTGTTATTAGGCTGGCTAATTGTAAATACTTTAGGGGTAGCCAGTCATTATTTCATGGTGCTATCGCTCTTTGCGGAAGGACTCGTTTTACTCTTTTGTTATGGTCAGGATTTAAGAAAAAATTGGCCCCAAAAATCTCTTGCAAAAATCTTTTTCCCAGGCTATTGGCAACGGATTTTTTGTGGGGCGATCGCCTCGGCAATTGTCGTTTTTCTGCTGCTCAACCACTGGCAAAGCCAAAATAATGACGAACTGATTTCCTGGCTCAATCAAGACTACGGTTGGGGGTTGGAAAATCTGCTGCCACCGCTCCGTTCCTTGGGGTGGGCCTTGGGGATGATTTTTATGCTACCCATCGAAGCAGATCAAACTTGGTTAGTGGTGGCCGCGGCGATCGCCCTTTTGCTGATTTTGCTCTGGTTTATTCCTAATCTGACGGCGGCATTCCAACAAGGCTGGGCACATTTAGAAGTCAAAATTTTTACAGGCATTATTATTGCGAATCTGGTCACAATTCTTGGCATTACCTATGTTCTGAAATTGGATATTACCCTAGCTCCCCGCTACCATTTCATTTATTTCCCAGCGTTAACGATTCTATTGGGATTTTTCCTGGCGCAGATGGGGCAAAATATTGCCTGTTCTAAGTTATTCTGGCCCCAAAATTGTCGTCTCAGTGCCCTAATGATTGTGGGTTTAATGGGTTTAAGTAGTTTGTGTGTCAATGTCGATCTTGCTTACCGGAAACCCGAAAATAATCAGGCGATCGCCCAAATCCTCCAACAAAATTTAGACTGGAATGACCCTCAAATTTTTGCGACCCATTACTACGAAATTGCCGTAACCCGCACCCAGATGGGCCTTGCCTGGGCTTTGCATCACCTCGATCCCAGCCTGCAACCCCGGTTTTTAATTCTCGATAACTTTTTCAAACAGGATACAGCCGCCAAAGTCCTTGCTGAAACTGCGACTCAGCTCACGACACCAACCCAGATCTTGATGTTTAATACGCATTTTGCGCCCCCAGAATCCATCTGTCCGTTGCAACCAGAAGCAGGGCAAAAAGT
This sequence comes from Picosynechococcus sp. NKBG042902, assembly GCF_963864045.1. NCBI lineage: Bacteria > Bacillati > Cyanobacteriota > Cyanophyceae > Chroococcales > Geminocystaceae > Picosynechococcus > Picosynechococcus sp. NKBG042902. Next base: position 50,930 of record NZ_CAWLTV010000076.1, on the reverse strand, counting down.
GACTGGATATCGCTATCGTTTGTATTTTTGCGATCCTTCTTCTAATTAATTTCCCCATCACCAAAAAAAAGAGACCTACCCGTGGTAAGTCCCTTGTCAGTTAAGTTAGATATTTTGAAAAACCAAATGAATCTTAGGATTCAAACAAGACGTTAGGCTGCCGCTAGGTTAGCCGCCACAAAATCCCAGTTCACAAGACTGGTGAGGAAGGTGTTGATGTAATCGGGGCGACGGTTTTGGTAGTCGAGGTAGTAGGCGTGTTCCCAAACGTCCATGGTGAGGAGGGGAGTTTGGCCTTCGGTCATGGGGTTGCCAGCGTTGCCGGTTTTAGTGACCTTGAGGGTGCCATTGTCGAGGACGAGCCAAGCCCAACCACTACCAAACTGGGTGCCACCAGCGGTTTTGAAAGCCTCAACGAATTTATCGAAACTACCGAAGTCGGCGTTGATTTTGTCGGCGAGGGCACCAGTGGGTTGACCACCGCCACCGGGCTTCATGCAGTTCCAGTAGAAGCTGTGGTTCCACGCTTGGGCAGCATTATTAAACAAACCTGCTTTGGCGGGATCTGCAGCTACGGCTTTGATTACGTCTTCGATACTTTTGCTATCCATGTCGGTGCCAGCTACGGCATCGTTGTACTTGGAGACATAGCTCGCATGGTGCTTATCGTGGTGAAATTCTAAGGTGCTCTTCGAGATGTGGGGTTCGAGGGCAGTGTAATCGTAGGGTAATGCAGGTAGTTCGTATCCCATGGTGGTGTTTTCCTCGTTGGAGTTTGCAGGATGCTTCAGAGATTTCCTATCTCAGGAAGATTCTGAAGTGAGAGTTGTTCGTAGAACGTACTGATTGAGATCTTAGCATGAACATTTACCGACCCTGGGTAGAGACATCCGCACCCTGATCCGCTGTGGGGCGATCGCCAAAACCTGATTTTTTACTGCGACAGTTGGGCACAATGCACCACGACAAAAGACCCCTGGGCGATTGGGCACCAGAGGTCTTGGATTTTCTGAAGATAGTTTTTTCGATGGAGATAACCGGACTCGAACCGGTGACTTCTTGCATGCCATGCAAGCGCTCTACCAACTGAGCTATACCCCCTTAGGCACGGATAATATATTGCCCTAACTATTTTAGGCTTGTCAAGCTTTGGGGGAAAAAGTTTTGGCTCGCCCTAGCTCATTTGGGCTTCGGGGACGGTTTGCTGATGGTTTTGGGTGATTTCGACATAGATATGTTCGAGCTGAATGCCTTGGCGGGCAATGGAATCGATGGGAATGCCCTGAAAAATATCGAGAATGTCTGAAAGTTCTAGGGCTTCTGGTAGCCAAAAGGCGAGATCGCCACCATAGTCCCGTTGGGTAAAGCCGGCGGCGGTGCCTTTGGCGATCGCCCCTTCTCTGTCCGTCGTTTGCAGCAGGACAACTTCCTTGGCGGGAATCCGTTGGCGTAGTTCCGGAAGCGTCCCCTCGGCGATAATTTGTCCCCCTTTCAGAATGCCAATGCGCTGGCAGAGTCGCTGGGCTTCGTCTAAAAGATGGGTTGTCAGCAAAATCGTCATGCCTTCATCCCGGAGCCGCTGGATCAGTTGCCAAATTTCATAGCGGGTTTCGATATCTAGGCCCGTGGTCGGCTCATCTAAAATCAGCAATTGGGGTCGGTGCATCAGGGCAATGGCAATGTTCATCCGCCGTTGCATTCCCCCACTGAGGGTTTCTACGGGGGCACCGTGGCGATCGCCAAGTCCTACAGCCTCTAGACAAGCGCCGATCTGCGCCTGACAATCCTGTTTCGACAGCCCATAGATGCGACCATAAAACCGGAGATTTTCTGCACAGGTCAGGGTTTTGTAGAGCAAATTTTCTTGGGGGGCGACACCGATAATCTTTTTCGTGGCTTCAGAAAGGGGAGAAGCGGCGATTTCAATGGCACCACCGTCAGCCTGGAGTAAATTACACAGGATATTAATGGTTGTGGTTTTCCCGGCTCCGTTCGGCCCCAGGAGGCCATAAATTTCCCCGGTGTCGATCCACAAATCGAGGCCCTGGAGCACCGGGCGTTGGCCATAGGCTTTTGTGAGGTTGTTAATTTTCAACATAGGCGATCGCCTTTTTTCCCAATCTTAACCGTTGGGGAATTTGAGGGGCTATAAGTCCCGCGCTCTATCGCTTCGATGAGCGCCGGAATACTTCGGCAAGAGTTCGGCGAGGCTCGCTCACTCGAGCTGCTCAGTAACAACATGGACTCCTCAAGGTTGCTGAGTGGGGTTCGATGCCCTCGAAGCAGCCAGATTCGGTAGCCTTTTGATATGGTCTCGAATCAGTTCAGCGCTAGAACTCCCCCGTTCTTCTGGATTTCGCTCTAATTTGTCCAATTCTTGCTGAGTCAATCGAACTCGAAAAACTTTATTTCTTGCTATTGTTGCAGTCTCCTTGTACTACAATGACTGTATCAGCTAACCACTGACTAGATTGACTCAAACAAACACGTCTTAGTAGCGTGGTGAACAGCGCAAACTCTAGGAACGGTATTGAACCTTGATAATTGGTAGGGCGTTGCATCAGGAAGAATGACAATACTGTCTGAAGCCACTGATGCGTAAAACCAATTTGGTTGCGTTGTACAGAACTTTGGTTCCTTGTACATAGTCTCCGTGGGGCATCAGGAGACTCTAAACTGCCTGTGGACGTATCCATAACGGAGAATGGCAACATTCTAGGGAGGACGGATGAAGCAGGAAATTGATCGAGAGCGATCTTGAGAAGCCCGCTCTGTATGCGTAAGCATCAGAGTCGGGAGTATGTCACCCTTGCTCTGGTACACCGAGGGTTGTGACATAGAGCACCGCCTCATCATCGGGAATGCCGAGCACCTCATTAACTTGATCATCAAAGAAGCCTCCAATGCCACTGACCCCCAAGTCTAGCTGGATTGCGGCAAGGTTTAAACGTTGTCCCAATTGGCCTGCATCCATGTGTAAGTATCGATAGGCGCGATCGCCATAGCGACTGACTGCTGCCCCTAAATCTGCCGTGTGAAAGACCAAGGCCGCCGCATCTCGACCTAAATCTTGACCTAAACAAAGGTAATGCAACTCTTCGCGAAAATTTTTAAAGCGTATTTGCCGCAGTGCCTGGGCCTTAGGCGCATAGTAATAGCAACCTGCCTCTAAACCCTCGACCCCAGAAACCGCCACAAAGGTCTCGATCAAACTCAAGTCAAAATAGTCCGGATCGCCTAGTAGACCCTGTTCTCCATAGTCCTCAGGATGATAGGTAAAGTGGAGTATCAGTTGCAATTCTTCGAGGGTGAGGTCTTCCCCGGTGTAGGCCCGGGTCGAGCGCCGTTTTAACAGGGTTTCTTCTAAATCCTCCTGGTCTTCGCCCCAGTCAATGCGCTGACGATAACGATTTTCGGCATCAGTATTTGCGAGGGAAACCTTTAAGCAAAATGGAAAATTATATTTATCTTCCAACAGATTCGGTTGGTGGGGGGGCACCGAAGCCTTGGCCTGAATCATCGAAGCTTCATGGAGGGCTTTGAGTAGCTCGTCCTCTGCCAAATCAGGGTAATTGAAGGCCACCGGGGAAGGTAGGGCGGTTTTACCGTGACTGGTCGCTTGGGGTTGTGGATTGAGGGCCATAATGCTGGTCACGGCTTCTGTTTCGCCATCAAGATAGAGGAGTTGATTCATCAGGCGATCGCTAAACCCACCGATGAGATGGGGGCGAAATCCATGGGCTGTGGCCGCCAAGTTCACATTGCCTAGCAAATGGCCCGTATCTAGAAAAATGCGACGGTAAGCCCGGGCTTCATAGCGCCAAGCCGAGCGATAAAAAATTGCTGTCGTTACCAGCGCTAATTGGGTCTTTTCGAGGGCGGGATGGCGAAAGCAAGCTTCTTGGAGATTGACCCAACAATGGTTATCCCAAAAGCGCAGCAAGGTATGGGTTTGAAGCTGGTAGTGATAAAGGCCCGCCGGGAGCAATTCAGTACCCCGGGAGATGAGATATAGTTCTGCCGGATACAGACCTCCCGCTGAAGGAGCGGTTCTCAGGTAAACAAAATCTCTCCCAAAGGTTGGAATTTTAGCGGTCAGTCCATAGCTCAACAATAGTAAATAGGATAGGTTTTCCCACTGGGGCTCATTGCGGTCAAGTTCTAAATAGGGCTTGAGATCGTAACTGGTGCCAATTTTGTAGCCTTTGAAGGGACTCGGCTGCTGGGACCAGTCTAGGGATTTGCCCCGCTTGGAGAGAGTTTGGGGATCGTATTTGGTGCGTTGGTGATAATGGGCTGAGAGGGGTAAAGATCGGCTCATTTTTTCCCGAAAGCAAGAAAACTCTTCCATTATCCCCCTTGCTTCCCCCTTGACGGAAACTTTTTTCCCGGCGATCGCTTCTTTAGGTAGCATGAAAGGCAAGGCGATCGCCCTTTGGAGTTTTCGGTTATTGACTATGAAAATCACTGCTTTACGATCGATGCTGCTACTTGGTTTGTTCAGTAGTGGTGGCATCCTGCTTGCTCCCTCCCCCAACCAAGCCCAGACCCTCCTGGCCCAAGGAAATCTTACCCTTGCCTTTGGCCTGAACCAAGCCAAAAATCTCGCCCGCCAAGCCGCAGAGGATGCCAATGGTGGCCTGAGTCAATATCGGGCCGAACCTTCCATGCATGGTGATCCCTTGGCGTCCCCCTATGTGGACAATGGCGACGGCAGCTATACTTTCACCTTTCGGGGACGGCAACCGGCATCCACGGATTATGTCTACGAAACCGTCGTAACAGTCACTGACGATGGCACCGCAACCATTGATTACAACGGGCCAATTCGCTCTGATAATTTCAACAGCACCAATATCACTGCGGCGAGCCTCGACCTCAACCAGGCGAAGAACCTCGCCCGCCAAGCTGCTGAACGGGAGAATGGTGGTTTGAGTCAATATCGCGCTGAACCCTCCATGCATGGTCTAGCAGAGCAATCTCCCTACGTTAGCAACGGTGACGGCAGCTATACCTTTACCTTCCAAGGCCGTCGTCCCGAATCCCTTGATTACACCTACGAAACAGAGGTCAAGGTGCTGACGGATGGGAGTACCCAGATTCTTTACAATGGCGACGTGCGTACCAGTGACAGTAGCGTAGATTCCGGCGCGACTATTGTTGATCTCAATCAGGCGAAGAACCTCGCCCGCCAAGCTGCAGAACAAGAAAATGGCGGTTTGAATAACTACCGGGCTGAACCGACAATGCACGGCAATCCCAATGAGTCTCCCTATGTACTAAATGCCGATGGGAGCTACACGTTCACCTTCGAGGGGCGTAGACCCGGCTCCGTTGACTACACCATTGAAAGCGTTGTGACTGTTACCCCCGATGGCACCGTAACCATCAACTCCAACACGAGTCTGTAAACGGCCCATTTCACTGGGAAACAATTAACGGCGAGACCTTCCCAGGGAGGCCTCGTTTTTTTGTGTCGGGGCTGTCTTGATGGAAAATTGCTTACAATTTCTAAACTCCCTTCAACAATGTCTTGTCTTGGCCATGGCTACCTTGAATTCAGTGCCTTTATTGCAAGATCCTGAGCGATTGCAACAACGTCTCCGGGAAATTCCAACGGAGCCTGGGGTTTATTTTATGCACAGTCGTCAGGGAGATATTCTCTACATTGGCAAATCCAAAACCCTGCGGAATCGGGTGCGGTCTTATTTTCGTGATGCCCGTTTGCATTCGCCCCGCATCGAAATGATGGTGCAGCAGGTGGCGGACATTGAATTCATTGTCACGGATACGGAAGCGGAAGCCCTCGCCCTCGAAGCAAACCTGATTAAGCAGCACCAGCCCTATTACAACGTGCTGCTCAAGGATGACAAGAAATATCCCTATGTATGTATCACCTGGTCGGAGGATTATCCGCGTTTTTTTATTACCCGCAAACGCCATCTAGGGAACAAGGGTGATCGCTACTATGGTCCCTATGTGGACACAAGGTTACTGCGGCATACTCTGGGCTTAATGAAACGGATTTTTCCGTTGCGGCAACGGCGACAACCGCTGTTTAAACATCGACCCTGTTTGAACTATGACATTGGTCGCTGTCCGGGGGTTTGTCAGCAGCTGGTTTCTCCCCAGGAATATCGGCAGACGGTACAAAAGGTGGCGATGGTCTTCCAGGGGCGCAGTGGTGAACTAATTGAAACTTTAACGACCCAGATGGCCCAAGCCGCCGAAAATTTGCAGTTTGAGAAGGCGGCCCAAATCCGCGACCAAATCAAGGCAATTGGTGCGCTCAATGCCGATCAAAAGGTGAGCTTACCGGATGATCGGGTGTCCCGGGATGCGATCGCCTTGGCTGCCGATGAACGTCACTGTGCGATTCAACTTTTTCAAGTGCGGGCGGGACGACTGGTGGGAAGATTAGGCTTTTTTACGCCCCTGCCGGAGAATTTGGGGCCAGATTTAACGGTGGAATATGGCAAAATCCTCCAGCACGTTTTGGAAGCCCACTATGCCAATGTGGATGGGGTAGAAATTCCAACGGAAATTTTGGTGCAGTATCCCCTCCGGGATCAGGAATGGTTAGGGCAATTTTTAGGCGATCGCCGGGGCAGTAAAGTGCAAATTCTCCAACCCCAACGGCAACTGAAGGCGGATTTGATCGCGATGGTAGAACGCAACGCCCAATACGAACTAAGCCGCACCCAACGCACCGTCACCAAGAATTTAGCGGCTCTCGAAGATTTAGCGAGTCTCTTAGATTTACCAGAGCTGCCCAAACGCATCGAAGGCTATGACATTTCCCACATTCAGGGGTCGAATGCGGTGGCCTCCCAAGTGGTTTTTATCGACGGCATTCCTGCGAAACAGGACTATCGCCACTACAAAATTAAAAATCCTGAGATTCACATTGGCCGTTCCGATGACTTTGCCAGCATGGCGGAAATTATGCGGCGGCGCTTTAAAAAAGGCTTGGACAAAGACTGCCCCGATTTGATCATGATTGACGGCGGCAAAGGCCAATTATCCGCAGTCATGGGAGTTTTGGAGGAACTGAACCTCGCTGATAAATTAAACGTAATTAGCCTCGCCAAAAAACAAGAGCAGGTCTATCTGCCCTACGAATCCAATCCCCTTAAAAGTGAAAAGGAACAGCCTGGCATTCAACTTCTCCGCCGGGTGCGGGATGAAGCCCACCGTTTTGCTGTCAGTTTCCATCGCCAACAGCGTCTCAAATCCAGCAGGCGATCGCAATTGGATGACATCCCTGGTTTAGGCCACCACCGCAAAAAACAACTCCTCGCCCATTTCCACTCCCTCGACTATCTCCGGGAAGCGAAACCCGAACAAATCGCTGAGGTCAAAGGGATTGGGCCGCGTCTTGCTGAGGAAGTTTTCCGCTATTTTCACGCGAGTGATTAAAGGGCAAAAATTTCGAGGTTTTTCCAGGAAGCTAACTGCTTAGGTTTCGTTGCCATAGGTCGCTAACCATTGATCTAAATCAGCACGGGACTGCATATCCAATAACGCTTCCCCCAGAGCCTCCAACTGCAACCGAGACAACTGGCGCAAACGTTTGAGTACAGCAGCATCTAACAAACCAAGACGGCGGGATAAGAGTTTTGTGAGTAATGTGAATTCTCCCTCCTCAATCCCCTGCTGTAATCCCTGTTGTAAACCTTGTTGAAGTCCCTGTTGTAAGCCTTGCTCTACCCCTTGGGCGATACCCCGATTGAAAATTTTTTGATAGATCACCGATTCCTGCATAAGTTCCTCCTGGAAAAATTGCTCGATCATCGCATCTGTAAACTTAATCCCAGCTAAAATTTGCGTTGCAGCCTTGAGATTTAATTGTTCTGTCCTGTCTTCAATCCTATCCAATTGCTGACTGACTTGCTGCAACAGTTGTTCGGGAGCCTGGGTTTTTGCAAGAACCGCCAAAGGCAACAAACTCGGCAACTCAAAAAAGAGCTGTGGTTCTAGCTCCCAGAGCCGAATCACCCGGTAGCGATGAGTGGTCTGTTGTTGTTGAAAATAATCCTGAAACACTTCGGGCATCGTAGTGGGCTTGAGAAAAATAACGATTTGCTCAATCTCAAGGCGATAACGCCGATAAAGCCTCACCCAATAGTCCAACATCCGCAGGGGCATTGGTGGGTTAGAAGTAGCCACCGTTTGAAATTCAAGATGGAGAATTTTGCCAGCAGCCTCCAAGAAAAACACCCCATCCGCCCGAATTGGTTCAAGGTTCAATTCCGTATTAAGAAAGCTCACACTCTCAAGGGCTGATTCCCCCAGAAGCCAATGAACAAAAGGATGGGGATCTGTTTCCAATAAAAACTTGAGAATGTTGTCGTAGCTCATTTCACCGAGGAACGATAGACGTTCTTAACCACATCGCTGAGGCGGGCCATTGCGGTTTCAATTTCACTATCGGTAGCTGTCAAGCTAATGCGGAGACATTGTTGTTTGTGGGGCCAATCTTCGCGCAAGCCTGGAAAAAAGGGACTGCCGGGCACAGCAATCACGCCCACTGCTTTTAGTTCTTGGTACAGTTCCCAGTCGGTTATCGGCAACTCATCAAACCACAACCAAGCAAAAATCGCCCCTTCGCCCCGGTGGAGGTACCAGGGCACGTCCTTGGGCATGGTGCGATCTAAGGCCGCTTCCAGGATTTGGATTTTGTTTTGGTAATAGGGCCGGATCACCGTTTCAGCAATATTGGCCAAAGCTCCCGATTGAATCGCCCGGGCGGCGATCGCCTGACCATAGCGCGACGAATGAATGCAAGCATTGGTGAGAAAAGCCTGTAAAACCCCGATAAAACGCGGTTCCCCAATGGCAATCCCTACCCGTTCTCCCGGCAAGCCCGCTTTAGAGAGGCTCAGGCAGTGGATCACGTTACCGCCAAAGAGGGGTTTCATCTCCGTGAAATTCAGGGCTGGGAAAGGAGGGGCATAGGCCGAATCAATAAATACTGGCACATCATGGACGGCAGCCAGATCAGCAATCTTTTCGGCTTCTTCGTCGCTGAGGACATTTCCCGTGGGATTACAGGGGCGCGAGAAAATTACACAGCCGGTATTTTCATCAATATTAAGCTGACTAAAATCGGGGCGATATTTAAAGCGGTGGTTCGCCTGGTCAATGTCGAGGCTTGGTTTAAAAGCGCGGATGGCCTCTGGGTATAAACTCACGCCCCCATAGCCAGTGTAGTCGGGGCTGAGGGGAAGAATGATCGATTTCAGTTGGCCGACATTATCATATCCACCAAAGGCATTGGCCGCGAGGAAATAGAGGGACTGGGAACCGGGGGTGATGAGAATATTTTCGCCCGTTAAGTTCAGGCCATAGCGTTGGTTAAAATCGGTGGCGATCGCCTCAATCAGGGGTTCATAACCCTGGGACGATCCATAGCGACAAACCACTTCCCCATATTCCGGACTATTGAGGAGATCATTGGTGCAATCGCGCCAGAGCCGTTCCACTTCCGGGATAATCACCGGATTGCCCGCACTGAGGTTAATAAAATCTTGGCCTGCCCCTGCTTTTAGGGTATCGATGATGTCTTTCATGATCGCCCGCACGCCGGTTAAACGCGACATTTGCGTCCCAAATTTCGATAACAGAGGTGCCTGAGACATTGTTATTTAAGTGGCCTGAAAATTGAACTTTTTCATCTTACCGTTTCTCCGAAATTCTTCCGGGTTTTTGATACAAGACATCAAAATTATCTGGCTTCATTGCGAGAAAGGTTTCGGCTTCCAAGTTCGTCATTAATGGCTTGAGACTTTCCGTGAGAACGCCTTGGGGATAGGTGCGGTTTGGGCTTGGGTTTGGCGATCGCCCCATGTTCAAAAAAGCAGCTTGTTGGGTCGGGGTCGTTGCTGCGGTAGAACTGGGTGCCTGGGGTAAGCGACTGAGAAATCGTTCTAATTCTGGAGAAATCGTTTCCGTGAGGCGCAGCTTGATCGCCCCCTGGGATAGGGATTGCACATAGGCTCCCGTGAGAAACTGTTGGTAGTTTTGCCCCCTAGTTTGGTGGCGTGCCAAAAAGCTCAAGCTTACCCCCCGCACCATTTGTCGGACTGGTTCCGCTGCGTTGCCCATTACCTCTGGCACCAGGGTACTTTGGGCTAAGGCACTGTCGCGATTGCTGACATCGGTGACGCTCATGTGGGTTGCGCCGTCGGCGACGACGAGATACTTTTCACCGCCTAACTGCTGGAATGGTTTCAACTGGTGAGCCAAGCTTGGGGTTACAGTGTCTTTTGTGCTGGCAACAATCAAGGTCGGAATTTTGATTTTTTCTAAACCCTGCTCCCCAAAAATTTGATCGCTGAGGGGATTAAGGGCGATCGCCTGCTTGACCCGCTCATCCCGCAAATTCAACTGGTCATAGGGCAGTTTTGCCGCCGCACATTGGAGCCAGTCCCCTGGTGCTCTGGTTAAGGGGGTTGCCCGCTGGCAGTGGGCGCGGATAGCAATAGGATCGACAACTCCTCCGGCGATCGCCAAGGCTGTATAGCCCCCGAAAGAATGACCAATCACCGTCACATTGTCCGTCGCAAAGCGGGTTGTGAGGGTTTGATCCTGGTTGAGGCGCTCCAGTTGATCCAGCACAAATTGAATATCCTTGGGCCGATCGACAAATTCCGTCGCCGGGAGCAAAGTATCGAGATTTAAGCCCGGATTGAACAGTGACTGAATATTACTGCCCGGATGATCGAGGGTGACGACAGTATAACCATGGGAAGCCAGATGCACCGCCAAATAATCGAGAAAATGACGATTTGCCGCAAATCCATGGGACAAAACCACCAACTGAGACTGGGATTGAGGACTATCAAAAATATCAATGGGAATCGTGCGATCGCGCCTTTCATCTTGCAGAATTAAGCTTTGACGCCGCACCGTTTGGGAGCCGGGGGCCGTGGGGTTCAGGTTTGCGCGTTGGAAAATCTGCGGTTCCGTACTTTCGAGGGCGTCAGTTACCCTGGGGGCAAGCAATTGATTCTGAATATTCGGTAAATTGAGTTGCAACAAGAGGCTGGCCACCGCCGTGAGATCAATGGTCAGCTCCTGCTTGGGGTAAGCCTGCAACAAATTCAGAGCACTAATTTCGACCCCCTGACCCAACACCAGATTTACCGTCGCCTGGAGATCCTGGACAGAAGTTCCCGGTAGAGCCGTTTGAATTTGCGCCAGGATTTGTTTTCCGGTGGGCGATCGCCACAACTGATCAAAAAACTGATCCGCCATCTCTGGTTCAATTTCTAAGCGTCGCTGGAGAAATTTCTGCAAATTACCATCCAAAAACATCCCGTAGGGTCGGAGGCTTTGGGGAACTTGACCCGTTTCCGCAAAGATTTCTAAATCCCGCAATTGTAAAGTTTGTTGAAGTGGCCCTAATTTTAGCCGGAGGGTTTCAGCGGCGATCGCCTTTTCACTGGTTCCCCAGCCCAAACACAGGAGGCCAGCAATGCCCCATACCTTCAGATTTCGCAACTGCTTTTGCATATCTATCCAAATTTAATGACTATCCCCAGCCTTGCCCAGACCTGCCTTCATCTTAGAAGTTCCCAAAACAAAACCACCCCTCGATTAGAGTAGGTGGTGTCTCAACAATTAATTAGAGCAAATGGTGCATCTAAACCGCAGAGCCTACCCCTGCATATGCACCGTAGAAAAAGATACCGACAACCGCAATGACGCCCATACCAGCGACAACTGCAACGATCCAAAGTGGGATTTTTCCGCCTTCAGACATGAGAACAACCTCCGAAAAAAATAAATTAAAGGGCTGAAATTAAAGGGCTGCCAGCTTAGTTAAAGAAGTAGCTGGAAAATAGAATACCGAGCACAGCAATCAGGAGTAAACCCAGATACAAAGAAGTCCGGTTTAGTTCCACAGGCTGTCTGTTGGGATTTTGATTTCTTTCCATCGGAAGCTCCTAACGTTGAATAAACTGCATAGCGGCGATCGCCCCTAGGAAGAAAACCGAGGGTACAGCCAGGGTGTGCACCGCCAACCAACGGACGGTAAAAATCGGATAAGAAACAGGTTGGTTAGGACCGCTTGTCATAATACAAAACCTTTTAGTGAATACAGCAAAGAAAAACGCGCGTTACTTAATTGTTAAACTCATTGATCTGATCAATCGCTTTGTAACGATCAGTCACAATGGGAATCTCTTGACGAGTTTCAGTAAAGTATTGGTCAGGACGGGGTGTCCCGAAAGTATCGTAAGCCAAGCCAGTGCTCACAAAGAGCCAGCCAGCAATAAATAACATCGGAATGGTGATGCTGTGAATAACCCAGTAGCGAATACTGGTCACAATGTCAGAAAACGGGCGTTCTCCGGTAGAACCTGCCATGCGACTATTCTCCTCTCAATTGTTAATGAAAAAAAACTTATTAAACAAATTAGCCTATATCATACGGAATTAACAGACACTCCCACAATAGAATGGGTTGCCCTTAGGCCGCTTCCGTGGATGTATCGTACCGTAAAATCACCCCCTGTTGCCCAAGGATGAAGCCTTTATTCTCATTTAAGAAAACGACCCGGTAAAAGTTTGTCGGGATCTCTTCTAGGGCAGCGTCCCGGAACCAAGTGTCGCCACCATCTTTACTCACAACAACACTGCCACTACCACCGACGGCCCATAGTTCTGCGGGGGTACGATAGCCAATGTGCAACAAACCAACACTGTTGCGATACTGCGGTGTCACCGGTTCGCTCCAGGCTTCTGCATTGTCTGGATTTGTATCGTCGCTAAATTGCACAACTCCCCCACGGGCTAACAACCAGAGCTTATCTTCGCCATTAAAGCCCATGCTCTGGAGGCGACGGGAAGAATTCCGGTTATGGGGCGTCCATTCTGTGTCCCCAGGCGACCAAGTGGAATAAAAATTACCCCGGGCAGAAACGGCCACATACTTACCATCAGCAGAGCGTTCAATGGTGCGGGCAACGCCAACGGCACCTTCGACAAGGGCTTTCCAGTTTTTGCCACCGTCGGTGGTTTTGTAAATGGCCCCAAGGTCGGTGACCATTTCGGCGGTGTTTGGCCCTAGGGCGGTGATGTTGTAGGGGGCACCGGGTAATTGACTGCTGAGGGCGATGCGACTCCAGTGCTCACCACCATCGTCGGTGTGGAGCAGGATCGAAGGCCGTCCGGTAATCCAGCCTTCTTGGCCAGAGAAGCTAACACCGGTAAAACTTTCTTTTTCGTCACCAAGATCAATAACTCGCTCGGCCCAGGTTTTGCCGCCATCGGTAGTTTCAAAGAGGGTTTCTTTGGTACCGACAAGCCAGCCATGTTGGAGGTCGTCAGTAAAAGCAATGTTGGCAAAGGTCGAATCGGTATTTAAGTCGATTTCTTGCCAGGGATTTTCGCTAATGGTCGGTGCCTGGACACAGCCGATGCACAATACCAAAACGGCGATCGCCGCAATGGCTTTTTTTAAGGGTTTTAATAGACCTAAAACTGAAGTCATAGCGCAATATAAAAGCAATAAAAGTAAAAATTTGGAATTAAGACAAGGCTTTGCTATGGGGGTCTTTAGTCCAGACCATAAAGGCTCAGGAAGAAAAGGATTGCCAAGCCCATGGCCCCAAAAATGAGTAGGTTTTTTTGGTTGGAGCTGAGATTATTCACGCCAAAACCATATTTCAGATTTTCTTCAAAACCTGAGGGGGCATCCGCTGCACCAATATTGCGAAATTGGGCGCGATCAACGCTACAAACAGGACAGTTCCAAATGAGGGGCAGATCTTCAAAGGCGGTGCCCGGTGGCGTGTTGGTACGGCTTTCTCCCTTTGCAGGGGTGTAAATGTAACCGCAGCTGGGGCATTCGTAACTGGCGGGAGCCTTTTCGGCGAGGGTTTTTTCTATGGGGCGATCGCTCATCGTTCAGAGGGTATTTGACTAGCAAACCAAGGAAGTAATTATGAAAAATTATGACATAATCCGTAAACTTTCTTTAATTTATGAATCTGGCCAGCGGTATAAAGTGCAAAGTCAGCTTTTTCGTTTGCGGCGATAGATCCGGAGCAGTCACCACGGGGAAAGGCGATCGCCCTAGGGACAAATTAGGGGAGAAGCTATACTTTGATTAATTTTATGGCATTGCTGCAGATCCCTCCGGGGCAAGCTAGAACGTCCGCATGACAGATTCTTTTGATCTTACGTTGCAAATTATCATCACCGTCTTTGCGGGCATTAGTGCCCAGGTGTGTGGTGAGTTTTTAAAGATTCCGAGCATTGTGCTCCTCCTGATTTTTGGCATTGCCCTGGGGGGAGATGGCTTTGGGATCTTGCATCCGAGTGAATTTGGCGTCGGCCTGGAGGTCTTGGTCGCCCTAGCGGTGGCCGTCATCCTGTTTGAGGGAGGGTTAAATCTCAAACTCAAAGAATTAAATGAAGTTTCCGGGAGCCTCCGTAACCTCGTCACCATCGGTACTTTAATCACTTTGGTGGGGGGAGGTCTTGCGGCCCATTATCTCGCTGAGTTTCCCTGGGCGATCGCCTTTTTGTATGCCTCTTTGGTGGTGGTGACAGGGCCGACGGTGGTGGGGCCGCTCCTGAAACAAGTGGCCGTTGACCGTAAGGTGGCAACCCTCCTGGAGGGAGAAGGCGTACTGATCGACCCAGTGGGGGCCATCCTGGCGGTGGTGGTGCTCGATACGATTTTGAACGTGGATGCGGGCCTGGGAGAAGTGGCCAGTGGTTTGGCTCTCCGTTTGGGGATCGGGGCAGTTATTGGGGCCGCTGGTGGCTGGCTCATGGGTCAATTTTTGCGCCTAGCGAACTTCCTGTCTGAAGATTTAAAAAATTTGTTGGTGCTGGCGGGAATCTGGGGCCTCTTTGGTTTTGCCCAGTCGGTGCGAGGAGAATCGGGCTTAATGACAGCGGTGGTGGCAGGGATTGTCCTCCGGGCCTTTTCCATCCCAGAAGAGCGGCTACTACGGCGGTTTAAGAGTCAGCTCACGGTTCTTTGTGTGTCTGTTTTGTTTATTTTGTTGGCGGCGGATTTGTCCATTGCCAGTATTTTTGCTTTGGGTTGGGGGAGTTTCTTTACAGTGGCGGTGCTGATGTTTGTGGTACGCCCCATTAGCGTTGCCCTTTGTACAGCCAATAGCGATCTAGATTGGAAGCAGAAATTTTTTGTTGCTTGGGTTGCACCACGGGGCATCGTCTCGGCCTCGGTCGCCTCTCTATTTGCGATTATTTTGACGGAAAAAGGGTTTAATGGTGGGGCTTCCATTAAGGCCTTGGTTTTTTTGACAATTTTGATGACGGTATTTATCCAAGGCTTGTCGGCCAAATGGATTGCGCGGCAGTTAAAAATTACCTCCATTGAGGCGCGGGGAGCGGTGATCGTTGGTTCTAGTCCCCTCAGTCGCCTGTTGGCCCAGCTGTTTCAGCAGCAGGGGGAGTCGGTGGTGATCATCGATACAGACCCCAAAGCCTGTGAAGCGGCCCGCACGGAGCAGTTGGAAGTGTACCAAAGCAGCGCCCTAGATGGAGATGTGCTAGAGGAAATTGGCATTAGCTCCATGGGAGCCTTTGTCGCCCTTACCACCAACGGAGAGGTCAATTTAGTGTTGGCCCAGCGGATCATGGAAGAGTTTCATCCGCCGAGGGTAGCGGCGTTTTTTGAACAGGGGGATCCGGACAATGCGATCGCCAACAAGGGCAAAATCAGTCAGGTCTTTGGGGGCGGCTTTTCTGTCAAAGTTTGGAATCAATATATCCTCGACCAACAGGTCAAATTGGGAAAAACAACCATTGGCCCCAGGGATAAAAACCAGACTTTACCCTTCCAAACCCTCATTGATGCCGGTAAATTTTTGCCCCTGCTCATCCGTCGCCAAGCCAGCCTCATGATCGTGCGATCGCTAGAGGATCTCAAGGCCGAAGACGAACTTATTTACCTCCTCTATGACCCCCGGCCCCAGCTTCTAAAACGACTTTCGGGGGGAATGCAAGCGCCGCGTCTTCTCCTGGAAACATTACCGGAAGTGGAAAAATTACCCCGCTCTCCCCAGGCGATCGCCCCGACTGCCCTGCCTGAGCTTCCAGAGAACAGTTAAAATAGGGTCATGTTCAGCCCATAGATTGTGTGGAAATCATCGAGCAGCCATGACACAAACAACTACTGCCCCCGGCATCCAACTCACTGAAACCGCCCTCAAGCACGTCCTGATGCTCCGCGAACAACAGGGCCAAGATCTCTGGTTACGGGTGGGTGTGCGCCAGGGGGGATGTTCGGGAATGTCCTACATGATGGACTTTGATCGCCCCGACAATGTCAGCGAACATGATGAAGTATTTGACTACGAAGGCGGTTTTAAGATCATCTGCGATCGCAAAAGCATGCTTTATCTCTATGGCCTCGTCCTGGATTACAGCAATGCAATGATTGGCGGTGGGTTCCAGTTCACCAACCCCAATGCCAACCAAACCTGTGGTTGTGGGAAATCTTTTGGGGTTTAATAGAAAATCGCGTCTTTGCCCCTCATGCGGTCGGCAAGGTGCCTGTTTTTTATGAGCCCGAATGACAACTATGACCGAATTAACCATCGAACAACGGTTTGAAGCTGGTTTTAAGCGTTACGATGCCGGCGAGTCCCCGGATGCCCTGCTGCCAGAATTTATCGAAATCTGTCGGCTCGATCCGAAAAATGCCGCCGCCTGGAGCTGTGTGGCTTGGTTACATTTACTCCGGGGGAAAGCAGACCTCGCCCTCCCTGCCGCCCAACGCAGTGTCAAAATTGACCACCGCAATCCCCAAGCCCATGTAAATCTTGCCCTCGCGCTCCTTGGTACTGGGGGTAAAGGGGTACGCAAGCACATCGAACTGGTGCAAAAGGTGATGGATTTCAGTGAAGAGGTGCGCCAAGATATTTTTGAAAATATTGACGATGGCCTCACGCGGAGACCAGATTGGAAAGAGTTGGCCAAGGTGAAAAACTGGCTGTCTGAGTAAACAACAGTAGAGGTGATTATTGGCGTGAAGCATTATTTTACCGGCCTAACCGCAGATCAGTTTCGCCATCCCCTAGATCAAGAAGCCACTGCCGCCCTCCGCCGCCTCCCTGGTTTGGATCTGTTGGTACGCTCTTTTTTGGGGTCAACGGCAGAGCAGATTTTTCAGTTCAATAATCTCGCGTCGAGCATTTTGGTGGGCGATCGCCAACTGCCCCACCTCCATCACCTCCTCCAGGAAGCCGCCCAGGTACTGGATCTGACGCCGCCGGATCTCTACATCCAACAAAATCCTGTGCCCAATGCCTATACCTTTGCCATGCGGGGCCAAAAACCCTTTATGGTGATCCACACGGCCCTGGTCGAAATCCTCACAGAAGCAGAACTCCAGGCGGTTATGGCCCACGAACTGGGGCACCTCAAGTGCGAACATGGCGTCTATCTAACCCTGGCAAATCTGCTGATGCTGGCCACCAATGCCCTCCCGGTGTGGGGAAGCCTGCTTTCCCAGTCTCTGCAAAATCAGATGTTGGCCTGGTTACGTTGTGCGGAACTGAGTTGCGATCGCGCCGCTTTTTTGGTGAGTCAGGATCCGAAAATTATGATGTCGGTGCTGATGAAATTAGCGGGAGGCTCGCCGAGTTTGGCCCCGTTGTTGAACCTGGATGCGTTCATGGAACAGGCCAAAACCTACGAACATTTGAGTCAAAATCAGTTGGGTCAACTGTTGCAGGAAACTCAAACCACCCAACTCACCCATCCCCTGCCGGTGGTGCGCGCCCAGGAAATCTGGCGGTGGGCGAGTTCCCAGGAATATTCCCTCTTGCTTCAAAACAGAGATTCAGTTTATAATCACGAAGGTTCATCCAAGGGCGGATGGCGAAATTGGTAGACGCACCACACTCAAAATGTGGCGACTTCGGTCATGGGGGTTCAAGTCCCCCTCTGCCCATCTAAAAATAGTTTTGAAGTATTTAATCTAAATACTGTCGGTAACACTGCTAAAGTGAAAGCTTTTCACCTTGAGGGCCGGAACCACGGTGCTGCCGTGGCGTTCTGGGGTGGCGATCGCCTCCACATCCCGGAGTAAATCGGGCAAAGATTGATTAAAACGTAGATTACAGATCGGGTAAGCAAGTTTCCCGTTTTCGATCCAAAAAGTGCCGTCGCGGGTCATACCTGTAAATTCGAGGGTTTGGGGATTCACCGCCTGCACATACCAAGCACGATTGATAAAAATTCCCCGTTCTGTCTGGGAAATTAAATCAGCGACAGTCTGGTCACTGCCCGTCATCACCAGGGGAAAAAGGCTCCCAGTGGGTTCCTGGCCGGTTTGCTGCGCCCAGTAACGGTCATAGCTCAGGGTTCTCGGAATCCCTTCAGTGGCGATCGCCAATAGATTACAGGGCAAACCCTGACTATCAAAGGCTCCGGTTTGTAACAGGGGATGGGTCGGATCACGGTATAGATTCACCAATGGACTAAAAAGCTGTTCACCGAGGGGATGTTTGGCAAAATAACTACGTCCCTCGGCGGCAGCCCGTGCCGACATATACCAAACTAAGCGGGGGATCAGATTGGCAACTGCTCCGGCTCCCAGAACCACTGGGTAAGTACCGGGTTCAACCCGACGGGGATTTTGTGATCGCTTTGCCCGCTCCATGGTGGTCAGTACCATTTGCTCGATGGGCAACTCATCAATCCCCCAGGCTGTGCGACTCTGCCAACTGGAGCCATTGCCAATTTTGGCCGTGTAGCTAAATTCTGCCTGGGTTTGGCGATCACCTGCCCGTAAGCCCACCGAATTCCCCAGGGCATACACCTTAGCACTGGTACTTAAAATTCCTGACCCGTTTACCCCGGCTGCCTCGCTCCACTGGCATACCTGCTGAATTAATTCTCCCCGCTGTAAAGGCGATCGCTGCAACGTTGCGGCATCAAATTTTGCCGTCCGCGCTGCGTACACTTGTTTCGCTAAAAGCGGTACCCATTCAGGATCCTCTGGGGCCAGCCTCGCTAAATCTTCACTCCGCTGTAACGCCACCTGGATCTGCTCCCAGTCTTGTTCAACGGTGGTGACACTGGCACTACGGGAGCCGAAAGAACTTGTAATTGTTATTTCAAACTGATTTTTCTGCAAATTTTGTCGAATTTGGTTCTCCCCAAATCGGCCTAGGGTAGATTCCCGTTCGGCGATCGCCACCGTTACCCCGTCCGATGCTGCCGCCCGAATAATTTTTTCAATCCAGTCAAAGGCCTGAGCTTGGGAAATTAATTGTGATGCCGTCGCTACCATGTCGAGTGCTATCCATTGAAACTTTTTCTATTAAAACAACAAAAACCCTTCCACCGCAGTCGATAGAAGGGAGAATGTTTTGCGGAAAATATCTATATCATTTGAATGAATAGCCGCTCATTGAATCTGTTGGCCCAATACAGGACTTACTCTGCCCAGGCCGTATGGAAAAACTCACCCCGGGATTTATCGGTTCGTTCGTAGGTGTGGGCCCCAAAGTAATCCCGCTGGGCTTGGGTCAGATTTTGGGGTAAACGCGCCCGACGATAGCTATCAAAATAATCTAACGAGGCGCTAAAAGCTGGTACTGCAATCCCCAATTCATTTGCCGCCAAAATAACTGTCCGCCACGCAGTTTGGCGATCGATAATTGACTGTTTAAATTCCGGCGCCAGTAACAAATTCGGCAGATTTGGATTTTCCACATAGGCCGCCTTAATCTTGTCGAGGAAGCCTGCCCGAATGATACAGCCCCCCTTCCAGATCCGCGCCGTTTCACCGAGGTCTAGGTTGTAGCCATACTCCGCCGAAGCTTTACCCAGCAGGGCCATTCCTTGGGCATAGGAACACATCTTCGAGCAATACAACGCATCCCGTACTTGGTTAATAAAGGTTTTAATATCACCCCGATAAACGCGCTCCGGTGAGGGTAACTCCAAGGATGCGGCTTTCCGTTCATCTTTATAGGCTGACATCACCCTTGCATTCACGGCAGCATAGATCGTCGGAATTGGCACGCCCAACTCCAGGGAACTCACCACTGTCCAGCGTCCGGTACCCTTTTGTCCTGCACTGTCGAGGATCAGTTCTACCAGAGGCTGATTGGTTTCGGGGTCAATTTTTTTGAAAATATCAGCGGTAATCTCAATTAAGAAAGAATTGAGCTCATCGGTTTGATTCCATTCCGTAAAGACCTCATGGAGTTCCGTATGGTTTAGCTTTGCGGCGTTTGCTAAGAGATCGTAGGCTTCGGCGATCAGCTGCATATCACCGTACTCAATGCCATTGTGCACCATTTTGACGTAGTGACCCGCACCACCTGGCCCAATAAAGGTAACGCAAGGGCCATCGTTTACCTGGGCGGCAACTTTTGTCAGGATCGGTTCGAGCTCCCTGTAAGCGGCTTCTGTCCCACCGGGCATCAGACTGGGGCCGTTGAGGGCACCTTCTTCGCCACCACTGACTCCCATGCCGACAAAACCTAAGCCCGTGGCTTCAAGATCCTTGGTGCGACGTTCAGTGTCTTCATAGAGGGAATTACCGCCATCGATGATCATGTCGCCTTCTTCTAGAAGCGGTTTGAGGTCATTGATTACATAGTCAACGGGAGCCCCGGCTTTAACCATCACCAAAATTTTGCGGGGACGTTCGAGGAGTTGGACAAATTCTTCGAGGCTATAGGCGGCTTTGATGTCCTTGCCGACGGCGCGGGTCGCCATAAATTCTTCTGTTTTGCTGGCGGTGCGGTTGTACACGGCAATCGGGAAGCCATTACGTTCAACGTTGAGGGCTAGGTTTTCGCCCATTACCGCGAGGCCGATGACGCCAAAGGTTCGTTTAGTCATATTGAGTGTTGAGTTGTTTTTCTAAGCGTGTGAGGTCTTCTTTTCTTTTACGTTAGCGTGTGGGTCTGATCTTGCTCAGAATTCGGTCATTATTTGTCGTGTTTCTTAAATATCGATCAAGGATCTGTGAAAAGTTCTTCAAATTATTGTGAGTTCGTGACGGTTTAAGGTTGATTTAAGACTTCACTATGGTGGTTTTGCCTTTTTTAAAACAGTGATTATCTCGGTTTATCAAGGCTTTAGGCCATATTTTTCCAATTTTCAGTTTATCGTTGTGACCAAGATCAATGGAAGAAAATACGGAAATAAATGTCACCAAAAGACCTATAAAGTCGACAGATTCTATACATTATTGTTTTGAGTTGAAACAATTTTTATTGGAAAAATTTATCGAAAAATATTTCTTATTCTGGTTGAGGGTAAGAGTCCCAGAGGGCTGTTTTTTGGCGTAGGCTGCCGAAGTTATCACGGCCAAGGATCAGGTGATCAAGGAGGGGAATGCCGAGAATTTGGGCGGATTGTAGTAAGCGTTCGGTGAGTTGTAAATCTTCGGGGCTGGGATCGACATTACCGGAAGGATGATTGTGGGCGATGATCAAACGAGTAGCTCCATGTTTGATGACTTCGCGGAAAATTTCCCTGGGGTGGGCTAGGGTTTCGGTGGCCAAACCAATGGTGACAACCCTCGTGGCGATCAGGGTATTTTTCACATCGAGGCAGAGGACGGCAAAGCGTTCTTGGTCTTGCCACATGAGATCGTTGCTGAGGGCGATCGCCGCTGCTTCGGGACTATCAACGATGATTTTTTCGCTGGGTTTCGCCTGGAAAATTCGTTTGCCGAGTTCGATCCCGGCGAGGATCTGGGCAGCTTTGGCAAGGCCCACTCCAGGGATGCTGGTCAGTTCCTGGGGGGTCGTGTGGCGCAACACATCAAAGGGATCCCGCTTACCCTGGCTGCAGGTTTGCAAAATAAATTGGGCAAGGCCGACGGCGGAGAGGTTGCGATGGCGATCGCCAGTGCTGATCAAGATGGCAATTAATTCGGCATTGGATAAATATTTGGCCCCCACTGCCACCAGGCGCTCGCGTGGCCGTTCGCTAGCGGGAATATCTTGGATCCGGGGGCTGTAGTTCATCCAATTCTCAACAGATCAATGCACACAACTTCACGATGGGGATTTAATTATTTGTGGTCTTAGTGACCTCGATGCGATCGCCGGCTTGCAGATTAATTTCCTTCGCTAAACCGCCCCGAATTTCAATCACTTGGTCAATATTGACGGTCGCTGGTGGCCCATAGGTGGGACAAGGATCACTTTCACAGGGGGGGACATCATGGGCGATCGTCTGCACCACACCTTCCCGCAGGAAAATCATATCCAGATTAATCAAGCAATTTTTCATCCAAAAACTGACTGGGCGGGCGGGTTCAAACTCAAATAACATCCCTCGATTGTCCGGTAAAAACTCCCGGTACATCAACCCTAAGCGCTGTTGTTCTGCGGTTTCTGCCACCTCTAACCCAAACCGTTGCTCCGATCCGACGATCTTGGCTGTTGCCGTAATCGGGAGCATTTGCCCCTGGGGTCTGGGGGCGGATTGGCTCACCGGGGTCTCACTGGGAGGCGTACTGAGGCCAGAATCATCAACCGGAAATGGGACACACCCAACCAAGACGGTGCCACAGAGAGCCAGACAAAGACGGGAAGTAAAAGACATGGTGCTTCGTTAAATGGTGGAGATCGAAGGGAGGCAGTTGCCAGGCATTTTAAAACCTAGGGATCTTTTTTGAGGACATAACCGACTCCCCGCACAGTTTGAATTAGGCGTTTCTGGCCTTTTGCTTCAATTTTAAGGCGTAAATAACGAATATAGACTTCAATCACGTTAGATTCCCCTTGAAATTCATTCCCCCAGACATTTTCCAGGATTTGCTCCCGCGTTAAGACCTGTTGGGGATGGGACATCAAATATTTCAACAGTTCAAATTCTTTGACCGTTAGTTCGATGGGACGGGGAGAGTCGCTACTTTGGCCTGGCGATCGCCACACTTGACGGGTATTGAGATCTAAGATTAAATCCCCAAAAAAAAGTTGCTCCCGTTGGCCTGTTTGGGGCTGGAGATAAATTTCGAGGAGTCGTAAAAAGCGTTCCTGTTGGTAGGGTTGCAGTACATAATCATCGGCACCCGCTTCCAGGCAGATCACCCTTTCCTCAACACGATCCTGGGTCACCAGAAATAAAATGGGCCGCACAAATTGTGCTTTGCGGAGACTGCGACAAAAGTCGATCCCCCGTTGTCCCAGGAGGGGATAGTCCACAATTACCATGCCTGCTGGTAACTGTTGGAGGCGTTGTTGGGCTTGTTCTACCGTTTCAACGGTAATGGTTTGATAGCCGAGATCGGCAAGATCTAGGGTGGCCCGTTGTGTAAACTCTTGATCCGTCCCAACGAGGAGAACATAGGCTAAACCATCGGCGGCATATTGGCTTTGGGGCATATCAAGCTATCGAAATCTTCCGAACAAAGAAAAATAAATGTGGCTAAATAAAAAAGCTCAAGGGGTAATCTTTTTGATTCTAGAAAGGCTCAATTTAGGGAAAGACAAATTTTCATGAATCTTTGCTTCTGATGCCATTTCCCTAAAGAACTTTGCGGGATGTGGGTTTTGCCACATGGGGGAGTCCCCAGCCCAGCTTCTCCCGGAGGATTCGGAAAAATTCGGGTCGGTGGAGGCGTACAAAGCGGGCATTGTAAGGCGATCGCTCTAAATGGACTTGATCCTCCGGCAAGACATAGGCCCCACCGTTACCATCGACGACCATCACCAAGCGGTGGGACGTTGCCGGAAAAATATTTACCGGTTCTGTGTCCGAAAAGACGAGGGCCCGGGACGCGAGGGAATGGGGACAAATGGGGGCGAGCTGGAAAACGGGCACATCGGGGGTAACGACGGGGCCACCCGCACTGAGGGAATAGGCTGTGGAACCGGTGGGCGTCGAAATCATGATGCCATCGGCGGCAATATCAACGGGGGGCATGGCGACCAATCTGGATTTCAAAGTGGCACATTCCGGCTAGGGGTTCCCGGTGGAGCACCATTTCATTGAGACTGAGGGCTTCCCAAAGGAGTTCCCCGTCGCGGAAAAGCTGCACGGTGATCATCGAACGGTCTTCGATTTCGTATTCTCCGGCTAAAAGCTGGGCGATCGCCTCATCGAGGTGCTGGAGATACATTTCCGTTAAAAATCCGAGGTGTCCCGTATTGACCGTTAGCAGCGGGATTCCCTTTGGAGCAACTTGGCGTGCGGCTGACAAGACTGTGCCATCTCTCCCCAGAACCACGGCAAACTGCATATTTTCATCAAAGTTGGGGGGCACCAATTGCTCAATTTTGGTGTGACACACGGGCTGTTGGTGGCCCGTTTCCTGGGTTGGCGGACATTCTGCATAGCCAAGTAGACCGCCAAATCCAGTGACCGTAAACACTTCCCACCCTTTATTCCTCAAGGTTTTGGCTAATTCCTGAGCGACTTGGCAGGCAATGGGTTTGATGTCGTTATAGATAATGCCGGCTTTGGGCACAAGTAGAAGTGTCCTACAAACTTAAGGATATAAACAATAGGGTATCACTCAAACCGTTTCCCTTAATACCTATACGGTTGGCGATCGCCACCAATGAAACGTCAAGTTTTTAATTCTTCAGCAGCATCCCCCCAGGCCTCACTCCAGGGGAACACAACTGTAGTAAAACGTCCCTAAAACGGTGTCCGAATATTCGGCTTTTTCTTCCCGTTTTCTTTTTGCCCTTATTTTTCTCGTAGTCAATTTCCTTCAGCTTTTGCATAATGCGGCTGAAGTATTCCTGTAAATAACTTTCGAGGGTCGTTGTTTCGGCGGGATCAAGCCCAAAGGTTTTGTAAACATCTTCCATCGGCGCGTCCAAAGGCTTACCTGTGGCCATCACTTCTGCAAAAGCCAAGCGATCCGACGCATTTTGCCCCCATTGGAAAAAGCGGCTGACCCGGCGCATTAACCGCAGAAAACCCAGGGATAGTCGAGCGATACTGGCAGTTTGGCCAGAATAACGCTCACAAATGGCGATAATTTCTTCCCCTTTCCAAGCCCGGGTGCCCACCACTGGAAATGTTTGTTTTTCCGTGGCCGGAATTTTCACCGCCTGCACCGCAAACTTCGCAATATCCTGGGTGTTCATATAGGCGATCGGCGAACTCTCCCCAGTGATCCAAACCGCTTGATTTTCGAGAATGGGAATCGCATATTGGGCAATCAACCCCTGCATAAACCCACTCAAGCGCAGGATTGTATAATTCATGCCCGCTTCCTTGAGATATTCCTCGACGCAATATTTTGCATCCATCAAAGGCACATCACGGTGCTGCTCTGCATTAAGAATTGAAAAGAAAATAAATCGCTCGACCCCAGCTTCCTTGGCGGCTTGGATCAGGTTTACTTGTCCTTCCCAGTCAACTTCCTTAACACCAATAGAATCTGTTGCCCGGGCCGTGGCAGCATCAATGACAGCATCAACCCCTTCTAGGGCTGGGAGCAAAGACTCGGGCTGGCATAAATTTCCGCCGATTAATTCTGCGCCCCACTCCTTGAGAAAGGAAGCTTTACGGGGATTCCGGACGAGACAACGGACTTGATGTCCTTCATCCAATGCCCGTCGCGCGACTTGCCTGCCTAATGTGCCAGTAGCACCGACCACCAGTAAATTCATTTAAATTCCGGTTAAGTAACGTTTTTTTAAGATTCTATAGAATTTTATCAGAAAGCGATCGCCCCCTCCCCCCATGCAGAGAAAAAGGCCGCCCCATCCGCCAGATCTTTTTGTCTACAATCAAGGCAGTCACCATGGTTAAAAATTAAGTCCTATGTTTTTTGGTTTGCTCGGTAAAAAGACCCAGATGCCTACGCCCCAGGAGGCTTTACCCGGTCGTACCCAAACAATGCCTATCCCCGATCAGCATTTCGTCAATGGCAATCCCATTGCTCCCCCCTTCCCCGCAGGGATCGAACTTGCGATGTTTGGTCTGGGCTGTTTTTGGGGGGCAGAGCGCAAATTTTGGCAAACCCCCGGCGTTTTTAGTACAGCGGTAGGCTATGCGGCTGGCCACACCCCCAATCCGACCTATCAGGAAGTCTGCTCTGGGATGACGGGCCACAATGAGGTGGTTCTTGTTGCCTATGATCCTAAGCAAGTGTCCTACGAGACTCTCCTCAAGGTTTTTTGGGAAAGCCATAATCCCACCCAAGGCATGCGCCAAGGTAACGATGTAGGCACCCAGTACCGTTCTGGTATTTACACCTACTCCGAGGCCCAAAAAGAATTGGCCCAGGCATCCCAAGAGGCCTACCAAGATGCTTTAAAGACCAAGGGTTATGGCGCGATCACAACGGAAATTTTGGAGGCACCGGAATTTTATTACGCGGAAGAATACCATCAGCAGTATCTCGCAAAAAATCCAGGGGGCTACTGTGGCCTCGGTGGTACAGGGGTCGGCTGTCCCTTGGGTCTCGAAGCTAAATCCTAGTGACCCTCGGATTGCATAATTTTTGAACATCAGGGGCTTGGGTAAAATAGCCCCTTTTTTTTATTTTTCACCGCAGATTAGGACGCCTCTGGGGTCGGTAACTCAAACGTCAGTTGGACATAGTTTGATTCCGTTTGGTGCCGAGTTTCCTGAAGTTTAGCCAGGTATTTTTGGCAGTCTTCTTGCCAGAAAGCTGAGGTGCCTGGGCAATTTTGGTCGGTTTGTAGCCAATGTTGGAAGACCGTTTGGCGTTGATCCTGGGGCTGACTGATTTGGTAAATACGGGTGCGTTTTTTCTGGATGGTGGTGATCTTGAGGTATTTCAGTTCGAGGCCGAGTAGTTCGAGGAAGCGGCGCAGAATCATGATCGGGGTAGAATTTTTCGCGAGGCCGATGCCAACGGTGGTCTTGATGGCATCTCGATTTTCTAAGGCGATCGCCGCGAGTCGTTGCATCTCTGGATCGAGGTTGTGGAGCGGTCGATTTGCCTGGGCGAGGAGGGTGGTGATCCCTAAAATTTCCATGGTGCCGATGATTGCCCCCATTTGGGAGTGGTTAAAATCAGGCTGGAAAATTTGCCCGCCGCCCTGTTGCATCAGGTGAGTGGCGATGAGGGCATCTCGATCCGCCAGGTAAGGGCGACCCAGGGTCAGGAAATAGTGACGCCGCAGCTTTTGGTACCAGTGGTCGTCATCTTTGGCCACTAGGGAAGCGGTGACGGGGAGATTGTAGCGTTTCTGGAGTTCATATTTGCGGAGTTGTTGTCGTTCAGAGGGGCTTTTCAGGAGTTTCTTTTTCAGGCGTTGGTAGTCTTTGGTACTCAAGGGGGTTGCCTGGGCGATCGCCAAACATTCTGCTTGGTAATTGGTATCGCGAATGGAATTAATCGCCGTGGCCAATTGATTATCGGGTTGGCTTTGAGTGGCTGTTGTTTTACGGTGTTTTGGCACCGCTGACAATTGATGTCCTTCCCGCTGAAGATGAGCAAGCACGGCCTCGCGGTAGTTCACCATGCCCGCATTAATCCGCACGGCAAATTTGGCCCAACATAAGAGGGATTCGGCCTGAAAAGCAGTGTCTAAATCATCAAGGGCGATAAAGTCAGACTGTTGCAGCAGACGGATATTCGTTTGGGTGAGCCTTTGACTGGAGGTGAGTAGTGCCGGAATGGAAGTGGCCCCATTGCCGACGGTGTTAAAGCCATATTTGGCCACCCAGAGATGACGCGGAATATTTTCACGCACTCGACTCAGGGCCTGGCAGATGGAATTAACCGTTTGTACCCCCTGGGCGATCGCCCACACCGAGGTGAAATGTCCCTGCAAATCGAGACTAATCCCCGTTTCCACAGCTGGACTCGCTAAAACCACATCATACTGGGCGAGGGTTTGGTTAATTTGGCCCATGGCACCGTAGGCAGGATGTTCAGGATCCGCCAGGGATTCCGCATCAAGGCGGAGAATTTTGCGGTCAGGAAACTGATTTTTGAGGTAAATTTCGAGGGTCGAGGTGCTCCATTGGCTCTTGAGTTTTTGGGCAGATAGACAGATAAAAGGCCGCCCGCCCCCTTGGATATGTTGCACCAAGTCCTTGACTAGCCGTTTCGGTGTGCCATCGGGATAGTGATTGAGGGTGTAGTGGGTGGTGGTATCCGCTTGCCAAGTATTTTCAATGAGATAGGGCTGGAGCTTTTGGCCTCCCAAGGTCAGGAGATAGTCAATGGAGACATCGCTCAAGTCGGCATCACTGATGTAAATTTGACCTTCGCCGACAAAAACATTTTGCAGCAGGTGCTTGAGGCTCTGGAGAATATTGACCCGGTTATCGCGACAGGTGCTGGAATTTAACCCGTGCCATAGCACTTGTTCTACTTCGTCAAAAATAATCAGGGCATCGCCCCAGTGATGGGGATTGAAACGGGCCTGGGATTTGCCATGCAGAGAATCAATGCAGAGGCCATAGCCATTAATTTTTAGGTTGGGTTCCTTGGATCGATCTTTGCCCTTGGGTAAATCACGGATGTAGTCGAGGCCAAACCGCTGACAGAGTTCTTCGACGAGACGAATGCGGTGCCCAATCACAAGGACGGGCTGTTGGCGGGCGATCGCCCCCGCAACAACTGATTCTAGCCAACGGGTTTTACCAGTTCCTTTGGGAGATTTGAGCGCAATTAACTTGGCTGCTGGGGGAATTGTCAACTGCTCCGGGAGATACCGCTGGTGGAGGGTTTGGTGACGGGGATAGGTGAGTTGTTCAAGGTCTTGGGCTTTCCAGAGATCGAGGCTGGGGGCGTTTTGAAAGGCGGCTTCAAAGGCGGCCTGGCCTTGGTTCGCAATGAGATCATCCACCCCTTTCCCGGCACGACGATCCCAGGTGATCACCTTGACGGGGCAACCGGCTTGTTTGAGTAGATAACCTGTTTTTCGGATGGCACTGCGCACGGCCCGGATGGTGGTTGGTTTTTCGTCCTGGTCAAAGGCAATGTAAATGGTGCGCTGCCCGTGAATCAGTTTTTTCAGTTGGGGAATCAGTCGAGATTGGCCGATGCGGTGGCCAAATTCATCCTTGGGTGTCCGGATCGCGCCATAAATACCCGGTAAGGCGATCGCCCCGTAGCCGGCACTGAGGAGGGAGCCTGCTTTTTTTGCCCCTTCAGTAATAATCAGGGGAATTTGGGGATGTTCCTTTAGCCATTGCCAAAAGCCCCCATCGGGCTGGGTATCGTCCCAATCGTCTTGGCTAAATTCTAGTTGATGGCGGCGGGCAACCCGTTCCCACACATGGGGCGGTAGGCGTAACGCAAACAGGCCCGTACTCGTTTTTGGAGGGTGTTCGTACTTGATGGGTTTGCCTTTTTCTGGATTGACACGGGGTTGTTCCGGTTTGAAACAGCCCCAAAGGTCAGCCTTTCCCGTCAAAATATCGACGCCAGAACACCACCAGCCCCCGGCCTCGGTGTGTTGATAGCGCTGGAGGTAACTGTCCCCCAAACGACCATCATTTCGTCGGGGCAACGCCTCTGAATAGAGCAAATAGTCCAAAGGGCGATCGCCCTCTAGGGAAATAACATTCAGTTGGATGAGTTCAGGATCAACACAGCTTTGCTGCCATTCTTGAACATGATCCATGGGTTGCACCTCAGACGCTAGATGTAGGGTAACTAAGCATACTCCACTCCATATCTGGTGCGCAACTTTATTTTTAAAAAAATCTTAAGCAAATCTTAAGGCCGTAAATCCAGGGAAGTTGGGCCTGGGATCCGGGGGGCGATCGCCACCGCAACAAGATTTGTAACGGCCTTTTAAAGGGCGATCGCTGACACCGAGGACTGGGGAGTTTAGCTATCCTGGGCGGGGCGGCTCGGTCGCTCAGTGCTGGCCTGTTTTTCGGGGATCACAATTGTCCCAGTGCGGAGCTGTTCATCGAGCAGTTGGATCGCCTTGGCATATTGCGGGTCAGCCATTGTACCAATTTTTGTGCGATCTTCTTGCAATGTTTCTTGGTCAGCTTCATCAAGTTCCACGGTAAAGTCCGGCGCAATGCCTTCTTTATTGATATCCCGACCAGAGGGGGTCAAATATTTGGCGACCGTCACGGCAACCCCAGAATCATCTCCCAGGCGACGGACAGACTGGACTAGGCCCTTACCGAAGGTTTGCGTCCCTACAAGTACCGCCCGTTGATTGTCCTGGAGCGCGCCGGAAAGGATTTCGCTGGCACTGGCAGACCCTCCATCCACTAAAACGATCAGGGGTTTATCTGTTAGGGCGCGGTTACCGGCTTCCTGGCGATCCACTTCCCCGACACGGTTTACCGTCGAAACAATCCCACCACCATCAAGCCACATTTGGGCGATGTCAATGCTGGCGTAGAGCAGTCCCCCAGGATTGGAACGCAGATCTAAAACATAGCCATCGACATTTTGGGATTCTAGATCGGTGATCGCCTCGCGCATCTCTGCCGTTGCCTGGGCACTAAATTGTGTCAAGCGAATATAGCCCACATCCCCAATGGGACTCTCATTAATCCGTGCCTTTACCGGATGAATTTGAATCACTTCCCGGACAATGGGAAATTCTAATACTCGCTCATCTCGGCGAATAGTGAGGGTGACCTCCGTACCCCGTTGACCCCGGATCAAATTCACCACATCGTTGAGTTCCATCCCTTCGGTGGGCTGCTCATCCACAGCAACGATCACATCTTGGGCCATAATGCCCGCTTCAAAGGCTGGCGTCTCTTCAATGGGCGCAATCACGACCACCTCTTCTGTATCTTTATCCTTGGCGATCTGAATGCCGACCCCGGTCAACTCACCGGACGTATCAACCTGTAAATTTTCAAAATCTTGGGGGGGCATAAACCGGGTGTAAGGATCTCCCAGGAGATCTAACATTTCCCGAATTGCATCGTAGGCTTCGTCTGTGTTGGCATAGTCTTTGCTGAGAAACTCTTGCCGCACCTGACGCCAGTCATTTTGGTTAAAGGTCGCATCAACGTATTCTTTGTTGATGACATACCAAACCTCGTCCACAATTTCCTTTGGGCTGTCTTTGAGGTAGGCTTGACTTTTAGAGTAGTGCAGCCCTGCCCCTGTAACCGCCACAGTGGTTAACACTAGAGCTGTTGCACCGAGTACAAAGGGTTTAGAGTTTGACATGAAAGGCTTCAGATAATTAGTAAATTGGGACTGCCCCCATCAATAACTTGCACGACAGCCACTATACCTATGCTAATGCAGCAAACTTAAAATCGGGAAGAGCAATGAAGATTTCCCGGTTAGATCAGCATTATCTATGACAATTAAAAAAATAAAGACGAACCAAGGTTCGCCCAAAAAAATTAGCAGCTTGATTGTGTTGAATATCTCGGCCTAGGCCAATCCAGGCACGGCAGGATGGAAGAAAAAGGCCAACCCAAGCACTGTATAGGTCGCTAGCAGCAAGCTTCCTTCTAACCAGTTGGAGTTGCCGTCAGAACTAATGGAGTTGGCAATCAGTACAGCCACGGCCACGGCCACCAGCTCAAAGGGATTAAAGTCAAGATCCATCGGTTGACCAATGATCCAACCAGCAATCACTAAGACCGGGGCGACGAAGAGGGCAATTTGTAAACTAGAGCCAACGGCAACGGACACAGACAGATCCATTTTATTTTTGAGGGCAACGGTAACAGCGGTGGCATGTTCTGCGGCATTACCGATGATGGGCAGGAGGATCACCCCTGTAAAGAGAGGACTGAGGCCAAGGCTTTCGGTGGCTGCTTCGAGGGAACCGACTAGGAGTTCCGACTCAATGGCAACGGCGAGGGTAACAACCAGTAGAACCCCAACCCAGAGCCAAAGGTTAACTTTTGCCTTAGCTTCTTCTTCTGTTTCCCCTTCTTCTTCGATTTCTGCGACCCCCACATCATATAAATAGGAGTGGGTTTTCATCGAGAACAATAAAGTGAGGCCATAGACCAAAATGAGCACAACGGCTACAGCAACGGAAAGGTTTTGGAGAGTGGCTTGGCCGATACCAGCGGAGGTGTACTCTACGGCGGTAGGAATTAGGATCGCAATTACCGCCAAGTTCATAGACGAGGCATTGAGGCGGGCAGCGGTGGGCTGAAAGTCTTGTTCTTTGAACTTGAGGCCACCCAGGAGCATCGCAAAACCCATCACCAGCAGCAGGTTACTAATGATTGATCCGGTGATCGTGGCCTTGACGACATCGACTAGGCCGGACTTGAGGGCGATAAAAGCCAAAATTAATTCGGTGGCATTACCAAAGGTGGCATTCAATAGACCGCCAAGGTTGGGGCCGACGACAACGGCAATTTCTTCGGTGGCTTCTCCCATGAAAGCGGCTAGGGGCACAATGGCGATCGCCGCTGTACAAAATACAGTCACGGGACTCCATTCAAGGAAGTGGCCAGCCAAGGAAATTGGGATAAAAACGAGCAGGGCCAGGAAAAGATTGTTTTTGTTTAGCATAGAGACGTAAGGGTTGCGCTAGTGTCCAATATAGACGCGAAACCAAGAATCCGCGCCCCTTTCGGCAGAGATTCCCCAAGGCGATCGCTTCGACCCTTGATACTTGCCCTAATACGCGACTTTAAACCCTAAAAATACAGGCAATGGAGAATATTTCGTGAGGAAAAAAAATCTCCCTTGATGGGAGACGTTAGTAATCAAATTACTCTCTTAAGGAATAGGAATCAGGATAGAAATTAGGCCGGCATCCCAACTAACTTGGCGCTGAGATCCCAAAGGACATCTGCTTTGTTGTCATCGAGAGCTTCATCAGAAACTTCTTGCATAAAGGCTTCCCGTCCTTGCTGTTGGCGGTTTCCCCAACTCCAGTAAACACCCGATACATCAAAGCCAGAATCCGCAACAACTTTAGCGAGACGTTCTCCGGCCACTTCTTCAGTGACATAACCCCCGGTGATATTTTTTTGGAACCAAGGGAAGATCTTCCGAAATAGACCATAGTGGTTTCTAAAGAGGCCCGTTTCGGCAACGCAACCCGGATAGAAGGAATTGAAGATAATCCCGGTGTCTTTGTGATAGCGGTTGTGGAGTTCCCGCATGGTGAGAATATTGCAGAGTTTGCTGTCTTTGTAAGCTTTACCGGGTTTAAAGATTTTGCCGTCGATCATGGCAACAGGGGGCTTAAAGCCAGCGGCCATTCCCTGGAGATCGCCAAGGTCGGGGGGCGCAGGAATGGGAATTTTACCGCCTACTTCTTTCGGGTTCGCGGTGACAGTGCCGAGAATCACAAGGCGTTTGTCTGCAGCGGGGGAATTTTTGAGGTCTTCCAACATCAAATTGCAGAGCAGGAAATGACCCAAATGGTTGGTGGCAACGCAAAGTTCATAACCGTCTTTGTTGCGTTGGGGTTCCTTGGCGAGGGGCAGATAAACCGCCGCATTACAAACTAGGGAGTTTAGGGTTTTACCCGTTGCCCGAAAATCGGCGACGAATTTACGGACGCTATCGAAATCAGCGAGATCAAGGTGCATGATCGTCCGACTGGCTTCGGGGATACCAACTTCTTTGGCGACTCGCTCGGTTTTTTCGAGGTTGCGGCAGGCCATGACCACATGCCAGCCTTTATCGGCGAGGGCTTTGGCCCCATAGAGTCCGACCCCGGACGAGGCACCAGTAATGATCGCTGTTTTTTGTTGATCTGTCATGATTCTATGCTTTGGCGGAAATTCATCACGTTAACTGCTTGTTGAAAATCTTACTATCGTTCTTTTCCCTTAATTTCAGGGGAATTCGTCGGGGGGAATTTGTCCTGGGAATTGGGCAAGCAGTACGGGAAGGCTGAATTGGGCAAAGGCTTATGCCATGGGGCGATCGCCTTTTGATTGGGAGGACTGAAATGGCGATCGCCCGACTTTTAATATTTGTATCTCAATATTGCCCACTGCTTTACAAAGCCATATTTCTCGTAAAAACCTGGGGGAAAACTTTACTGAAATTTAGGGCCAGTTCAGGCGGGTTTAGCTTCGCGCTCTAGGAGGAGGGTCACGGGGCCATCGTTGCTGATTTCCACCTGCATCATGGCACCAAATTGTCCGGTTTCGATCTTCAGCCCACTTTGGCGCAAGAAAGCCACAAATTTTTCGTAAATTTGTTCAGCTTGATCTGGTTTAGCAGAGCCACTAAAGGATGGCCGCCGTCCTTTGCGACAGTCGCCATAGAGGGTAAATTGACTAACCACAAGGATTTCCCCTTGGATATCTTGGATCGAGGCTTGCCAGGGATTGCCCTCAGGATCCCGAAAGAGGCGTAGTTCAAGGCGCCACTGTAATTCGGCGTCGGTGTCGGTGGGGGAAATGCCGACGAGGAGCGTTAAGCCTTGGTTAATTTGGCCGACAATGTGCTGATTGACGCTGACCTGGGAACGTTGCACCCGTTGGAGAACAATTTTCATCGATTTTAGTAGAAGCCGGGTTGAATACTACAATGGAGGCGATTTGTGTAATGGGAGAACTTTAGTATGGCTGAGCGAAATGGTGGGGCCTTTGTGGGCGGTGTGCTCATTGGGGGCGCTGTGGGGGCGATCGCCGGTTTATTATTCGCACCGCGCTCTGGTAAAGATACCCGAAAAATTCTCAAAAAATCCCTCGAAGCGCTGCCAGAACTGGCGGAGGATCTTTCTGATAGTCTACAACTCCACGCCGATCAACTCTCGGAAACGGCCCGTCGCAATTGGGAAGATACCCTGCAGCGGTTACAGGAGGCGATCGCCGCTGGGATTGAAGCGAGCCAAACGGAAGCCCAACGCCTCGATGCCGAAGAAGAGGAACTCCTTCCTGTCCAAGAGATTGACCCGTCCCAAAATTAAACCGTTTCATTTACAGTGCAAGATCCCCTTTTTTGGCTACTCCTATCTTTTTTGCTTGTTGCCCTCAGCCTTACCGCTGTCCTCGCCGCTGCTTTCCCGGCCTTTTTGGAACTGGGACGGGCGGCCCGTAGCGCAGAAAAGCTCCTCGATACCCTCAACCGAGAACTGCCGCGCACCCTCGATG
The DNA here is from genome assembly GCF_963864045.1 of Picosynechococcus sp. NKBG042902. Classification (NCBI taxonomy): domain Bacteria; kingdom Bacillati; phylum Cyanobacteriota; class Cyanophyceae; order Chroococcales; family Geminocystaceae; genus Picosynechococcus; species Picosynechococcus sp. NKBG042902. Next base: position 15,989 of record NZ_CAWLTV010000076.1, on the reverse strand, counting down.
CTCTCCGGCGTACGGGGGGAGATATTACCGAATTAACCGATGAACTCGAAGCCAGTTTTAAAAGTGCCAGGGGGATTCTCCAGCAGACAGAAAAAGGACTGAAGCACACCCAACGACAAATTCAACAGGTGCAACGGGGGGGACGTAGCACTTGGACGGGATTCCAGACGGCTTGGCAAACGTTTTGGCGATCGCCTCGCAAAAAATCCAGGCGACGTCGTTAATTTTTCTTATTTTCTGATGTCATCGCCAAGGGAAATTTAGCCGTAACGGTAATAGGCAGCACAGGCTCCCTCGGAGGAGACCATCGGCGCACCAAGGGGACGTTCTGGGGTACAGGTTGTGCCAAAGGCGGGACATTGCTTGGGTTTTTTCCGACCTTGCAGAATTTCGCCACTGATACAAGAAGAAGGTGCTTGGGGCTGGAAATGCCTCAAATCTAGCTTAAATTTGCGAGAGGCATCAAAGGCGGCATATTTTTCGCGCAAACCGAGACCACTCTGGGGAATTTCACCAATCCCGCGCCAAGTACGGGGCACAATTTCAAAAATTTCGGTCACTAATTGCTGGGCCGTGGCATTCCCTGCGGCTTGGACGACGCGACGGTATTGATTTTCGATATGCGATCGCCCTTCTTCTAATTGTTTCACGCAGAGATAAATCCCCTGCACAATATCCAAGGGTTCAAACCCCGTCACGATCAGGGGGATTTGGTAATTTTCGGCGATCGCCTCGTATGGTTGATAGCCCATCACCGTGCAGACGTGACCCGCGAGCAAAAAACCCTGAATGGTTCGATTCGGGGCGGACAAAATCGCTTTCATCGCCGGCGGCACCAACACATGGGCGACCAAGAGGGAAAAATTGGTTAGTCCTAATTTGTCGGCTTGGTAGACTGCCATTGCCGTGGTTGGTGCGGTCGTTTCAAAGCCCACCGCAAAAAAAATCACCTGTTTATCGGGATTTTCCTGCGCCAGTTTCAGGGCATCGAGGGGGGAATACACCATTTTTACGGCTGCTCCCTGCGCCTTCACCGAGAGTAAATCGAGACTCGTCCCCGGCACGCGCAACATATCACCAAAGGAACACAACACCACATCGGGCAACTGAGCCAGGGCGATCGCCTGATCAATAAGTTCAGCAGGGGTGACACAGACCGGACAACCGGGGCCATGAATCAAGGTGATTTCTGGGGGCAGCAGTTGATCGATGCCGTATTTAACGATGCTGTGGGTTTGTCCGCCGCAGATCTCCATGATTGTCCATGGACGGGTCACAAGGGCGGCGATCGCCTGCACATATTTCTGAACCGCTGCGGGATCGCGAAATTCATCTACAAATTTCATTCACTATCCCCCCTGCAAAGGACTCCATTTCCGCCAAAGTGGCAAGGGTTTCTGTTGCCGCCACTTCATCCAAAACACTCAGGGCAAACCCCGCGTGAACCACTGCATAATCCCCTACTTGGGCTTCCGGCACATAGGCGAGGCTCACCTCCCGCACCACACCGCTAAAACTAACGCGACCCATTTTAAAAAGGGGGTCATCCCCTGTAATTTCTAAAATTTTTCCCGGCACAGCAAGGCACATATTTTCGCAATATTTTGATTGGATTGGCTACTGTTTATCCTAACGAATTTTTCGCCTTGATGTTATTAGTTTTAAGTTTTTTATTAAGCTTTTTGTTGAGGCTCTTCTGGATGATTTTCCAACAGTAAAAATCAGATCGCTTGTCCAGCAACCACCATAATCTGCCCCAAGGCGATCGCCCCATCATTGGGCGGAAATCTCTGTGGATAATAGACATTTGCCCCGCTAGACTCTAATTTTTGGATCGTTTGCTCTAATAAATATTTATTCTGAAAACAGCCACCCGCTAAGACAATATTTTTTCGAGAATTAAAACCAAGCTTAAGGGCATGCAGATAAATAGCAAAAATAATTTCTACCAAGGTGTTATGGAATTTTGTCGCAATAAAATTTTTAGGCAAGTTATTTTGCAAATCCTGAATAATTCCCTGAAGTATACCACGACTATCAATCTCTAAGATTGAATCATTTTTTGTATATTGAAACTGATAAAAATCTGGTATTTGCAAACTATCAATTGAAAATTCTAAAGCCATCGCTGCCTGTCCTTCAAAACTTTCCCTTTGCCTGAAATCAAGCAGAGAGGCAACCCCATCAAATAAGCGTCCAACACTAGAAGTGAATGGCGTATTAATGTCTTTTTCAAACATTGATAAAAGCAATTCCAATTCTGTTCCAGAAAAAGCCTGAATTGTGGGTAAATTTAACTTTTTCAATACCTGTAAATCATAGAGTTGAGACAACAAACCTAAAGCACTGCGACGGGGTTCTCGACTCGCTCGATCCCCACCCGGTAACGGAAACGGTTTAAAGTGGGCAATTCTTTCACAACTCTGTTTTGTCACCCAGAAAAACTCACCGCCCCAAATTGTGCCATCTTCGCCATATCCCGTCCCATCCCAAGCCACCCCTAACAGCGGCGATTCAAGCTGATGTTCCGCCATACAAGCATATATATGGGCATGGTGGTGCTGCACTGAAATCAAAGAAATATTCAGTTTCTGCGCGAGATTTTTAGCGTATTGTGTAGAGAGGTAATCAGGATGTAAATCACAGGCAATAATATCAGGTTGAAAGTCATAAATTTGACTTAATTTCTGCAATGTTTTTTCCATCGATTGTAGTGTTAATTGATTGGATAGATCACCAATATGCTGACTTAGAAAAATATGATTTTTTTGGGCGATCGCCACCGTATTTTTTAGATGTGCCCCCGTTGCCAAAACATTTTTCGAGAGCATTCGTTTTAAGGTGAGTGGCTCTGGCGCATAGCCCCGCGATCGCCGCAAAATTATAGGCGTATTGTTCATCACCCGCACCACTGAATCATCCACCGGACGCAAAATTCGGCGATTATGAATTAAAAAACCATCGGCAATATTTTTGAGCCTCTCTAGCGCTTCAGTTTCCTCAATGCAAATGGGTTCATCGCTGCGGTTACCACTGGTTGCAATGACTGGAAAATTCAGGCCTTTTAATAACAAATGGTGTAGCGGAGTATAGGGCAACATTACTCCTAAATTCGGATTGTGCGGCGCAACATTTTCAGCAAGATTAAATTCTTTTTTCTTCTGTAATAAAACAATCGGACTGGCTTGGGAAGTCAAAAATGCTTCTTCTAATTGTGACAGAAAACAATCATTTTTAATGGACGGCAAATCAGGATACATCACCGCAAAGGGTTTATCAGGACGTTGTTTCCGTCCACGCAATTGTTGCACTGCTTTTTTATTTCTGGCATCAACTAATAACTGAAATCCGCCTAAGCCTTTTAGGGCAACAATTTTTCCATCACGAATATATTGAATTGCTGCCTCTAAAGGTGATTGATTTGTATTTTCTTGCCCTTGGCAATGACTCAAAAATTCAAGTTTAGGGCCACAAATTGGGCAGGCATTGGGTTGGGCATGGAAACGGCGATCGCCGGGGTCTTCGTATTCCCGTTGACAGTCGGCACACATCGGAAAATCTGCCATTGACGTTAGGGAGCGATCGTAGGGCAGGGTTTCAATAATGCTGTAGCGGGGGCCGCAATGGGTGCAGTTCGTAAAAGGATATTGATAACGGCGATTTTGAGGATTAAAAATTTCTGCAATGCATTCAGAACAGGTGGCTAAATCGGGTAAAACAACGGCAATTTTTTCTCCAGTTTGACTGGCATGAATTTCAAACTTTTTAAACCCAATAGGCTCCAAATATTGATATTTTAAAGCATCAATTTTGGCATGGGGGGGCAACTCTGTTTGCAGTTTTTCGAGAAATAAATTTAAAAGCGATCGCCCACCTTCTACTTCAATAGTGACCCCCGCAGCCGAGTTATTCACCCAACCGAATAAATTGAGTGTTGTGGCTAATTGATAAACAAAGGGACGAAAACCAACCCCCTGTACTGTACCTTGAATCTCTAACCTTAACCGTCGTTTCACAAGAAATTCAAGGAATTAATACAGGTTGCCCAACAATCATTTGATACTGGCTTTGAAGATAGTTTGACCAGTTATCCATGCCCTCCCCTGTGCGCGCCGATAGTTCAAAAACTTCTGCTTGGGGACACATTTTTTTGATATTTTCTAATGCCAAATTACGGTCAAAACCCACCACTTCAGCAATATCAATTTTATTAATAATGACAACATCAGCAGACTTAAACATTGTCGGGTATTTTAATGGTTTATCCTCCCCTTCTGTCGTAGACAGTAAGACAATCCTTTTATGTTCACCAAGGTCATAGGCAGCGGGACAAACTAAATTGCCTACATTTTCAATGATTAATAAATGAACACCATCAAGGGCAAGTTTTCGGGCGGCATTTAAGACCATTGCCGCATCAAGGTGACAAAGTGTTCCTGTAGTAATTTGGGCAATCGGAATATTATTTTTTCGCAGCCGTTGGGCATCGTTATCCGTTTCTAAATCGCCCACGATGACGGCTGAATTCAGTTTATTTTTTAACTGCTCAATGGTGCGTTCTAATAATGCCGTTTTCCCTGATCCGGGACTTGAAACGACATTAATAACAAATAAATTTTTCGCTAAAAAATAGCCGCGATTACGCTCAGCTAGACGATCATTTTTTGCAAAAATAGATTGATTAATATTAATGGCATGGCTATGGTTCCCATCATGATTATGGTGATGTTCATGATCATGGGGGTGATGATGGTCATGATGCCCGTGGGAATGATCATGGGCGTGGGTATGAATTTTCACAGGTTTTTCAACAGCGTTACAACCGCAATTTCCACACATAATTTAAATCACCTCTAAGGATTTTAATTCGACTTCTTTACCACTTAAAATATGTTGACTTAAACTATTGCATAACGGACATTCATAAAATAAATTAGGGGGTATAAAGGGGCGATCGCATTGGGCACAGTAACAGGTCACAGGAACCGTTTCAATGATCAGTTTAGCCTGTTCGGCAAGGGTTCCGCCTGCCACCGCCTCAAAGGCAAAACTCAGGGCTTCTGGCACCACCCCACTCATTACCCCAATCCGCATTGTCAAACCTACAATTTTTGCAGCGTTTTTTTGCTCGGCTGAGGCACAGGCGATCGCCACGGTCTCTGTCATGATTGCGACTTCATGCATAACAATTATGACCTCTGCTGTTGCACCCATCGACGGAATTTTCGTAGAATAGTGGTGCGTCCTTCAACTTTACTATCTGCCAAAAATTGAGGTATGACTTGAATTAGATTCCAACCCGCAAAAATTTGACTATCACTAATGCTTTGATAATGACCATCAATTAAAACATTAATTTGTAAAGTATTTCGCTCAAATCGCCACAGTTCAGGAACGCCTAATGCTGCATAAATATCAGGATAGGTGCGAGATGTAATGTCAATTTCAAGGGCAAGATCAGGTGGAGGATCAATGCTTAAATCAATGCGACTTTTGCCCCGTATTTTTGCTTCATTCTTAATGTAAAAACATTGATCGGGTTCTAGTCCTTGGGATGTTTCTTTTCTAAATGTGGTAGAGCCTAAGCAACGAAATTCTATGTTGAGTTCTTCCAGTAATACTTTGATTAAATCACTAACAATTTCTTTATTATCTTCATGTTCGGCTAATGGAGTCATAATCTCTAAAAATTGATCTTTATATGCGATCCGAGCCGCACGATGTTCGCCTAAGTCTGTCAAAATTTGCTCGAATTCCTGCCAAGTAATATCCCGTAAGATAATATGCTGACCAGGGGGAACTTGAACACGTTTGAGTTCTAATAACATAACGTTTGGTTTGAGCTTTTAATCTATTATGACATTAAAAAATTGAATCACGGAAAAAAGGCGATCACCACAGTTTCTGTCATAATGGCTACTTCATGCATGGTGTGAGTCGTTCTTGCAAAAGATGAATCGCTGTTTCGATTGCTTTTTGGGTTATATCAGAATAGTTTTCCCCCAGTTTGAAATCTTGGGCAGGGATTAAAACTAAGTAAGCATCGGGCACATAATGATAAATTTCTTGGGCTAAATTCAAAAGGCTTTTGGGGTCAATAAAATGTCCAAAATTGTGTTCATTATCTCCCCGTTGAATAGGTTTAATCATTACGGTTTCAACGGGAGCCGCATCGATAAAATAAACCTGCTCCACTTGTACTAAATCTTCCACTAATTCAGGGGTGAGTTGATGGGTGGCGATCGCCTTTATATTTTCCTGATCAAAAAAAGCTTCCGAAACCTTTTGTCCTGCCCCATCATCAGAGCGTAATGTATTGCCGTAACCAATCATTAAAGTTTGTGTCATCAACTATCACGACGAATTTCTTTGACAATGGAACCATCAGGGGAAATTAATTGTAAAATCATCGGCATTTGTCCGGCAGCATGGGTCGAACAACTCAAGCAAGGATCGTAATTTCTCACCCCAGCTTCCACCCGATTTAAAATGCCTTCTGCAACAGTTTCACCGTGAATATAATGTTTGGCAATTTGGGTGACAGTGCGGTTAATGGCAAAGTTATTTTGTCCTGTCGCAATCACTAAATTTATCTTTTTGAGCAGTCCATTTTCATCCACTTGATAATGGTGAAAAAGGGTTCCCCGTGGTGCTTCACTCACGCCAACAGCTTCGGTTTGATTCACCCCCGCCTCTGCTTGTAAACGATTAGAAAATAAATCGGGATCATCAATCATCCGCTCAATTCTTTCGAGGGAACCTAATATTTCAATCAGTCTGGCATGGTGATAAACAAAGGAAGCCTGCACAATTTTGCCGTGCCGTTGTCGATATTCAATCAGTTCTTGATCAGCGGCTTCTGTGCCAAAATGTTCGCAAATATTTAACCGTGCTAAAGGCCCGACGCGGTAAACACCCGTTTCGCCAAAAAGTTTGTAATAGGGGGATTTTAAGTAGGAATCTTCCTGTAATTTTTCCCCAAGAAATTCACGGTAATTGTTCGGATCAAGGCGATCGCCCACAATATTGCCGTGGCTATCGATCATTCGCAAAATGCCGCCATAATGTTCCCATGCACCGGACTCGCCCACTAAGCCGAGATAAAGACTCGGAAAATTGCCGAAAACTGCCACTTCTTCCTGATGGGAATCAAGAATTTTTTAAATAAACTCAGGGCATTTTTAACGGTATTTTTTGCTTCCGATAAACCCTCTTTAATGTAAGTTTGTCCTTCTTTTGTTAACGGCGATCGCACGCCACCAGGGATTGACCAGGCGGGGTGAACTTTTTGGCTCCCAAGGATTTTAATAATGTCCTGTCCAAATTTTCTTAGACGAATCCCACCCCGCGCTAAATCAGGATCAGCGGCAATTAAACCAAATACATTTCTCGTTTTTGGATCGCCATCCCAACCGAAAATCAAATCAGGACTACTGAGGTGGAAAAAACTGAGGGCATGGGATTGGGTAATCTGGGCAAGATTAATCATTCGCCGTAATTTTTCTGCCGCTGCAGGAATTTTTACAGCTAATAATTGATCCCCTGTTTTAGACGAAGCAATTAGGTGACTGACGGGACAAATGCCGCAAATTCGGGACGTTAAGGCGGGCATTTCCCAAAAGGGACGACCCTCACAAAATTTCTCAAACCCCCGAAATTCCCCTACATGAAAACGGGCTTCATGCACTTCTCCTTGATCATCTAGATAAATGGAAATTTTGGCATGTCCTTCGATGCGAGTCACGGGATCAATAATGATTGTTTTAGACATTTTTTACTCCTAGATGATTTTTCAAGCGAACGCCAAAAATGTGTTGATTAAAAAGATTTGATTAAAATAGTTTTTATTTTATTATTTCATTTTAATGAATTATGGTTGTTAACCACTACACCAATTATCAACCATTAAATGATCGATGGCTTCTGGATTTTTTTCTAAATATTCTTCAAGGGCGGTTTTATCTACTTTTTGGGATTGTTGGTAGGCGGTTTCAGCTTGTAGTTCTTCCACCATTGCCCATGCTTGAATACAGTCACTCGAATCATGTCCTTTTTCTTGACAGATTAATTTTGCTTGTTGAATGGCGGCTTGCATTTCTGCGGCAAATAACAGTTCTTTGGGACGTTCTAAAAAATCACTTTTGCTAATTAAATCTTCAACGGTAATTATCCCTAAAAGTTTGTCAGTCATGACGGGGGCACTGTGCAAATTCCATTGACTAAATAGGCGGGCAACATATTCAACCGCCAGATCGGGACTCACGAAAATGCAAGGTTTGGTCATAATTTCATAGACCCGTATTGCCCTTGGATCACGACCATAGGCGATCACTTTACTGACGATATCGGTGGCGGTCAAAATGCCGTAGGCATCGTGAACATGGCGACGATCAACTATTAATACACGGGTTTTATTCACTCGCATACATTGGGTGGCACTGGCAATGGTCGCTAAACCTTTGATGGTCACCACATTGGGATTCATGATATCGGCGGCAGTCAGCATGGCAAATGTTTGGGACATAAAATCTAGCCGAATTTAATCATTTCTCGCCCGACCATCTCCGGCAATTTTCCTTCTAATAAGGGGGCGATCGCCGCTTTGATTCGGTCGGCATCGGGGGGGCAACCGGGGAGGAATAAATCGATATCAACGATTTCATGGATGGGCAAAACTCTGGGTAATAAGGGCGGCAAAATTCCTCCGGTAATTTGTTGGGGTAATTGGTGTTCTTCGGTGAGTTCTTTATAGCCCCGTTCTAAAATGGTTTGGGCATCACCTTTTTGGTTACGAATGCCCGTGACATTGGTCGTTACGGCACAGTCCCCAAAGGCAATTAATAGCTTTGTATTTTGGCGAACTTTTTCTAATAATTCCAAATTTTCTTGGTTAGCAACAGCCCCTTCAATGAGACAAACATCGACATTTTCAGGGTAATCTTTGACATCGGAACCGACGGGACTAAAGACCACATCCACATATTTTGTCAACTCAATTAAAAATTCATCGAGGTCTAAAAATGACATGTGGCAACCGGAACAACCCGCCAACCAAATTGTTGCAAATCGAATTTTTTGTTGGGTGTCTTGCGCCATTATCTTGTCCACTCCCCTTTTGTGCGTGCGGTAATTAAAAATTCTAGTTTTTGGCGATCGCCGACCTTGCTGCCGACCGTTGCCCCCTTGCGGAAAATTGCCCCCGTCGGACAAGCATCAACACACTTGCCACAACTTGTACAGGCATCCACCTCACCCCAGGGCTGATTCAGACCAGACGTAATCTTCGCCTCGCCCCCCCGGTTCGCCACATCCCACACATGAGCCCCCTCGATCTCATCACAGACCCGCACACAGCGCGTACAGAGGATGCAACGGTTGTGGTCAATCCCAAACTGATTATGGGAAATATCCACCTCCCGCTTTGGAAACTGGTAGTCAAAGCGAGAATGATCCATCCCCACCTCCACCGCCATATCCTGTAGCTCGCAGTTACCATTGGCAACACACACCGCACAGACATGGTTCCCTTCCGCGAAAAGAAGCTCCACCGTCATCCGGCGATAATTATCCAGCTTGTCCGTGTGGGTACGAACCACCATCCCTTCCGCTGCCTCCGTGACACAGGCAGGCAAAAGCCGATTCGTGCCTTCGATTTCCACCAGACACAGACGGCAAGCCCCCACATCGGACACCCCCTCCAGATGGCAGAGGGTCGGAATGTGAATTCCCGCATCCCGGGCGGCTTCGAGAATCGTTTCACCAGCACGGGCGCTGATGAGTTGGTCATTTATCTTGAGGGTATTAACTGCCATAGATTTATTGGAAATGCATCGCAACAGGACTTAGAAAGGAAAAAGCTTGAGTTGGGGAGGTTTGATCCCCCTAAATCTCCCTTAATTAAGGTAATGAAGGGGACTTAAGAGGGTAATAAGAGCGTAAATGGATAGTTATGGGGAGCTAACCAAAGATTCATATTCATCGCGAAAATAGCGCAGGGTGCTAATAATGGGGTTCGGGGCGCTCTGACCTAGACCACAGAGACTGGCTTCCTTGACCATGTGGCAGAGTTCTTCGAGCAGGGCGACATCCTCTGGGGCGGCATTCCCCTTCAGGATTTTGGTGAGGAGTCCCGACATTTGCACCGTACCCGCCCGACAGGGGACACATTTACCGCAGGATTCGCACTGGCAAAACTCCATGTAGAATTTCGCCACATCGACCATGCTGGTGGCTTCGTCCATGACGATCATGCCGCCGGAACCCATCATGGTTCCCAGTTTGAGGAGGGAGTCGTATTCGATGGGGGTATCGAGGTAGTCCGCGGGGATACAGCCGCCGGAGGGTCCCCCGGTTTGGACGGATTTCACTGTGCCGCCGTTGGGGATGCCGCCCCCCATTGCTTCGACGATTTGCCGGACGGGGGTTCCCATGGGCACTTCGATTAAGCCGTTGTTGACGACTTTTCCGGTGAGGGCGAATACTTTTGTGCCTTTGCTGTTTTTGGTGCCGATGCTGCTAAACCAGGCTGCCCCTTCGCGGATGATCGGGACGATGTTGGCGTAGGTTTCGACGTTGTTAATCAGGGTGGGTTTGCCCCAGAGTCCGGACTGGGCGGGGTAGGGGGGTCTGGGTCTGGGGGTTCCCCGTCCGCCTTCGATGGAGGCAATGAGGGCGGTTTCTTCGCCACAGACAAAAGCGCCTGCGCCGATGCGAATGTCGATGGTGAAATTAAAGGGGGAGTTAAAGATTTGGCTGCCGAGTAGTCCTAGGCGTTTGGCTTGTTTGATGGCTTTTTCTAAACGGGCGATCGCCAGGGGATACTCAGCGCGGATGTAGATATATCCGTGGTTTGCCCCGACGGCATAGGCGGCGATCGCCATCCCTTCGAGGACACGGTGGGGATCACTTTCGAGGACAGCCCGATCCATGAATGCCCCAGGATCCCCCTCATCCGCATTACAGACGATGTATTTTTGATCTCCGGGCATTTTCGCGACGGTCGCCCATTTCAAGCCCGTGGGATAGCCGCCGCCCCCCCGACCCCGGAGACCACTCTGGGTAATTTCCTCCACCACTTCCATGGGGGTCATTTCTTCGAGGGCTTGGTAAAGCTGCCGATAACCTCCCCTTGCAATGTAGGCTTCGATTTTTTCGGGGTCAATCTTGCCGCTATTTTCTAGCACCACGGGTTTTTGTAACGTAAAAAATGGCGCTTGGCGATCGCAAATTTCCAGCTTATTCGAGGGCGTTTCCCCCAATGCTACATCGACGATCTCTGGGGCAACTTCTGGCATCATCTGCTGAAAACAAGTCTCATCGCTCACATCCACCAACGGCGCAAAGCCACAGAGTTTCATGCAACCGACGGGAACCACCTCCAGGCGATCGCCCAAATTTTTCTCTTTAATCCGTTTTTCAATCTCTTCTTTTACCGCCAAACTCCCAGAGGACATACAACCCGCCGCCGTACAACAGCGAATCTGAATTTTCGTGTGGCTGTTTTGTTCCGCCTCGGCAATTTCAAACAATTCCGCTAAATCCGTCATCTTTCCCGCAAATCCTGACTACAAATACAACACCGAAACCTGATCCCTGATCCCCGTCAACTTCCCTCAGACAACTGCTTTAGCCTTGCCATCACCTGATCGGCGTTCTGTTTGCCGCACACCTCATCGTCATAAACCACCGCTGGCGCAATCCCACAGGCTCCAATACAGCGCGCCGTAACCAAAGAAATTTGATCATCAGGGGTTGTTTCCCCCGGTTTGATGTGGAGAGTTTCATCAATTTTATTGAGGAGTTCTTGGGAGCCTTTCACATAGCACGCCGTCCCCAAACAGACGACGCAAGTATGTTTTCCTTTCGGCTTTAAAGAAAATAAATGATAAAATGTCGCCACCCCATACACTCGACTGAGGGGCAGTTTTAACCCCCGCGCCACGTATTCAAGCACCTCATCTTCGAGGTAACCAAAGACTTCCTGGGCCTTGTGCAGAATCTCGATCAGGGTATCTTGGCGATATTGATTCCGTTTCATGGCGACTTCCAGCACCCGAAAACGTTTATCCGCAGGAACCGCATGGGAAATGGCCATGGTAATCGTCTCAAATGACAGTAAAAATCAGGCGGCGATCGCCTTTGCTTTCATCTTAAAAAGGATTAATCCTAAGGATCAATTAAACGCCTTGAAACCTCAGAATTCTACAGAAAAATTTAAGCTTTTTCCCTAAAATGTTAAGTCTTACAAACGAACCTTGATTGTATAAAAATCAGCACCAGCTTTTTGCGAATTAATATAAATTTGATCGCGCTATAAAACAATTATTTTGTTGTTTAATTCCGAAAAAAATTGGCAGCTCATAATTTTAATCAATGTACAAAAAATACTTAACAAATTCGCGGTAATTGTTCACCACTCAGACGTTCTAAAATGCGTGTTACCCCCAGATCATTTTCTACAACCACGGGGGCGATCGCCAAATGTTGTTCCCCACAGTTTTGGGTTGTCACGAGACCAATTTGACGGGCGTTGGGGTTGTGGTGCTGTAAAATCGCTAGGCCTTCTGCCGCCCCTGCTGCTGGCAAAATCGCCACAAAGCGGCCCTCGTTGGCAATATGTACCGGGTCAAAGCCAAAAATTTCACAGGCCCCGCGCACTGCTTCGATTACAGGAATTTGATTGCCATGGACTTTAAACTGATATCCAGCGGCGATCGCCAACTCATTCAATACTGCCCCTAGCCCGCCCCGCGTGATATCCCGTAAACAATGAATCTCAATCCTTGCTTTTAACAAATCCTGTACTGGCTCCACCAAGGGAGCACAGTCACTTTCAATGGGACTTTCAAAGGCTAACCCTTCCCGCTGGGCCATAATCGCGATGCCATGGCGACCGAGATCTCCGCTGACTAAAATCGCATCCCCAGGGGCGATCGCCTTTGGTTGAATATTAAGCCTAGATTCAATAATGCCAATGCCTGATGTGTTGATAAACAGACCATCCCCCTTACCCCGCTCCACCACCTTCGTATCTCCCGTGACGATCTGTACGCCGACGACCTGGGCCGCCTGCTGCATCGAGACCACCACCCGCCAGAGGGTTTCTAAGGGCAAGCCTTCTTCTAAAATAAAGCCCACACTAAAGTATAGGGGCCGCGCTCCCGCCATCGCCAGATCATTCACCGTGCCGTAAATCGCTAATTTGCCAATATCTCCCCCCGGAAAAAAAAGGGGCTGCACCACATAGGAATCCGTCGTAAACGCGAGTTTCTCCGCCGATACTGGTAAGGCCGCCGCATCATGGCTTGTGCAAGGCTCACCAAAGGCCGTGGCAAACATTTTGTCGATGAGGTCTTGCATCAGTTTGCCACCGCCGCCATGGGCCAACAGTACATAGGGGATATTTTGCAACGGAATTGGGCAAGTTAAGTTCATCGGGTCGAAATGCCATTTATTGTTTTTAAACTTAAGGAAGATCTGAAAAGGGTAGGACAGAGACAAAAGTCAAAGCTTGAAGGTAATACTGAAACAGGTACAAAATGTAGGATTAAACCTAGAACGTCTTTACCTGTAGTATGACTTAAAGCAATCTTTTCCAAAGCTCATCATTATACGATAAGATAATTTTATACTTAAATCCTTATAGATAGAAGTATATGTATGCTCCCTAGGATGTTATGAGCCACGTTCAAAAAATGCTAATACTTCCATCTACTCTATGGGAATAAAGATTAACGTGTTATTTCAGGCTGAGTATTTATGCTATCTCATTTCAATAAAAAGATAACTCAGTTAGTATTGAAACGCTTTGTTATAGTCTGCCTTCTGAGTAGCCCAATCGGGATTATGACTTTCATGAGCACTCAGTTAGCAAGCCGGCGTTTTCGTAAACAGCTCCAAAATGAAGTTGTACTAGAAGCCAAGCTATCAGTAGAAAACATTAACTTTACTTTTCAAGATGCTAGAGATAAAACTTTGTTATTAGCTGACTATTTTTCAGCAAAGCAAATATGGGAAAGCAGTCAACAAAATGACTCGGAGATAATTTTTTTACCTCAAGAGATTGTAGATAATTCTCATTATATTGATCATATACGCTATGTAAATCTCAATGGTCAAGAAGTAATTCGTTGGAATAGTTTACTGGGACAAGGAACATTGCCACTTAAAAACATTAACGAACGGCAATATTTTCAAAACAGTCAATACCTAGAAAAAAATCAAGTCTATGTATCATCTATTGAGTTAAATCGTGAAGGTGACAATGCACAACTCGAAATCCCCTATAAATCAGTTGCAAGGTTAATCACTCCTGTTTACAATGGCAGCCAAAAAACAGGATATGTAATCACTAATATTCTGTTGGATCCAATTCTAAGGCGGAGTGATCAAAGCTTAATTGAAAATAAATATCAAGCAGAATTTATGATGGTTAATGGTGATGGGTATTTTTTACACCACCCCAATAAGTCCTTGGAGTATGGTTTTGAACGGAATCAAGCTAATTTGACTTTTGCCAAAACAGTAAATAATGGGGCCTGGGAAATCATTCAAGATAGCTCTACGGGCATTTTAGATCGAGTACGAATCTATGGTCAATTATACCTGATCTACTACCAAAATCCCAATCTGAGGGTGGGAGTCACTACTAAACGTGACAAACTAATCTACCTCATTCCCTATAAAGAAGCCTTCGCACCAATACGAACGACAAATATAATTCTTGTTGCCCTTGGTATTTTTACTTGGGCAATTTTGATGGGAGTACTGTTTTTAATTCAAAGGCTGATTTTACAAAGAGAAAAAAGTCAACAAGAGCGTGAAATTGAAAGAAAATCTAATCAGCAAAAGAGTAAATTTCTCGCAGCTATGTCCCATGAACTTCGTACACCACTAACTGGCATCCTTGGTCTATCAGATCTAATGCTGGAAGAAATCAAGCTAGAGAATGGAAAGAAAAAGCATCAAGAATTTTTGCAGACTATCCAAACAAGTGGTCAATATTTACTGAATTTAGTGAACGAAATCTTGAATCTTTCTAAGATTCAAGCTGGACAAATCAGCATTGAATTTCATGACTTTTCTTTGCGACAATTGCTTGGAGAAGTCATTCATTCTATCGAGCCGAATATTTTAGACAAGGATATCGAAATTATTTATAGAATCAATCCTCAATTACCCAAAGCCTTTATTGGAGACAGTTTTAGACTTCGTCAGGTTATCACAAATTTATTATCTAACGCGATTAAATTCACATCATCGGGTCTTATTTTAATTACTATTGAAGAAGAAAAAAGAGATCCTCTAATAAAGGATCTTAAATTATCCCATCGAGTTATGGATCTTGAAAAAAGAGCCAATGCTAATATTCCGTCTCTGATTTTGCTTAGGTTTACCATCAAAGACAAAGGAATTGGCATTCCAGAAGATAAGCTTTCTAATATTTTTCAGCCTTTTATACAGGTAGATAGTTCTGTCGAGAGGAACTATGGAGGGACTGGATTGGGTCTATCTATTACTAAAGAATTAGTCGAATTGATGGGCGGAGAAATTGGCGTTAAGAGCGAGCTTGGTAAAGGAACATCATTTTGGTTTACACTTCCCCTCGGTCAACTCAACATTACGTTAGACGAAGACGAACTCACAGCAAAATCAATTAACAAAGAAAAAAGTGAAATTTTCGAAAATGCAAGAATTCTATTAGTAGAAGATAATATTGTCAATCAAAAGGTTTTAAAAATAATTTTAGAAAAGTTTGGCTGCCAAGTAACAATTGCGGAAAACGGCAAACAGGCGATCAATACACTTCAAGAAAATCAGTATGATTTGGTATTGATGGATAAAAATATGCCCGTCATGGATGGAATTGTTGCAACGGCTAAAATTCGAATGGATTCAAAATTCGATGATTTGCCTATTGTCGCGCTTTCGGCAAGTTCAATGGATGAGGAGATTAGGGAATGTTTAGAGGTTGGCATGAATGATTATTT
>NZ_CAWLTV010000075.1:0-206356 GCF_963864045.1 Picosynechococcus sp. NKBG042902 | reverse complement strand
CTCGACTTTTGCAAGCCCTTCTGAAAATGAACTAGTAAAATCAAAAGTAGGTGGAATAACAATCTGTCCTTGTTTATTAATAAAGCCCCATTTATCGTTGATCTCGACTTTTGCAAGCCCTTCTGAAAATGAATAAGCATCATCAAAAGTAGGTGGAATAACAATCTGCGCTTGTTTATTAATAAAGCCCCATTTATCGTTGATCATGACTGCTGCAAGCCCTTCTGAAAATGAACTAGCATTATTAAAAGTAGGTGGAATAACAAACTGTCCTTGTCTGTTAATAAAGCCTATTTTTATGCCGCATGATGAAATTTCCCACCCTACATCATCAGCATCTTTAAAACATGACATGAATAATGAAAGATTGTCAGGAACTGGAAACAATAGAGGTTCTTCTTCTTTCTGAGCAACGGAAAGACTATTTGGCACAGAGTCGTTTGCCAACACCATTGATTGCGCAGCGAAAGGTAAAACAAGAGTAGAGGTGAGAATAAATTTAAACATAAAATTGCTAAGTGCCTTGAAAGAATTATATTTCATTTATTTATTTATTTATTTTAATCTGAGGTATGTATTTCTGAGTAGATCATTACTAGTATCATTCTTGATACCTTTGGGCGTAAAATCCCTGACTGGAGAGATAAGGCAACCATTAAGTCAAGTTGATTTCACCAGTTTTTTCAAGGCCACAAGTATCAAACGGCAGGTGGTGAGGTGACCGTGATGGGCCCAAGGGGGAGTTTTGATTCACAACGTTCCGGGTTTTGAGTGATGTCTAATTCTAGAACGTTGTCCCCCCTCTTTGCTTCAACTCCTACATAGACAGCTTTTACATCTTTTGTGAGTCAATCAGATTTTTAGGAGTACCCAATAATTTTAGATATTGAGTGTATAATCTCAGAATCTATACTCATACCATACAATACTCACAAGAATGACTTCAATCACTTGTTCTGCGTGTAACCAGGAAATTAATAATGCTGTAGCATTTTGTCCATGCTGCGGTGTTCCAATTAGAAAAGAAGCCTCCAGTATAAAAAGTAATTCACGTAATTTAGTTGCCGATCAAGTAAATGAGGACTTAACTGCTACCAGTCAAAACTTCGATAAGATTGCTGAACTCAAGAAAATGCTCGATAAAGAGCTCATTACAGAGACAGAATTTAAAAGATTAAAGCAAGAAATACTTACTATAAATGAGAACAAAAATACTGAAGCAAATACACAAGAAATGCTAGATTCTATCTATAGATTTTCTGCTTTAGATATTGATAATCAACCCATAAAATTAGAAGAATATAAAGGTAAAGTAATCCTGATTGTCAACACAGCAAGTGAATATGGATTTACACCTCAATATAAAGACTTACAAGCATTATATGAGCAGTATAAAGATCAAGGTTTAGTGATTCTAGGATTCCCTTGCAATCAATTTGGACAACAAGAGCCAGGTAGTAGTGAAGAAATACAATCCTTTTGTAAGACAGAATTCGGAATTACATTTCCTCTATTTCAAAAAATTGAAGTAAATGGTGAAAATGCCCATCCCTTATACCAATACATAAAAACGCAAGCGCTAGGTATTTGGGGAACAGAAAATATAAAATGGAATTTTACAAAATTTCTTGTAGACCGCAATGGTAAAGTCATAAAACGTTACTCCTCTGCAACAGTCCCTGAAGTAATCATCAAAGATATTGAAGGTTTACTTCTTAGCAATTGCTCTGAAAATAACAAAACAAAAATCAATCTTACTTCTCAAAAGAGTGAGGGTCAAGCATCAGGTATGGGATGTCTCTTGGTTGGTTTGATATTTGTTGTTGCATCTGTGCTTTATAATCAGTTAGTTGTAGAAAAAAACAGAGAGTTGCCAATACAAACTGGGCTGTCGTTGAGCACAATAGGCAATGTCTATCAGGGCATTAACGCATGCGATTATACAACACCAGCATGTAAAATTCAGTACTCAGAAAGAACTGATGAATTAATGAATATATTAAGAGACAAAACCTTAGAAACAACTATTATTAAATTGGACAGAATAGAAGACAATGGAGATGGGACTTGGAATATTGCAGGCAAAGCAGTTTGGGATGACGCAAAAGAGTCTAATAGTATGGGTCTTGGTGCAGGTTTACTGATGGGTACTATAGGTTTATTGTCTGGAGAAGGAGTGCAAGAATCCTTTAGGGTATCAAAAGAAGTTTATGATTCTTTTAGGGAAGAACCCGGCGTATGTTTAACAACGCCTAATCGTGATTATCAAGGCTCTTCAGAAATTTTCATTTGGATTGATAAAGTAGAGTTGGAAGTTCTTGAAGGAGTAGAAAAAGATTCTTTAGTTGTGGTTCAAGCAGAAAAACCATTATTATCTGGAGAACGAGGATTTTTTGAAACTAGTACAGCCTCTGATAGTGGCGCATCTTATTACCCTGATCTCAGCCATTTCCCAACAATTACTCTCTCATTTATGCAGGGAAAATTACAGTCTGTAATATATCCTGAATCTTCTGATTCAGAATCTCTTTATATAAGATGTAAAGATTCAGTTAATTAGTTGAAAAGTGCTTAAATATTTTTAGAAAGGAAAATCGATGCTCTTTATATTTCTAATACAGCACTTATTATTGCAACTCCAGTGGTGACGTTAAAGTAACTATCCAAATTTGTTTTTCACTTTCATTCGCGCTTATTTTTTCTTACTGACCGAAATTTTCCATTGCCAAAGCAAAGCCAATTAAAATTCATATATGATATTCATTGATATTCATCAAGAGCAGATAAAGAGTCTAAAAGTCCTGAAAAAATTCAATGAAATATGAGTTTATTCATGAGTTACTTAATGTCAGTAAAGTATTGTTTTTCAAGCCATAGCTAAATCAGGTCATAGAAAAATGGGATCGCCACTTGACCATTTTTGCCGCACAAAAACTAAAGCTCAGTGAACCCGTCTGCTACCTGTTCTCAGTGATAGTGATTTTTATGAGTTGCGGTGCCTTTTTGTTGACCCTCGGTTCCACCACCCAACAGGAGGAGAAGAAGATTGACCCCGTAGCAAAAGTCAGCAATAGCCCCAGCCGCTATACGTTCAAAGTCAAATTCACTGAACTCGATGACCTCAAGGTAGAAGAGGGAGACACCGTGAAAATCAACCAGGTCATTGGCGATCGCCCCCAGGATCGAGATCGCCTTCTGGTGGAAAAGCAGCGACTAGAATTGGCGATCGCCCGCCTCGAAACCCTTAAAGTCATCCCACCTTTGGCCCCCGTGCCGTTCCCATGACCCCGGAACTGCCTCCTATGAGTTACCGTTTCAAATTATTCAGCTCTGCTTGGAGGGATTCTACTTCCCGCCGGAGCCGTTCCGCTTCGTCCATGGCGTCGGTGTTTTCAGGTTCGTCATCGTCAAGGATTTCAATGCGGCGCGGCTCTTTGGTCTCGCTGTTGGAGCTTGTTGTCGTTTCTGGGCTTTGGGGCACCCGCTGTTGGGCCTGCTTGACCATTTCATTGACAAATTTTTTGGCCTCCTCGGCATTCATTTCCCCTTTTTGTACCATCTCATCGGCGATGACCTGGGCCTGTTCGCGCAGATCATGGATCGTTGCCCCTGCTTTTTCGGCAGCGAGGGAAGCGGCCCCGACCCCAAGGTAAAAGGCCTTTTGTACTAAATCACTGAAGCCTGCCATAGTCTAAAGTCCTGTGTCATCAAGCGTGCTGTTTTAAGCATAGTCGATAAATTTGAGGCTTGGGCTGGGGGCGATCGCCTGTCCCCATAGCGAAGAGCAATATTCCGGAGCATCCTTTGGGGAGAAATAGCGAAACGTTGATCTTCTTGCAAGGAATCGGTTACAAACAGTAACAACAAGCAGTACATCTTTGAGGAAAAACCCTTGCCCCATTCCATTGTGACTGACGTTTGCGAAGGCATCGCGGATTGTGTCGAAGCTTGCCCTGTGGCTTGTATCCATGATGGCCCCGGTAAAAATGCCAAAGGTACCGATTGGTACTGGATTGACTTTGATGTGTGCATCGATTGCGGCATTTGTATTCAGGTTTGTCCTGTCGAAGGGGCGATTATCCCAGAAGAAAATGCCACGTTACAGCGTACTCCCTAATCTGTGGAGCTTGCCCTAGATCGTTTTGAAATGTGACAAATCCCCGCAGCAGGGGATTTTTATTAGCTGTATTAAATCTCTATTACCTTGAGCCAAGAGTCTTGATAAAGCTTTGAATGTCAGCGGCGTTTAACCCATTGAGGTGAATGGTTTGTTGGGGTTGGCGAAAATGGCGGGGCAGCGATCGCCGATAGGTGGGGTCATAATGCGCTTCGAGGATTGCCTCCACAAATTCTGGCCATTGTTGAGTATCGATTAAGTTGTACCAGGCTTGGATTTTGCCCTTGCCATATTTGGGTACGAGATGACTGAGCAATTGTTTCAGGGTCGCTGGATGTTCGATGAGGTGGGGATATTCCGCGATGAGTAACTTAACCCGTTCGGCCATCGGTAAAACCACTTCCACCACAGGCGATCGCCGCATATTGTCCCAGAGGGGTTTCGGCACATGGATTTTGCCAATGGTCTTACTTTCTGACTCGACCCAAATCGGTCGCCTGGGATCAAAGGCTTGGAGCTGGGCCACCAGTTGCGACTCAAACCACTTTTGCGCAGGCTGTTGCTGGGGCGTTTCTTGCCACATTTGTCCTAACAGAGATCCCCGGTGGGCGGCGAGGGCTTCTAAATCTAAAACCTGAAACTGTTCTGCCTGTAATGCCTGGAGTAATTTGGTTTTGGCGCTGCCCGTATAGCCGCAGAGTACCCGAAAAGACAGGGTCGTTCCGCGATGGGCAAGGGCTTGGCGCACATACTGACGATAGGTTTTATAGCCCCCGGTCAAGAGGGTTGTCTGCCAACCGATTTGGCTGAGTACCGTCGCGAAACTGTGGGAACGCTGGCCGCCCCGCCAACAGTAAATGAGGGGGTGAAATTCCTTGGGTTTTTCTAAAAAATGCGTTTCTAAATGACGGCCAATATTTTTAGATACGAGGGCGGCCCCAATTTTACGGGCTTCAAAGGGCGATCGCTGGGTGTAGATGGTGCCCACCAAGGCCCGCTCTTCGTTATTTAATACCGGAAAGTTGACGGCACCGGGAATATGATCTTCGGCAAATTCCGCTGGCGATCGCACATCGATAATGTCTGTGTAGGGTTGAAAATTCTGATCCCAAGGATTTGTCGTGCTGTGAATCGGAGGAGCCATCGCCACCTAACTTTACGTTGTGAATCAAGCCTTCACCATAACAAAAAGACAGCCACGGGGCTGCCTTGGGGGTTTAGGTTTTAGCACAAGCCTAGAAATATCTAGAACAAAGGAGATAGGGGCGCGCTAAAGAAGATTGCGGCGAGGGCAAAGGCGACACCACCGGCTAACAACACATTGTTATAGAACCAACCAATTTCTTTTTCTTGGCCAAAGAGGTTTTCTTCTTGACCCGCCGAGAAGAAGAGAGACCAAGCTTGGGTCGCGGAAATGGTGGCGTTGCTGAAGTCCTTACGAAAAATAACGGGGGTAAAGAGATTTTCAGGTTTGTAATTAAAGTTGGTAACCATAAAATTGCCTGTTTTGTTTGTCTACATTAACAATCTTAACATAAGTTTACGAAATATTGCAAATTGTTACAAAAGCATTGACTTTTGCCTGAGTACTCAAAAATTAATTTCCTAGCCAGTTGGGTTCAAGGTAATTACACACAGAACAGGGCTGGAGGGCATCGAGGATTTGTTGACCGTAGGCGCGGTGGTTGATGCGGTTGTCGAGGATAGCGATTACACTTTGCTCTTGGTGGAGGGGATAGGTGGCCCGTTGCATTTCCTGGAGAGCCGTGGGGAGTAGGTACAGGCGAAACCAATCTTGGCGTTTTTGTTTGTATTGGGCGACGCGGGCTGCCACCAGGGGATTTTCTAAGGACGGGAGAGGGAGGGTGGCGATCGCCATCAGTTGAGGTAACGGGAAGCCCACGGATTGACCATAAAACAAGGGATCCGTAAGCCGTCGCCAAAAGGCCCAACCACAGATCAAAATGCTGTCGGCCTGGGGATTTGCTGTTTCTACCCTGACCCGCGATCCAAACTCAGCGGCGAGGGCCGCCCCCATCTGCGCCTGGAGGGGCACGTCGTTAATTAATAAAACAATGGGGCGATTGTGGTGATGATGGCGGCGAATGAGATGACGCAGTTGGTGCAACAGTTCCCCTTGGAATTCTGGGGTATTGGGTAGGGGAAGGCGCTGTTCTGGCAGATAAACGCGCACTTGATCCTGTTGGCGAGGGGGGGCGAAATCGACACAGGTAAGCTGGTCGGGGTTGAGGCCAATTTGTGTACAAAAGCTTGGGGCTTCTCGTTGGGGTTCGAGGAAACTCCCAATCAATAAAGTCGGCTGCCGTTGCCAGAGGGGTGCAAGGCTTTGGTTAAGGGTTTGAGGAGCTACTTGGAGAGAAAATCGGCCGTCCCGTTGGTGGAGGTGCGCCCAGCAGAGAGGTGACTGGTGACGGTGTTGCCAGGTGGCCGCAAAGGTACGCCAAGCTGCGGGGAGGTGGGGGAGTTGAAAACAGGTGGCCAAACGGCGTTGATTGTCTGGGTCGAGGGGATAGCAATGGTAGGGATTCGGCGATCGCCGCAGTAGTTGTGCCTTTAATTGGTCGTACTGGCTCTGAATAAAATCCTGCTGGCCGGGGTTTTGTTGCTTGAGCATTTCCCAATCGGCAAGTTGCAGTTGGCAACGGTAAAAATCTTGGGCCCACTGCCATAGCTCATCGACGGGATTAAGAATCGTTGTCACGGGGGCCGGGGGGCGATCGCCAGTCATCATTCCTAGCCATTGGGAAGGGGTTAAAAGTGTAATGGCGCTGGAGTGGGGTTGACTTCCAGATTCAAGGGTGGCAATGGGGCGCTCGGTGCCCAGTAAACGCTGTAGGCGAGGAATTTCCTCTGCCTGGAGCCAAGTTAACAATAGCTGGGGGACGACGATGGCGACAGGCTCTGAGCTCAAGAGGGCAGGGGTTAGATAGCTGAGAGCATAGTCTTCGATACCCGTTCTGGTTTGAATCAGAGCAGAGCGACCTAAGCGTAATCCCCGCGCCACTAACCGGGCCAGGGTTAAATGGTGGGGCCAGGGGCTAGTATTTTGCTCACGGGCGATCGCCACCAGGATTTGGTGTACCTGTGCTTCCATCATGGCGTCACTTTTCCCATTAACACAACGACCCAGAATTTCCTAAGCAAGAATTGATCCCCCCGCAAAAACGCTTTCTAGCCTATCAGAACCCTATTGCAGCGGTAGTGATGGGTCTGGTATATCCATGGATATGGATCAAAAAACCCACTTACGACAAACTTTTAAACAACGGCGGCGATCGCTGCTTGAATCAACTTGGCAACAGGCCAATGCCGCCATCTGTCAGCAACTCCAGGACAGCTTGCTCTGGCAAAATTCCACAACAGTTTTGGGCTATCTATCCCACCACCGAGAGCCCTGTTTACAAGCCTTACTGAGTGCTCCTAAAACCTGGGGATTACCCCGTTGTGTCGGGGTCGATCTCGCTTGGCACCATTACCAAATGGGCGATCGCCTGATACCGGGCAAATTTGGCATCCGCGAACCGGAAGCCACGGCTCCTTTAATCGATCTAACGACCATTGATCTAGTGCTAGTACCAGCCCTTGCCTGTAGTCAAACGGGCGATCGCCTCGGCTACGGCGCTGGATTTTATGATCGATTTTTTGCCACCCTACCCCAACCCGTCACCACAGTGGGCATTGTGTTTGAATGTTGCTTTGTGCCAACCCTGCCCAACGATCCCTGGGACGTGCCCTTAGACTATGTTTGTACAGAAAAACGACTGATTAAAATTGCCCAGGAGCTTTCCCAATGACCAGCGTCATCCTCAAATCTTTGCTGTATTTTGTGCTGGCGGGGCTGTTTGAAATTGGTGGCGGTTATCTCGTCTGGCTCTGGCTTAGGGAAGGAAAAAGTTTACCCGTCGCCCTTTTGGGCTGGCTACTGCTGATGGTTTACGGCGTGATTCCGACCCTGCAACCGGCTCACTTTGGTCGGGTCTATGCGGCTTACAGCGGTATTTTTATTGTTTTGTCGTTGCTGTGGGGCTGGCGTATCGACCAAGTTCGTCCCGATAACTACGATTGGCTGGGCTGTGGTTTGGCGATCGCCGGGGTTTTGGTCATGATGTATGCTCCCCGCAGTTAAATAAACGCTGTTAAGGTTTTTCACCTATGACTTTTGTGAACCCACTAAAAAGCCCCCCAACCAGCTAGGGATTGAGGAGCCAAGTGCTAGGCGATCGCCAAATGATTAGTTAGCGGTTTCTTCGCCTTCAGCAGGAGCTTCTTCAGTCGCTTCACCTTCAGCGGGAACTTCTTCTTCAGTTACTTCACCGTCAACGGGAGCTTCTTCGGTAACTTCACCTTCAGCGGGAACTTCTTCCGTGGTGGTTTCATCGGTGGGTGCAGTGGTCTCAGGGCCGCAAGCACCTAAGAAACCAAGGCTCATAACAGAGGCGATCGCCACCAAGAGAAAACGTTTGATGTACATAATATAAATACTCCTTAATCTAAATTAAGACCAAGTTAAAACAGCTACTAATTATAGCGACGGAAAATTGTCCTTGAGTAGCCGTCAAGTCAAGAACCATAAAGGTTTGAACAAAAATAAAGCTGATCATCAGAAAGGCTAATCAAAACACTATTGCTTTTCTGGTTTTTTCCGCCTAAAGGATCATGATCTTTTGAACTAACCTAAGCTAGAGCTTTAACAAATGTTTTGGTGAATTGAATCCGAGTTTTTGCTATTAATTCTCAACAACAACTATTGATAAGTAAAACTACTTATTCCCACCAGCCCCGAAGCCCAGAAATTAAGATCAAGAGCCAGTGCTGTTTCGGGTTTTGCAAAAAATGTTGATGGCTCTGGGCAAAAATGATGTGAGTCTCTCAAATTGTCTCTGATATTACCAATATTTTGATCGTGAATTTAAAGAGAATGATGGGTGTTCCAATGCAGCTATTTTCACCAAGGCGATGCTACATTCTAAATAATGACCATGGCTTTCTTAAAATAAAAATTCGAGAAAAATGATTGGATTATTATTGGGACTAAGTGCTTTCTTTTTGGTTACAACCTATGTCACAACTCAATTTGCTGTGATTTATGGCTACTGGGGGTTCAACTCCCTCGTTCAATTTAGTCAACAAGTAATATTTTGGGTCGGGGTTCTCTTCGTGGTTTGGTGCTTTGCAGAAGATTAACCTTAAACTCACGATTACATTTTATTTAACTACCTCCTTTATCCTGGGCGAAGTTTCAATAATTTCTTAACCAAAATTATCTTTTTCAGCAATTATTATTGGCCCAACCTTTGACTTGTGTAAGCCCATGGACGCTGCGGAAAAAATTTGCCATTCTTTCCTCCGGGGTCAGGTAATTCCCCGCTATTCCCAGGATATTTGGCAGGTGGAACGGGGCGTGTTGCAGCTCCGGAGCCATACCCCCGAAGGAACGGTGACGGTATTGGGTTGGCTGCAAAAGGGCAGTTTTTGGGGATCATTTATGACCAAACTGGAAGGGATTGAGGCGATCGCCCTTGTGGACAGTCGTCTGGTGCGCCACTCCGCCAAAGCCGTGAAACAGTCTCCCAGCCTCCAGCAGGAATTACTCCAACAAACTCTCCAGCGCCTCCGTCAAGCCGAATATCTCTTGGCGATCGCCGGTCTCAAACGCATTGAAGACCGCTTAATTTCTTTGCTGCTGCTCCTCAAGGACGAAATGGGCAAATCAGAGGCAACCATCACTCGACTCCGTTATCGTTTCACGCACCAGCACCTCGCCGATACCATTGGGACGACCCGTGTCACTGTCACCCGACTTTTTAAGGAATTTCAACAGCAAGGCTGGCTAAAAATTGATGGCGATCGCCACATTTTGTTATTAGATAATCCCGAAGGCGATCGCCTCCCCCTGCCTCGACTTTAGCGGCTTGTCTTAACCCGAACATTGTTGACGCCACATCACATCGCCAATTTCTCCGCCTCCTGTGCGGGAACCCCCCTCCACATTGAAGTAATGATCATAGGAGCCAAACCCTGAGATTACCGCATACTCTGATTTCACGTCCCCATAGGTCGGCATTAAACGAGCATCAAAAAAGTAAATGGGAAAGCTAGGGGGATCTGTCGGCGTTGTACTGTTTTGCAAAATGAGATTAGCTCTGGGATAGCCCACCGAAATCGAATATTCAAAGCGAGCCACCTCTCCCCGCTGCTGATGGTTAATAACGCCAATGTAGGGAACAGTCACAAAGCCTTGGGCTGGCTCAAAGCGCAATGACACTTGGGGATTGCCAATGGCTTGAAAGGTCACATTGCCGTTGCGACAAGCTTGGGCATTGTTACCCAGTTGAAGCGTATCCCCAGGCTCAGGGTTAAACAAATCAGGCCGATTACCAGGAGGTACACGCACCGGTTCCGGTGATGCCGCCACAGATCCAATGGCACCAATGGCATCAATATCTGGGCCACCGTAGGGACTACCACTTGTTCGCCAGTCGGGATAATCACGTAAGCGCACGAAGCGATATTGGGCACCAGTCGGCAAATCATTAAACCTCGCTAAATCCACAGAACGGGTAGCGCCTTGAATACGCCCCAACTCGTACCATTGCTGTCCATCTGTAGAAATCGCCACGTTGGTGGCCTCCACCGCTGGCCCCACTTCAAAAATGTAAAGATCTGGCCCTGGCACGTCCACCAGGCGATTATTAACAAACTCCACAATCAACGCAGAAGAATTCATTTCATCTGAGGCATTACCGAGGGATACGTGGTTACCATCTGGAATGCCTAGGGCGCGGGAGCTGTCACGATATTCACCACTGACATTGGTAGCCCCGTTGTATTCCAAGCTCACGACTCGATCTGCAAAGGAGCTGGCCCCCTGGGGAAAATCAATCCCTTGATAAACTTCGGCTTGCACGGAAATGGCGAGGGGAAGGCTCAGAAATAAGGCACTGCTGAGGCAGATCTTGACAGATGATGGTATCAAACTTTGGTTTTTGGTTGGGACATCCATGGTGGCAATAAGACGGGCACACTACTTCAGTATAGTGAAATAATTCGCCACTACCATCCGCCAAAACTCGGAAAATAACAATAGTAATAGTTAGCGGTATTTTTGCTGTTGTTGAAATATTTTTTGTGGTCAAAGGAGACAAATTTCAATTAAACAGTATTAATCGCTGGGGACTGGAAATTTAATGTTTAATTGGCCGTCGATTTGCTTGGAAATGCGGGGGATCAATCGGTAATGTCAGTTTCAATGGTTACTTCTAGGGTCTCTTCATCGACCGTAATAAATAGGCGGTTCGGCTGACAACAGACTTGGCAATCTTCGATATAACTTTGGGAAAAACCACCACTGAGATCTACAAAAGTAATGCTTTCTTCGCCGCAATAGGCACAAAAATAGTTCGCTGTATTTTCCATAATGAATTGCCCGCTTAGTTTGTTTTTCTGTCACTAAATGTTTCTCAATATTTTCTGGGGGAGCACCTCAAGTTTTATGAAGGCTAAGGGAGGGGATTTCGTCTCCTAAGACACAATAAAAGTAGTTAGATACTGTATATGGGACGTAGGAAAGATGGTCATGTTTCAGCAGCGATCGCCAAAGACAGGATTAGCAGAGAACTGCGCGGCAGACCAGCCCCGGGACCGAATTTTAAAGGCGGCACTACAGTTATTCGCCCAAAAGGGATACGAAAAAACCACAACGAAGGAATTAGCCGCCAAGGCCCAGGTGGCAGAGGGGACTTTGTTTCGTCACTTTAGCAACAAAAAAACCATCCTTGTGGAAGTGGCGACCCTCGGCTGGATGGATCTCCTCACGGATTTTTTAACGGAAATGAGTGAGATGGGCAGCTACAAGGCGATCGCCCAGGTGATGCGCCACCGGATGCTGAATATGCACAAAAATAAAAATCTGCTCAAGGTTTGTTTCATTGAAACCCAGGCCCACCCAGAACTCCAGGAAAAAATCCAGGCAGAAGTGATCGATAAAATGACGGGGATTGCAGAGGCGTTTTTCGAGTCGGCCATGGAAAAGGGCATTTACCGAAAAATGAACCCCCACATTGTCGCCCAGGTCTTTTTGGGGATGTTTGCGATCGCCGGCTTTTCTGACGTGACCATCGCTGACCCCCACGCCACCCCAGAGTCACTCCGGGAAATGGCAGAAGGCATCGCTGACATCTTTCTCCATGGTGTTTTGGCCTAGAGCCCAAAGCAAGGGGCGCATCCCAATAAGAACACGCCCACCCTTAAACATTGTCAATTTACAGCACTCTATTTGTAAGCTTTGACGCACTCTTCCACGAGGGGCGCAACGGCATCGATGTCTTTCCAGCCTAAAATTTCCACTTCTTTTTTCTCCAGATTCTTGTAGGAGGCAAAGAATTCGGCAATTTCATCTAGGCGGTGCTGGGAAATCTGTTTGATGGATTTAATGTCGTTGTAACGGGGATCTTCGGCGGGAACACAGAGAATTTTTTCGTCACGATCGCCACCGTCGATCATTTCCAGCATCCCAATGGGGCGGGCCGCGATGACACAACCGGGAAAGGTCGGCTCGTCCATAATCACCATCCCATCGAGGGGATCGCCATCATCGGCGAGGGTATTGGGCACGAAGCCATAGTCGTAGGGATATTTCACCGAAGAAAAGAGCACCCGGTCGAGGGCAAAGGCATTCATATCCTTATCGAACTCATACTTGTTTTTGCTGCCGCCGGGGATTTCGATCAAAACATTAATCAAACCAGCTTTCGGTTGGGCAGGAATCCGAGATAAATCCACGGGTAATTTCTCCAAATATATCCAGAACAAAGGGTTGAGGCGGCCCTAAAACACTCTAAAAAAGTGCGAGGCGATCG
Organism: Picosynechococcus sp. NKBG042902; assembly: GCF_963864045.1. Classification (NCBI taxonomy): domain Bacteria; kingdom Bacillati; phylum Cyanobacteriota; class Cyanophyceae; order Chroococcales; family Geminocystaceae; genus Picosynechococcus; species Picosynechococcus sp. NKBG042902. The sequence goes on along the minus strand of NZ_CAWLTV010000075.1, from coordinate 193,360 downwards.
CCCTCAAGCATTCTACACAGAAGCGGTTCCTTTGCCCGCAGGATTATTCCAATAACACAGAGGAGGTGAGATCCGGTGCGAGGTTCTGGACAGGTCGGTCGGAGTAATACCCAATAATCAGTAGGGGAATGGTCAAGGTCAAAAGGGCGATCGCTGTACCAAGCAGATCAGACCATCGGGGGGAAGGGTCGGCAGGTTTGCCGGGAGAGCCACTGGAGTCCATAGGTGTCAGGGCCTGCTAACACAATTGTTAGGAAGCCAATGTTTTTAAAAAACTAAAAATTAAGTGGTTAAAGAAGGTGCTGTTATTCTAACTAAGAATTGGCCCAGAACTGTGTTGGGTTTGACGATTTTCGCTACCCTTAAGATTTCTTTAATCGTTGGGGTCTTTTCATCACAGGCTATTGGGACGAATTCAAGGCTTGTTCTGCCACCAAAAAATCAACAAATTGGCGGGCGGTTCGGCCGGAACGACCATTATGGCGGGTGGCCCATTGCTTCGCTTGGAAATCCAGATCAGCCGGAGCCAAATTTAAACTAGCTCTTTGGGCTAAATGGTGGACGATTTCTAGATAGGTGGCCTGATTAGCCGGGGCAAAGGTCAGGGTCAACCCAAAGCGATCACTAAAGGATAATTTCTCTTGAACCGTATCCCAGTGGTGAATTTCTTCTGCTTGGCTGGGTCGGGGCCGCTCCTCAAAGAATTCCCGCACCAGATGACGGCGATTGGAAGTGGCATAGACGACCACATTACTTGCCTTAGCCCGGATACTGCCTTCGAGCACCACCTTGAGGGACTTAAACACTTCATCGTCTTCTTCAAAGGACAGATCATCAACGAAAATAATGAATTTTTGGGGTTGTTGCCGGAGGATTTCCACAATTTGCGGTAAATCGCCCAGACCTGTTTTGTCCACTTCAATTAGTCTGAGGCCCTGGTCATAGTAGGCCCCTAACAAAGCTTTTACCAGGGAAGATTTACCAGAGCCGCGACTCCCGTACAAAAGCACATTCAACGCCGGTAAACCTTGAAGTAAAGCTTCGGTATTACGGATCAAGGCAGTTTTTGGCTCAGGGTAGCCCACAATATCGGCGAGGGGGAGCCATTCGGGATCAAGGACAGGTTGCAAACTTCCTTCAGCCCAGCGGAACGCACCATATTGGCTAAACTGGCCTGCGCCATGGCGATGGTAATAACCAGCCAACTGCTCTAGGGAGTCGGGCCAAGCGTCGTGGGAATGGAGAAAAGCAGAATCTTTGATGGGCGATCGCCGCCAAGGGGTGAGGGTTGTGGCGACCTGGGTGGCAACGGTGACCCAATAGCGGACGGTTTCAGGTTCGCACGAATACACTTGGTGCAAAATCGTCAGGTCATGGCGTACCGCTTCCTGGAGGGAACGGCTCATTTCCCCTAGGGATTTCACCTGGGCCTGGCGACTAAAGGGATTATCATCCTGGAGAATGCGCCCCACAAGCCAATCTTGCCAACTCACATCGGCGATCGCCAAAGCTTGAAACCAGCGCCCATAGCGTCGCAAACACTGAATACTGGCCGTTGACCCGGAGGATTGGGCTGCTTGATCTGAATATAAGCTTTCTAACAACGCCAAAAAGGTCTGACCAACTGGATCCGCAAACACCCCCTGAAAAATCAGTAAAGATGCAATTTGCGGATAAAGTAGCCTGGTGGAAATTGTGTTTGAAGCGGGAGCAACCATAAAAATATCTGCCGATGTAATGGGCTTAAAAAATCCAGATGAACCGTATTACTGGTGCGATACTATTCTGCTAAGAATTTACCGCATTGGGGAAATGGCGGTATTGTATTCCTCAGCATCCTTTACATTTTCTCAATCTGGATCAGATGGCATATTGGCTTTTTCAAGGGAACCCCCGCTATCATCGTGTACTTGATGCCATCCGTGAACAAACGGAAATGCCCTGGCTTGTGACCCGCTACAAAAATAAAATTCAAGTCGGTGATGGCGTTTTAATTTGGATGGCCGGTGAAGCTGCCGGCATTTATGCGATCGCCGAAATCACGAGTTTGCCCACAGTCATGCCCCCCAAAGACATTCAAGACCTCGACTATTGGACTGACCCTAAGCGACTCCGGGCCGATAAACCCCGCAGCCAAATCCGCTTTATTCGCAAACTCCTCGGTCAACCCCTACGCAAGATAGAATTGCGATTTGATGGCATCCTGCGCGATCTCGATGTTATCCACACGCCCAGCAGTACCAATTTCAAAATTACCCCCGAACAATGGCTGCGGGTGCACCAACTGAAAGGGTGATTTCCCCTAACTTCCCCAAAAACCTCCGTTAAAATAAAACTCTGCTGTGCACCTTTCTTCACCATGACCTCGACCCAAAGTAAAATGCCCCCAACCGAGTCCCCAGATCCCATGCGGGAGATCCCCGATGAAGCAGAAATGTCCTTTTTCGATCACCTCGAAGAACTCCGCTGGCGCATTTTTTATTCGCTGATTTCCGTTGTTGTCGGTTGGGTCGGTTGTTTCTTTTTTGTCAAACCCATCGTCCAGATCTTAGAAGCGCCTGCTGCTGGGGTGAAATTCATCCAGGTAGCCCCCGGCGAATTTTTCTTTCTCTCGTTTAAGGTAGCGGGCTACACCGGCGCTTTACTGGCAAGCCCTTTTATCCTGTACCAAATTATTCAGTTTGTTTTGCCGGGGCTAACCAGGGGAGAACGGCGTCTCCTCGCTCCCGTTGTCTTGGGGTCTGGTGTGCTATTTTTTGCGGGCTTGGCCTTTGCCTACGTGGCGCTGATTCCAGCGGCTTTGAATTTTTTCATTACCTATGGTGCTGATGTCGTAGAGGCGGCCTGGTCTATTGAACGATATTTTGAGTTGGTGCTGGGTCTAATGTTTTTTACGGGGCTAGCGTTTCAGGTGCCTGTGGTGCAAATGATCTTGTCTTGGCTGGGGATTGTTTCTTCGAGCCTGATGCTCAAGGGTTGGCGCTTTGTCGTTCTGGGGGCAGTGGTGCTCGGCGCGGTGATTACACCCTCGACAGATCCGATGACCCAATCACTTTTGGCTGGGGCCGTCCTGGGCTTATATTTTGGCGGCATTGGCATTGTGAAACTTTCAGGACGCTAGGGGCTTGGCGATCGCCTGCAGTACAGCAGCCATTAATTCGGGGCGACCAAAGGGTTTACGGAGAAAAGAATCGGGCTGTGGCACAGAATATTCTGGTAAAGCATCGGCACTAATCAAAATAAACGGAATTTTTTCGGTGGATTGATCATGGCGCAATTGACCAAAAATTTCTTGGCCATCGAGACAGGGCAAACGAAAATCACAAATAATCACGTCTGGTGTTAGTCGCCGCGCTAAACTAACCCCCAGGGCACCATTTCCTACGCCCGTCACTGCATAGCCTTCAACGATTAAAGAAATCACCAAGCTACCTCGCAGATCAGATTCATCTTCGATCACTAAAATTTTCGGAATCATGATGTGTCACCAAGGGAAACAATGATTTTTGAGGAGAAAATTTAAGACTCTTTAGTGAGCCTAAATCAGGAGAAAATACGACGGATCTCAATAGTCAATAAAAGTTGTAATAGGTCGGTCTGGCTGAGAAAAAATACGATTGCTCAAGAGAAATTTGGCAGAAACAGCTACGGCAGAAAAAGTGATTTTGCAGCGTTGACCTAACTTGCTTACCCTACTGATCATAGAGGCGACCTTGCCTAGAAAAAATAAACCCTAATGAACATTTAAGGTTTCCCAGAAGCAAACTTAATGAATTTTGCTTTTTTTAACTTGCCTGTGGTTTTGTAACTGATTTTCTAAAAAAATATTGCGATTTGCTGAGAGTTGCATCGAAATCAGAGTTTATTTTTAGGTATTTTGTCTTACTGCCTGAAATGATCAATTAAAAATATTTTTAGCTTGTTTGATCTCTGTGATCGGGCGCTATCTTGAAGTCAAACAAAATTCGAGCTAATTTTCACGTTCGTTTTCATTAGAGGATTTTTAATTTATGACTTTGACAGCGGCAGCCGTAATTGAATATTTGGGCCTAGAACCCCATCTGGAAGGGGGCTATTTTCGGGAAACTTACCGCTCAACACTCTCTATGGCCACCGAAAGACCGGGAGGCGATCGCCAATTGTTAACCTCGATTTACTATCTGCTCAGTCAATCGCGGCCCATGGACTATCTGCACCGCAACCAATCGCCAATCATGCACTATTTCCACGGCGGTGCGGCGATCACCTACCATACCCTTTCTCCGGAAGGCCAGTGGCAGACCACAAAGCTCGGCTTTGACTTGGCGGCGGGAGAAGTGCCCCAACTCCTGGTACCAGGGGGCTACTGGAAAACGGCCATTTTAGAAGCGGGCGAATTTGGTCTTTTGGGGGAAGCGGTGGCCCCAGGATTTGACTACCAAGATTTGGAAGTTGCCCAGGGGTCAGTGCTCCAAGAACTTTATCCGGAGCATTGGCCGCAACTCAAAGCTTATATTCATCCGAGCCATTAACGAAAGGAAATCATTGCCTCGTTTTGGCGATCGCCCAGGGAAACCCGTTACACTTTGGCTAACGGATCGGCAACCGAGGGAAACACAATGGCAATTTGGGATTTCGGTCGCTTTATGCAGACCCTCATTCAGTTCGATGTTATGCCGGGGAGTCAACTGATTAAGCCTTGGTTGGGTCAAGAAAACGTGGCAGCAGATAATGAAACATTTGGAGGCAGCGCCCAGATGGGGAAAATTTTAGTGGTGGGTGGCGATCGCCCAGAAAATCAAACCCTTGTGCAGGCCCTTTCGGCTCGCGGCTATCAAACCCATTGGGCACAAGATGCTGATGAATCTTTAGATGGCGCGGCCATGCTTATTCTTTGTGCTGATCTCGCCGCCATAACCAGAGACTCACTCCTCGCCCAGGTGAGCCAAGATCCCCAATGGCGATCGCCCCAGTGGGAACTGTTTAATTTTCGCCAAGCGACCCCTGCCCTCGCCCAACTGTGGGGAGCTGTGGACGATGTGGTGATGGGAGGTGTTAGCCAAAGCCAATTGCGGTTAACCCCGGCTGGGGCGCTATTTGCAGGTAATGTCTCCACCGATAACAATGGCGGTTTTGCGTCGGTACGCACCAAAAGTTTGGCAAATCCCTGGGATCTATCTAAATATGCGGGGTTCCGGCTCCGGGTAAAGGGCGATGGCCAACGCTACAAATTTATTGCCCGCTGCGAAAACCGTTGGGATGGCATTGGCTACAGCTATTCCTTTGAAACCACCGCAGACCAGTGGCTGAGCGTGGATCTTCCGTTTAGCGAGCTTGTGCCTGTTTTTCGGGCCAAATCCGTACCGCAAATGGGGCAATTTCAAGCTGACCGGGTCTATGCGTTGCAGTTGATGCTCAGTAAGTTTGAATATGATGGGCAACTCAATCCCAGCTTTAAGCCGGGGTTATTCCAACTAGCCATCGAGGCGATCGCCGTTTATGGTGGTGAACCTTTCCCCCAAATTATTGCCCTGAGTCAAACTACCGCCCCCCAGGAAGCGCTCCAGGAAACGGGGCTCCCCTATTGTCTAATCCATTGTCCCCAGGGTTTTACCGCAGAAAATTTGCAAACTGTGATCAATGTCATTGGCGATCGCCAAGCCGTTAACCAAATTATTACCTGTGCAGCGTCACAGTAACCAACAACTGGCCACCCGTGGCAAAGAATTGCGGGGTATCCGGTTAGATATTTAGCATAAACAAGTAAGATCGAAAGCATAAATACTTTGGCTGCCTTAATCCTGTCCCCTTAAACGCTGGTTTCCCGTGGGAATTGTTTCTCAACCTATGACTCCCCCTGTCTCTCTCCAAGCCATCATTCGAGAGTTAGAACAACACCCAGATGCCCAACGCATCAAAAAGTTGTTAATTTATACTGCTGTCAATCGGTGGGAAAGTAATCCCCAGTTACTCCAACGTCTCTCCCTTGAGCGCATTGTCAAAAAAAATCTTGACCAGTTCTTGAGTTTCAAAGAACTCCAGCGGGCCTTTAGTACCTCTGTCAGTACCCTCAGCCGGCCTGCTACCTATGGTCGCCTTGCCAACGATATCTTGACCCAGTTAAGCCCCCTCTACGAAAACAAAGATCAAGATCCTTCGACGGGTATTGTTGCTGCTGGCCAGAATAGCCACCAAAGCATTACAGAGATTCACCTAGAAGTTGCGGTGCAAACCCTCGAAGAACACCGCGAGAATATTCGCATCAAAAAATTGCTCTATGCCCTTTGTTTTAAGCGTTGGGAAAATAGTTTTCAGGTTTTAGAAGAATACAGTTTGGCTAACCTGTTACGCCAAGTCGTCGTTAACTACCCCACCCGTAACCAATTTGAGACGATCCTGCGCAAATTAGTGTCTCTGCTTAATCGCCAACAAATCTATGGCCAATTGGCTGATGTGATCCTTGGGGCGATCGCCCCCCTATACAAATCTGGTGATTCTGCCACGGGTTTAACCCAACCCACCGCAGACCCCCCAGCGCCAGTTCCCACCCCAGTGGTGCCGCCCCCTCCCCCTGCCCCAAGTCCAGCACCAGAGTCTGTGAACTATAAGCAGACCATGGCTTTTAATATTGACGAGCTCCCCATTCCCAAGCCTGCCAAGTCGATGGATCTTGATTTCAGTGAAAATCAAACCCTGGCGCTAGATCCAGAGACCCAGATGACCCAGACGATGTTACTCAACACCGGCCCCCCTCGACCAATGCCGGCCCCTGCGCCTGCTCCAGTACCGAAAAAAAAGCATTTTGCGGCGGCTCTCAACATCTACGAACTTAAGCTGGAGGTGATGAAATACGCTAATCCCCTCCGCACGAAAATTTTGCTGTTTTCCGTCGTCCATCATCCCTTTGACCTCAGTGGTAAAGACTGGTCAATGTTGCGTACCTGTGATTTTGATGAGTTATTATCCGAAGTGCTGCGGGATGCCTCTAGTCTCAAGGCTCTGGAAATCAAACTTTCGGCGATCGCCCGGTCACTCTTTGACGCCAACGAACATCTCCAAGCCGCCGGAGCCATTGTTCAAGCCGTGACGACTTTCACCAATCCCCCCGTCCATGACCTATGACCCCCCAAGAACTCATTGCTAAATATGCGCTTGGAGAAACCCATTTCCCAGAAGCCCAACTCGATGGCGCGAACTTTTGGGGGGCAGATCTCATCGGCATTAATCTCCAGGATGCTGACCTCCACAACGCAATTTTGATTTTTGCCTATCTCAGTCGGGCCAATCTAAAACAAGCCAATTTCATTAATGCCAACCTCAGCGGCGCTAACCTCAACCAAGCCAATTTAACCTTGGCAGAACTTCATAACGCTGATCTTCATGGTGCCGTTTTAATTGGTGCTAACTTAACCAACGCCGACCTGACCCTGGCAAATTTACTCGATGCCAACCTGATGGGAGCAGATCTCCGGGGGGCAGACCTAAGCGGAGCGAATCTTTCTGGGGTCTGTTTGCGGGAAGCCAATCTTCGGGAAGAAAAGCGAGTTTATAATTCCAGTCTGCGGGGCACCATCCTCCGGAAAGCCGATCTACAGGGGGCGAACCTCCAAGGTGCCGACCTCGCCCGGGGCGAATTAAGTGGTGCCAACCTCAAGGGTGTTAATTTCCGACGGGCCGATCTCCATGAAGCCGATCTCAGTGGGGCCAACTTAGAAAACGCGATCTTGACCGAAGCGAATTTGATTGGGGCAAACCTTGTCAAAGCCAACCTCAAAAATGCGAAATTTGAGCGGGCGTTAATGGAGGATGCAGATCTTCGCCTAGCCAATCTTACCTGGGCTAATCTTCCTGGTGCCCGCCTCAATCGCGCCAAACTCAATAAAGCCAATTTGACCAATGCCCGTCTCAACCGCGCGGATCTCAGTCGCACCAACCTCTCCCAGGCCAAATTAATCGATGCTGAAATGATTGATACTTACCTTGCCCGCGCCAATTTGATGGGAGCAGATTTAACCCGGGCGAACTTGATCCGTGCTGAAATTAGTAGCACAAATCTTGCTGGGGTCATTCTGACTGGGGCGATGATGCCCGATGGCTCTGAACACCGCTAGGCTAACAACCAATTACGCCAACACATAAAAAAACCAGCCTAAGCTTCAGGGCTGGTCAGTTTGAGCTTGCTGTATGAGAGGAGAAACTCAATGTCAAGACGGCGCATGGTACTTTGCCGACAGATCCACTGGAATGGAAATCTGTAAAATCTTGGAGTGAGCTTTGTTAAAAATTGTAACAAACACCGTCGATCTTTGCAACATTTCTTTACAGATGGCGTAATTTTTTGTCCAGGCCTTGATTGCAGATTTGGCGATCGCCAGCAAGATTAATCACGGAGAAATCGATTCTCTTAAAGATGAGTTGTTTTATTTTTGATGTGAGAATAGATATTCAAGCCCTAAAGAATAAGTAATTATACCCAATTATTTTATCTAAACTTTTCTTTCTTTGGCGATCGCCTTTGGTTTTTCAGTTGATAGGATGAAATTCCATTCTTCAAGGCGTTCTGTGTTTGGAATTTTCTTTGGGAATGGACAGATAAAACAACATCAAATCTTAAATAATTGTTTATTGTTTGCCAGATCAATAGACATTACAGAATTAATCAGCAGGAATAAATGAGTATGAGGCATTATTGTGACGAGTGGATTCAAGAGTGGTGTGATGGCAATGGCTGGACAGATCCAACGTTAGTCAGTACCAATTTTTATTGGGCTTTTCCGCCAAATGGCGTGATGCCCGAACCCATTCCTGGAGAAATTCTCCGCCTCATTAAATCGGAAAAAGGTTTTACCCAAGATGAAAAACGTTGGCTGGCTTTGGCCGCTGGGGTGACCTTAGTTTCAGGTATTTTTACTTATTATTGGCATTGCCCTTTACCGTTGGTGATGGCTTTTGCCTTTAGTGCTGTCACAGCGGCACGTTTAGAGGTTGAGATTCCGGCAACGGCTTAGGAGAAAAAAGAGTCATTTCTCTTGAATCGGTATTTGTCACCCAATAGCCTACGGTAAGCAATATCAAAAATTCATCAATAAGTTTGCAAAAAAGTCCAGGAGAAGCACCCCTAGGATCGAGCATCCTTTGCGATAATAGGGGAGCATTTTTTACCCTTAAAACGTGTTGGCTAACAAAGATCTCCTCCACCATTTTTTGACGTATTTTACTGAGGTCAAGCATTGGGCCTTGGAGGCAAGGTTGTTGCGATGGTTGACTTTGTTGTGGCTTGGGCTTGGATTAGTCACCCTCTTTTCCGCCTCTTATCCGGTGGCAGCCGTCGAAAATGGTGATGGTTGGTACTATGTCAAGCGGCAAATCGTTTGGGCGATCGCCGGTTTGATTTGTGCTGGGGCGATCGCCCGCGTCCCCCTGAAAAAAATTCGCTTGATTTCGTTCGGCGGTCTAATCATTTCTTTTGTACTCATTCTGCTGACGATTGTCGGTTTTGGTCGGGGCAGTGAAGAATGGGGCGCTTCCCGTTGGATTGGGATTGCCGGATTTGCCCTACAACCCTCGGAGTTTGCAAAGCCTTTTTTGGTCTTAGAAGCCGCAAATGTCTTTAGTCGTTGGCGTCAGTTAAAAATTTGGCACCGAGCTGTTTGGTTGAGCTTATTTGCTGGGATTTTATTGGCAATTTTGAAGCAACCCAACCTAAGTACCACCGCCCTTTGTGGTATGACGATCTGGTTTATTGCCTTGGCCGCAGGTATTCCTTGGCTATTGCTGGGGGGAGCCGCTGGTGTCGGGGGATTGGCGGCTTTAGCGAGTATTAGTGTTAATAGTTATCAACGGGAGCGATTGACGTTTTTCCTTGATCCTTTCCGCGCTGCACGGGATGAAGGTTATCAGTTGGTGCAAAGTTTGCTGGCGGTTTCCTCCGGTGGTGGTTGGGGCTTAGGCTTTGGCGAATCCCAGCAAAAATTATTCTTTCTGCCTATTCAACACACGGATTTTATTTTCGCGATTTTTTGCAGAGGAATTTGGTTTAATTGGCTCCTTGGGACTATTGGGGTTACTCTTCGCCTATGCCTCTTTGGGGAGTTATGTAGCTTGGCGATCGCCTGTGCTCCGTCACCGACTGATTGCCATTGGGGCCACCTTTATTCTCATTGGTCAATCTTTGCTCAACATTGGCGTGGCAACGGGAGCTTTGCCGACGACGGGTTTACCCTTGCCCCTCTTTAGCTACGGTGGCAGTTCAGTTATTTCGAGCCTGATGCTGACGGGACTTTTGGTGCGGATCGCCAGGGAAAACGGCGAAGCAACAGTCATTTCCCTCGCAGAACGGCGGCAACAGCGACAAGAAAATCCAACGTAAAATTGCTCAACATTTAACAACTCAGGGGTCAGATAATTTCTGTTCTAGGGCTTCTAGCTGCTCTCGGCGTACCTCTAGTTCGAGTTGACGACGGGTAAAGTCTTGGCTTTGGGCCGTCATCTCTTGACGCCAAGTTTCTATTTTTTTTGCTCTTGCTGGACAAACTCCGGGGTGATTTTTCCCGGAACAAAATAATGGTGCACCACATTCAAAAGCCAGTCCGTTGCGTCTTGGATGCTGGCCAATTGCCGTTGTTTATCAAGTTGAATTAAAACCAGTGCCCCCACAGCAAATTCCGTTTGGGAATAAACCATGGAGGGGCGATCACCTTGGTCATGGATGAGCCAACTCCCGTCAGGCTGCTCTTGCGCCACAAACACAAGTTGAAGCTGAGTCGATTGGGGATGACGTTGAATTTGAGCAAGGTGACGCATCACAGGTAAAGGAAACGCATTACTGAAGTCGTTGTAAACGTTCCGTCAAAATAGATTGTTGTGCTTCAGCTTCGGTAAGGGCAGACCGGGCACCTTCGATTACCTCTGCCGGAGCTTTATTGACAAAGCCAGGGTTATTCAAACGTCCACTGAGGGATTGAATTTCCTTATTCACTTTTACGAGATTCTTCTCTAATTTTGACCGCAGTGCAGGAATATCGACAAGGCCTTCGAGGGGAATTAAGACCTGGATTGTCCCCACGACTCCGGCGATCGCCTGTTTGAGGGAATTATCGACGGTATTGGTCAATTTTAAAGTTTCCACCTTGGCTAATTTGAGAATATAGGCTTCCCCTTTCGCCAAGGTGTTGAGTTCCGTTTCCGTTTCACTTTGGAGGATAACGGTGACCGTTGCCCCCGGTTTAATGCCCGCTTCTGCACGGAGATTGCGGATCGTGCGGATGGCTTCGATGAGCAGGGCAAATTCATCCTCTAGGGAGGGATCAACTAACTGGTCATTTTCGGCGGGGAAAAGCTGCGTCGCGAGGAATGTTTGGCCGTCCGCTTGGGTGAGGGTCTGCCAAATTTCCTCGGTGATGTGGGGCATAAAGGGATGGAGTAATTTCAAAATGTCTTCTAAGACCCACGCCAAAATCTGTTGGGCAACGGTGCGAGAAGCTTGATCTTGCGCTTCCTTGGCATAGAGACGGGGTTTGACCAGTTCGATATACCAGTCGCAGAAATCGCCCCAGATAAATTCATAGAGGGCTTTGGCGGCTTCCCCTAAGCCATACCCTTCGAGGTTTTTGTGGGTATCGGCAATCACTTGGTGCAGACGGGAGAGAATCCAGCGATCGCCTAATTCGAGATCCTGCATTTTAGGACGACCCAAATCGGTGGGGGTTTTGCCATCGAGGTTCATCATCACAAACCGCGCCGCATTCCAAAGCTTATTGGCGAAATTCCGGGAGGCTTCTACAGACTGGGATTCATCGGTTTTGCGGTCGTATTGCAAACTGATATCCTGACCTGCTCCGGCAACCTCACGGATCAGGGTATAACGCAACGCATCCGTGCCATAGCGATCACACATCAGCAGGGGATCAATGCCATTATCGGCAGATTTCGACATTTTTTTGCCGTTTTCATCCCGCACCAGCCCGTGAATGTAGACATCCTTAAAGGGAATTTTGCCCGTGAAATGGCTGGACATCATCGTCATCCGCGCGACCCAGAAAAAGATAATGTCAAACCCCGTCACCAGCACGCTATTGGGGAAATATTTCTGAAAATCTTCGCTATTGTCGGGCCATCCCAAGGTCGAGAAGGGCCACAAGCCAGAGGAAAACCAGGTATCCAATACATCGGGGTCTTGCTCTAACTGACAACCTGCACCGTAGGTGGCGATCGCCTTTTGTTTCGCTTCGATTTCATCATGGGCAACGATAAAGGGCGTGTGATCCTGAATTTCGCCATTGGTTTCACTAACCACATACCACGCCGGAATTTGGTGGCCCCACCACAACTGCCGCGAAATACACCAATCATTCAGCTTCACTAACCAATCCCGATACACCTTGCGCCACCGTTCCGGCACATAGTTCGGTTGATTTTCTTCGTCTAAAAAGGCGAGGGTTTTCTCTGCTAGGGGGTCAATTTTGACAAACCACTGGGTGGAAAGGAGTGGCTCTACCGGAACCTTCCCGCGATCGCTGTGGGGGACGCTGTGGCGATAATCCTCTGTTTTGACCAGTACGCCATCCTCTTTTAATTTGGCGACAAGATTTTTCCGCGCCTCAAAGCGATCCTGTCCTGCAAACATCCCCGCATTTTCATTTAACGTGCCATCGCGGTTCATGATGTTAATAAATTCGAGGTTGTGGCGTTTCCCCATCTCAAAATCATTCGGATCATGGGCGGGCGTAACCTTCACACAACCTGTCCCAAATTCAGGGTCTACATGCTCATCGGCAAACACCGGAATTTCCCGCCCGATAATGGGCAGCGTTAACGTTTTTCCAATTAAATTTTTATAGCGTTCATCGTTAGGATTAACGGCAACGCCCGTATCACCGAGCATCGTTTCTGGGCGAGTCGTTGCTACTTCCACATAGCCACTACCATCGGTTAAGGGATAGCGGAAATGCCACAGATGTCCGTCTACTTCTTTGTTTTCCACTTCGAGATCGGAGACGGCGGATTGAGATTCGGGACACCAGTTGACTAAATAATTACCGCGATAAATTAAACCTTCTTCGTAGAGGGTAATAAAGGCTTTTTTAACGGCTTCGCAGAGATTTTCGTCAAGGGTAAAACGCTCCCGCGTCCAGTCGGCGGAGAGTCCCAGGCGTTTAAGTTGGTTGACGATCGCCCCACCGGATTCGGCTTTCCATTCCCAGGCCTTTTCAAGGAATTTTTCGCGACCGAGATCGTAACGGGTTTTGCCTTCGGCTTTAATTTGTTTTTCGACGAGGGTTTGGACAGCGATGCTGGCATGGTCTGTGCCGGGGAGACAGAGAACATTTTCCCCCTTCATGCGGTGATAACGAACGACAGTATCGATCAGGGAGGTATTGAAAGCGTGGCCCATGTGCAACTTGCCCGTAACGTTGGGGGGCGGAATCACGATGCAAAAGGGATCGCCTTTTTTCTGGGGGTCGGCCCGAAACACTGACCGTTCAAACCAAGTCTGTTGCCACTTATTCTCGGTGTTGTGGGGATCGTACTGACTGGGAAGATTGGGGATATCGGTAGTCATTGGGCCGTCTTGGAGAAATAAAAAAACTTGAGAGCTGCTTCATTGTAAATCGATCTTCGCCCTAGATTGTGCCATGCTGGGTTAGTTCTCCTCAAATTTGTTTGGGGACGGCGATCGCCTAGGATGTTAATCGGCAAATTTGGCGCGACACCGAAACACGGAACAATGTGCTAGAAGGAAGATGAGTTCGCACTGTATCTGAACAAGATGGCAAAGAAAGAATATTTTTTATACGGTGGTTTATTCCTGGCTGGGGCGATTTTGACGCCAGCGGCAGTTGGTTTATTCGGTCAAGGCGATCGCCCCGCTGAAACAACGGAAACAGCCGCTAATGAAACCTTTGGCAATGGCGACTCCGAGCCAAGTTTTATGACCGACGAACCAACCACGGCCACCTTTGCCGAAAACGACAGTCGCGAACAGATCCTCAAAGATTACGAAACGGTCTCCCCCGAAGCACTCCGCAACATTCCGACGGCGATTCCCCAGTACGCCACCAACCAGCCTTCTGTGCCGCCCTATCCCAACTATTGGGCGAATATCAGAATTCCAAACTTCGCCAGTCCGCCCCTAAACCCCAATCCCAGTGCGGGTCAACCCAGTGGACAAACAGCAGGCGATCGCCCTCTTAACAATGTCGCCAGCGTACCGACCCTCGATTCGCAAACACCCCCAGACTCTTTTCAGCCTGACCCGGCAACATCCGCCCAGGAGAATCCTAATTTCCAGGGCCAAGACATGATCCAAGCCCCAAGCTCTGTCAATCTCCGGGATTTTGTGAACTCCGCTCCGGCCCGGGATCTTACACTGCCCTAGCTTGCAGAAAATCACGCACAATTTGCAAGATTTGCGCGGAACTGGTGCCATCCCCAAAGGGGTTTACCGCATTGGCCATTTGCTCATATTTTTCCTGGTTTGTGAGCAAGAGTTGGGTCGCTTGGAAAATATTGTCCTGGGCGGTACCAATCAATTGGGCCGTACCGGCGGCGATCGCCTCTGGCCGTTCGGTATTTTCTCGCAAAACCAACACCGGCTTACCCAAGCTCGGTGCTTCCTCCTGGAGCCCCCCAGAATCCGTGAGTACCAGATAACTCCGTTGCATCGCCCCGACTAACTGCGGGTAATCTAGGGGTTCGGTGAGAAAAATTTGGGGATGTTGGCCCAGGATTTGCTGAATTGGCTCCCGGACGGTGGGGTTGCGGTGCATCGGTAATAAAATCGCCACATCTGGAAACGCCGTAACAATTTTATGTAACCCCTGCAAAATGTCCTGGAGCGGTTCACCCCAATTTTCCCGACGGTGCACCGTCGAAAGAACCACCCGTTGCCGCTCCCAATCTAAACCAGGAATCTCACAGGGGGGATTTGCCGCCGCGACGGCTAAAAGGGCATCAATCACCGTATTTCCTGTGCAATAGGTGCCCCCTAAAATGTCTGCTTTTTTCAGGTTGGCGATCGCCTGGGGAGTCGGTGCAAAATGCAACTGGGCAATCTGAGAAATTAGGCGTCGGTTGGCTTCCTCTGGGAAAGGATTCATTAGATTATCCGTTCGTAAGCCCGCTTCCACATGGCCCACCGGAATCTGCTGATAAAACGCCGCTAAAGCTGCCGCAAACGCTGTTGTTGTGTCCCCTTGCACCAGCACCATATCCGGGGATAACTTTTGGTAAATCGCCTGTAAACCCGCCAAGCTCCGGCAGGTAATGTCTGATAAGGTTTGTCCCGGTTGCATAATTTCGAGATCATCATCGGCCCGTAGATCAAACCACTGCATCACCTGATCAACCATTTCCCGGTGCTGCCCCGTCAAAATCACATGGGTTTTAAAATCAGACTGCTGGCGAAATTGCCGGATCACAGGCGCGAGCTTAATCGCTTCCGGGCGGGTACCAAGAGTGATACAAACTGAGGGCATAAAACACTCACCAAAAGATCTTATCCATTCTACAGATTCCCTTGCCAGTCACGAAAAAACCCGGCAAATTACCGGGTAGATACAAGCATCTTTTTTTAGATCACTATGAACTTTGGAAAACTCTAATCAACGAGGCAGTGTACAGGTGTGCCTCTAACTAACTTCACAGGTTAAAGGGCAGGCTGCAAAAATAGAATCCGATGCGACCTCTGCATTTCCATGGAGCCAAGTTAACCAAGTCACCTCTTGGGGGTGAACTCCCTTGGCGGTTAGCATTGCCGCTGCGACCAAAATGCCCATCAAGGTGCCGCCAATAATCGTTCCGGCAACAACGAGCACTGCACTAACCGGCAAAATAGACTGGAGCACAATGGCCATGAGCGAACCAATGGTCATCATTAAAACAACGATTGGAAAACCGACAACCAAAAGGCAAACCAGTAGCGTAAAACTCCAGATCAAAAAGCTTTTTAATAGTACAGATAGGTAAGCTGAATCCCAACTGCGCGTCGATGAGTAGTCCATAATCTGTCCCCTCCCAGGGATATGTTTAGTTGTCAAAAAACTTAAATGGAAGCATCAATATTTCTGGGTGTTGATGCCCTTCGATAGTAAATAGTATAAACAGGAATTAGATGAAAATGAGAATCCCTTTACATAAATTAATTTCTAAAGCTTTTTTTATGGTAGAAATTCAAGAAAAAATATCGAAACCACTGATTATTCAAGTCTTTTGCTCCCTCTAGGTCATTAGAAATAGTTATTTATACTCAGGTGATAAAAAGCCGTTTCTGGACTGCTATTAAACGCTTTTTCGTCGTCAAAACTTTGCCCTGACACCTGAGATTCTGTTACATTAATTTACATCAAGTCATGGGTATTTATGCTCGGTTTAAAAGAGATTGTTTCCTCCTTGGGGACTGCCCCAGAAAACAGTAGAAATGTTGTGACAAAAGATCCCTAGATAGAGCTGGAGATTGTGTTGGTGGCAAATCGTTAAAGATGAAGGACGCGATCTTTGATTTTTGGGTCAGGATAAAGGCGATCGCCCGCAGCATTTCCCCTTTAGCAGAGCGAAGATTTCAAGTTACCATAGGGAAAGTCAGCCAATAAATTTAGGCAAAATTCCCCGGTTAAACCCACACAACACCAGGGTGTCCCCTCATTTTCAGTCCCCTCATTTTCAGTCCCCTCCATTGCGGAAAGATACCTATGAGTGATTCCATGCCTCCGAACCGTTCTGCGGGCTCCCGTCCTCCCGTTCCCCCTGCCAGCGAGGCAACCCAAATTATCTCTGCACGGCCCCAACCTGCTGTTTCGGCGGATGAAACACAAATTGTGATGCCCCAACAGCGGCGTCCCCAGCCCACGGCCCAACCCCAACAACGTCGCCCGGCCTCCCCACCTCCGCCACCGCCGCTGCAACGGATGCCGCCCCCACCGCCTTTACCTACGCCACCTCGACAATATTTAGGGGCCAATGCCGAACGAATTCCCCAACGGGGGCCAGGGCAACCGAGTTTAAAGGAACTGGTTACCAGGGCTCACAAAGAAGGATTTTCTGATGTGCACCTTGGGGTCGGGGAAGTGCCTCGGTATCGTGATCGGGGGGAAATGGTGATCACTGAATATCCGGTGACTGACCAAGATACGTTTTATGCTTGGCTGCATGAAGTGCTTAAGCCACAGGAAATCCAACGCTTTAAGGACACCCTTGATTTTGATGGTGCAACCCAATACGAATTCGCGCGGGTGCGGATCAATATTTTTGATTCTCTAAATGGCCCCTCGTTGGTCTTGCGTTTGATTCCGCTCAAAATCTTGACCATGGAGCAGTTGCGCCTACCACCCATCTTTAAGAATATTTCTGATGCAGAAAAAGGCCTCGTTCTGGTTACAGGGCCAACGGGTTCGGGTAAATCCACAACCATGGCGGCAATGGTGGACTACATCAACAAAACCCACCCAAAGAACATCATCACCATTGAAGATCCGATTGAATTTGTCCACCAAAGTCGAAAATCTCTAATCAAGCACCGGGAAGTGGGGATGCACACCCTAAAGTTTGATAATGCGCTCAAAGCGGCCCTCCGGGAAGATCCAGACATCATCCTGGTTGGGGAAATGCGGGATAAAGAAACGGTTAATACGGCCCTCAAAGCAGCGCAAACGGGGCACCTTGTCATGGGAACGCTCCATACCAACAGTGCGATTAAAACCATTGAACGGATTCTTAATCTCTACAGTGCAGATGAGCAGAATGCGATGAAGGTGGCGATCGCCGAATCCTTGGTTTCTGTTATCGCCCAAGGCCTATGCCGTACCACCGATGGAAAGCGGGCGGCTTACCATGACATTTTGGTGAATACCGAAACCATGAAAGATTACATCGTTAGCGGTCAGTACGACAAAATGCTTGAACTGATGCAAAATGGCGAATTTGATGGCATGGTCACCATGAATCAGTCGTTGTTTAACCTCTACCAAGAAGGTCGGATTACAGAGGAAATCGCCCTAGAAAAATCGCCGACGCCCAACGAAATGGCGATGATGCTCCGGGGACGGATCTAGGCAGAGACCCGTTTCTTGGTAAGCTTGTAACGAATTGTAACGATCAAGAAGTTATGTCCGATTCTCATTCCCTCTTTTTGGCGGTTGCTGGCCAACCCTTTCCTTTATACTTTACCCTCGTTTACGTGGTGGGCTTTGTGGCAGCAGTATCCATTGGTCTGATCGCCTTTTTTAATTCCAAGCGGCCTTCGGGTTGGGAAGATGCCAAACGCCCGGATCTGATTCCAGATTTGCAGAAAAAAGAGTCCCAGGATCAGTCTTAGTCGGTTCCGCCGCTGGGTTTAAAGTCGGGGCCAAGGATTTCTTCCATGTCTGGATGGTCCTCTGGCTCTGGAGGAAAATCAAATTCGGCGATCGCCTCAATATCAGAAGGGTCGCGGGTGATCTTGACCTGTTGGAGGCGGGGGCCGTCAATACCCATCACTTGAAATTTCAGGTCTTCAAAGTGAAAGACTTCACCCGTTTCTGGGATTTTTTGCCATTGGTAGAGCAAAAAGCCACTGAGGGTTTGGTAATCGTCGGTGTAGGGCAATTCGATACTTAGCAGATCATTGAGTTCTTCGAGATCAATTTGGGCATCGACCAGGAAAGTCTGTCGATCTAAAGCCTTGAAATGGAGTGGCGCATTGGGATGACTGTCGAGTTCATCGCCAATAATTTCATTAATAATATCTTTGAGGGTGACAAGCCCAGCGGTACCACCAAATTCGTCTACTACCATGACCATCGGTTGTTTGGTGCGCTGCATTTTCGGTAAGAGGTCGGCGATCGGGGTACCCTCTGCGACGAAGGGAATAGGCTTTACCCAGCGATTAATGGCTGTATTGAGATTCATCCCTCCGGCGGCTAAGGGTTTGGCAAAATCCCGGAAGCGCACAAAACCGACAATGTCATCGATGGATTCTCCGTAGACGGGATAGGCGGAGTGATTGGTCTGGCTGACTTTTTGCAACAGTTTGCCGAGGGTCGCGCCGTTGGCGATCGCATGGATTTTGGTGCGGGGCGTCATAATTTCTTCGGCAACCACATCACCAAATTCAATGACATTACTTAAAAGCTCCCGTTCCTCCGCCTCTAGGCCCATGGATTCTTGTTCGGTGGTGATAATCAGTTGGAGTTCCTCTGGTGTCAGTCGGTCATACCAAAGCCCCTGCTGAATCGGCGCAATGCCCCCAAGGCGCAACAGGAGACGGTTAGATTGATTCAAGATCCAAATAAACGGTTTAAAAATTCGGGCGATCGCCAAACTGGGAGGGGCCAACCAGCGGGCCATTTCTTCGGCATGGGAGAGAGCCAAGGATTTAGGACAGAGTTCCCCCAAGACAATCTGCAAATAAGCAATTAAGAAAAAAGCAAAAGGGATCGAAATAGAAACAGCAAAGGGTTGAATCCAGTCGTCGGGGAGAGGCAATCCCACCAGAAATTGAGCAATAACCGTCGCCATGGTATCTTCACCAATCCAGCCCAGGGCCAAACTAGAGAGGGTAATCCCCAATTGGGTCGTCGAGAGGAGGCGTTCCAAACGGGACTGGAGGGCTTGCACCATCTTGGCCTGGAGATCCCCCTCCGCAATGAGTTGACTAATGCGCGATCGCCGCACCGAGACAATCGAAAATTCTGCGGTCACAAAAAAAGCATTAATTGCGATCAACAACAACACAGACAATAATCGGACTAAAATTTCACCGCTCGATAACATGGAATTGCGCTATAACCCTTGCAGGCGTACTGTTTCTACCTAACGTATCACTGGAATCTGAGAAAGTTCTAGGGAAATTTCCCGGTCTGGATAGTCCTGAAGTTGGAGCGACAGGGTTTGCGTCTCATCCAGGATCACCGCCGGAATCCGAATGGTGCCAGCATACTTTTGCCGATTTGCAGGGATTTCGTTGGGGAGGCCATCCATTTGGGTACTTAACAATCGTCCCGTTTCGGTTTTAATTTCAAGGAAGTTATACAAAAAATTCACCGCTTCCTGGCCATTATTTTGCAGGTTTACTTCCATAAGCCAATCGTTGCCAGAAAGTTGGCCGCTTACAATTTCTAAAGTGACATCGTCTGCACTGGTGCTGAGGGGAAAGGTTTTTTGGTCGGCGGTTTCTGCAGGTTGTTCCTCAATAAAGGCGTCCTTTTGCGGTGTTGCTGCCGGGGTGGCCTTTTGGAGTTCCTTTTCTTGGGCCTGGATCTGATCATAAACGGAGACAATGATTGATCGCTCGGACACAAATTCTAAATTTTCGGCGGGATCTGCTTCGCTATTGTCTGGCTGACGGCTACGAATCAGTTGCTGACTCGGATTTCCTTCGGGTTGCTTGACACCTTTGAGGGCTTCGTAACCGACGGTAAAGCCATAGAGGGCACTCACGGTTCCAGCACCAAACATCGCCAGTAGGAGCAGGAAAGTAAAAGCCAGGGTCGTTTGAAACTTCATGGGCGATCGCCGAGGGAACAGTTAAGGAAAAGAAGAAATTGTACTATGATAGCCTGTGGGCAAAATCGCCCCAACAAATTTGCCAGGGTTGGCCGAGCGGTTTAGGCAACGAACTCATAATTCGTCCCAGGCAGGTTCAACTCCTGCACCCTGGACTTTCAGATAAGTTTTCGAGCTTCAAATTTGCAAATTTAAGGTTGCGAAAGAAAACGCCCCAAAGGCGATCGCCTTTCGTTTGGGAGCATTGCCGCTTGGGTGAATGTTATTGCGCCCTAATAACCCATGTTGTAGTCGAAGGCAGCTTCCGTTTGCAGGGAAGAGTTAAACGGATTCGGCAAATCCTGGGTACGCAGCACCGGGTCACTGTCTACCTGTTGCAACAAAATATCCCGGTAAAGAATATCGATTTTTTTGATATCTCGTTTTGCCCGTTGTTCGGGATAGCCTGCCCCATTTAAGCCAAAGGGGGAAACACCAAAATAATCATTGAGTACTTGGCCCGTGCTAAAGCTCGCAAAGGTATCCTGCAACTCGTAGTAGAGGGCGCGGGTAAATACATCATTTGTATGTTCTGGGTAAGTGGGGTATCTTCCCTCTAGATACGTTTGGGCGATCGCCCCTTGGCCAATTCCCTGTACCGCCGCACCTACCACAAAAACTGTGGTTAAATGATGAAACCATTTTTTCATGGCATTACATCCATAAGTCAAATCTTTACCAGCATCTTTGCTCACAAAACCCAATTGGTCAAGTTTTCTCTGTACTGAACTTCATATACAACCATGCCTGCCCTTTCTGACCTCCTGACCGCTGATCAAGCTACCCT
Organism: Picosynechococcus sp. NKBG042902; assembly: GCF_963864045.1. Taxonomy (NCBI): domain Bacteria; kingdom Bacillati; phylum Cyanobacteriota; class Cyanophyceae; order Chroococcales; family Geminocystaceae; genus Picosynechococcus; species Picosynechococcus sp. NKBG042902. The sequence goes on along the minus strand of NZ_CAWLTV010000075.1, from coordinate 172,077 downwards.
CAGACAAACACTCCTCAATCAAATCGCCACAGATGCGTATAAAGAAGGCGACTTCACCCTCTCTTCCGGACAAAAAAGCACCTACTATATCAACGGGAAATTGGTCACCCTCACCCCAATGGGAGCGCTCCTCATCGGTCGTCTCATCCTTGCTCAGCTCGATCAAGATGTTGCTGCTGTCGCTGGTTTAACCCTAGGGGCTGACCCGATTGTTAGCGCCGTCAGTGTTGTGTCAGCCTACGAAAATTGTCCCATTCCGGCTCTGATTATTCGCAAAAAAGCAAAGGGCCACGGCACCCAAGCCTATATCGAAGGGCCATCCCTTACCCCAGGCGCGAAAGTGGTTGTCCTTGAAGATGTTGTGACCACTGGACAGTCCGCCGCCCAAGCCGTTGAGCGTCTCCGGGATGCCGGTTACCAAGTAGAAGAAATTATTGCCCTTGTTGACCGTCAGCAGGGAGGGGCCGAATTTTACGCTAGCCAAAATCTCAAATTTTCTAGCTTGTTTACGATCACCGAAGTACAAGCCGCCTACCGCGCTTTAAATGCTTAGTCCCAGACATTGAATCTAATCAAAGTCCTCACTCAATCTGGTGGGGACTTTCGGAATTAGCCCCTGCGTAATGTTTGGTAAATGCTCCCTTGGCTAGGTTGGTGCGGCAGTGCTATGACTGAGGCAAGTGGCCATGGTGGAGCTTAGGATAATGGCGAATCGCTACCCGACACAGATCAACGCCCTTTGGATCGCTTTTCTTTTGGGAACCTTGTTTCATACGGACTTGGGATTGATGCCTCTGTTCCATGACCAGGCGGTGGAGCACTCTCATGCTGGAGGCAACCTAGATCTCGTTTTCGGGTTTATGCTTTTTTTCTTCACCATCCCCATGGTGTTGATCATTTTGACGACTTTCACCAACAGTAAAGGGTTTCGGCGACTACATTTTTTGGTGACTGTATTATATTCAGTGCTAAATGTGGGCCATTTGATCGCAGACATTGTGGTGCAAGCTCCCTGGTATCAGCTTGTGTTGATGACGTTACTCTTAGGGATTGGTCTTTTATTGAATTTGGTGTCGTACCAGTGGCTCCAAAAACGTTACCATTGGATCAGAAAAACAATTCCTGCCGCCTAGGGTTTTTGTATTATGAGCGGCGATTGTGCAGTGTAATCAATGAAAATTTTATGTATTCACGGCCTCAGCCGAACGCCCTTTTCTCTCCTGGGGTTAGCTCAATATTTGGAGCGCCATGGTTGGGCAACGGAGCAGTTTGGCTATTTTGCGGCTATGGAAAGTTTTGAACAGATTGTGGTGCGGCTCCGCCAAAGAATTCAGGCGATCGCCAAAACCGGAAAATACAGTATCGTGGCCCATTCCTTGGGAGGAGTCCTGACGCGGGCTGCCCTCACTTGCCCGAAAACCCCAGACCCAGAACATGTAGTGATGTTGGGCACCCCGAACCAACCACCTCGTTTAGCGGCTTGGGCTTGGCAATTGCCTCCTTTTCGCTGGTGGACAGGCCAATGTGGGTTTAATTTAACAGATCCGGCTTTTTACAAGGCTCTCCCCAATTTAGATGCACCCTACACGGTAATTGCTGGCGTCGGTGGCCCCAGGGGGAGCTTAAGTCCCTTTGGCGAAGAATTTAATGATGGCATTGTTGCCCTAGAAGAAACACGCCTTTCTCCAGCAGATCCTGTGATCCAATTACCAGTACTGCACACTTTTATGATGAATCACCTGTCTCTCCAGCGGACAGTCCGCGATATTTTGCGCCCACACTCTCCCATGTTCTGGTAAAGGTCACAAAAAAGACGCACTCCGGTGCGCCTCAGAAGATTAACAGTCAATTTTTAAACCCAATGTTTAGAAATGACTGAATCATTATTGGAATGCTGTCGTGATCCGTTTCATCGCTTCGAGCACATTTTCGCGACTATTGAAAGCAGAGATCCGGAAATAGCCTTCCCCAGCAGCCCCAAAACCAGAGCCTGGGGTGCCGACCACATTGCAGTTGATCAAGAGCTTGTCAAAAAAGTCCCAACTCGATAAACCAGCAGGGGTTTTAACCCAGACATAGGGCGCATTCACGCCGCCATAGACATCAAAACCAACCGCTTGGAGTTCCCGGCGAATAATGGCCGCATTTTCCAAGTAAAAATCGATCAGTGTTTTAATTTGGGCTTGACCCGCTTCGGAATAAACGGCCTCTGCCCCCCGTTGGACGATGTAAGAAACGCCGTTAAATTTGGTGGACTGACGGCGGTTCCAGAGGCTCCAGAGTTGCACGGCTTGGCCATTGCTCGCAGTAACGGTCAGATTTTTCGGCACAACGGTAAAGGCACACCGAGTCCCCGTAAAGCCTGCATTTTTAGAGAAAGAACGGAATTCGATGGCGCAATCCTTCGCTCCTTCTAGTTCGTAGATTGAGTGGGGTAGGCTTTCGTCGGTAATAAACGCTTCATAGGCAGCGTCAAAGAAAATAATTGAACCATTGGCCTTGGCATAATCCACCCAAGCTTGGAGCTGTTCTTTCGTCGCCGTTGCCCCGGTGGGATTATTGGGAAAACAGAGATAAATCAGATCGACTTTTTCTGTGGGGATTTGGGCGACAAAGTCATTGTCAGCGGTGATGGGGATGTAGGTCAGGCCACCATATTTACCGGACTCGTCGGCTTCCCCGGTATGTCCTGCCATCACGTTAGTATCAACGTAAACGGGATAAACGGGGTCAGTGACGGCAATAGTGTTGTCTTTGCCAAAGATATCAAGGATGTTCCCGGTATCGCATTTGGCACCATCGGAAACAAAAATTTCAGAGGCGTCAATGTCACAACCGCGGGCCTGGAAGTCGTGGGCAGCGATTTTTTCCCGTAGCCAAGCATAGCCTTGTTCAGGGCCATAGCCTTTAAAGTTGGCGCGATCGCCCATGTCGTCAATGGCCTTTGCCATCGCTTCTCGACAGGCAGCGGGTAATGGTTCGGTGACATCACCAATCCCTAGTTTGATAATGGGCGCATTGGGGTTTTCTGCTAGAAACCCATTCACTCGCCGGGCAATTTCGGGAAAGAGATAACCTGCTTTAAGTTTGAGGTAATTTTCGTTAATTCTAACCATAGAAAAATCAGGGGCAAAAGACCGTAAGACAGCTTAACCTATCATCCCATGCCCCAGGGAAGCCGCTAGATCTTTTTGGGGTGAAGAGGCCGGAAAAATTATCCATCGCTACTCACCTGGCTAATCCATCGCACCGGGTTACAAAAATCGAAACGCCATCCCATCACGGCACAAATTCTGCAACCCTAGGGATAGATCTTGATCCAAAGGCGATCGCCACCTCGGTTTCCTGGACTAACAAGGACATTCTGTTATTTTTGAGAAGGATTATCAACCGTTGATTTTTAGGTGAAATCCCTGACTTGCCAAAATACTTCTACGTTCTTCGTTTCTGGCCTAAATGCCCTTAATTTTGCTGAGATTATCTTTTTGTTAAAGGTATACAAAGCGTCTTTTTTTGAATAAACTGGACTTATTGGTCAAAAAAATATTCTTTTTCAATCTTTTAAACGGTAGTGATCATCACAAGGGATACTGCCGCCATAGGCAAAAAAGTCTATCCCTGGGTGGAGTTAACCCCACCGAACTTGATCTTATTCGCGCGAAAAGATACACTATAAGAAGTGAAAAGTCTTAATTTATGGGCGTCTCCCTGTACCTCTACTGCAATAGAGGTCTTATTTTTGAGAGATGTTTTCCCCGAAAGGGCCACCCTTATCGCATTGAATAACATATTGCAACGACACTATATTTCCAATTGAGTCTGTCGATATTCCAAGTTCGGTAATCCCGCATCTTTTCCCCTTTTCAATCTCTTGGTCAATCAAGGAGAATTAAGTATAGAACGCCGATGAATTCACCATCCCTGAGATTTTAATGAATCGTTGAACCTTTTTCGATTGTTGCCCGTCTAAAGTAGTGAGCGCTCAATTAAAAGTTATAAAGCGTAAGAAAGTTAAAGGGTATGTCGTTTATTTTTTAGAAAAATTCTTTGTGTTCTAGATTGTGACCTACATGATGATTGTTTTGTAAAGTATCTGCCCCCCTGGGCCGCACCATATAGTTCTTCGTTCTTTAGATTTAAGGAGTTAAAGCGTAAATGCCTAAAGTAAATCTTCAACAAGCCCCCAATAACGGCAAAAGTTCTGCGGATATGGTGCGTACCTATCTCCGGGAAATCGGTCGGGTGCCCTTGTTAACCCACGAAGAAGAAATTGTCTATGGGAAACAGGTTCAGCGCCTGATGGCCCTCCAGGAAAAACGCCAAACCCTAGAAGAATCCCTTGATCGCGAAGCAACCCGTGAAGAATGGGCCGAGGCCGCTCAACTGACACCGAAGCAACTCCAACGGGATCTCCAAATCGGAGAACGGGCAAAGCGCAAGATGATTGAGGCAAATCTCCGGCTTGTGGTGGCGATCGCCAAGAAATATCAAAAGCGCAACCTAGAATTCTTAGATTTGATCCAAGAAGGCAGCCTTGGTTTAGAGCGGGGGGTCGAGAAGTTTGACCCCACAAAAGGCTATAAGTTCTCTACCTATGCCTACTGGTGGATTCGCCAGGCGATCACCCGGGCGATCGCCCAACAGGGTCGCACGATTCGACTACCGATCCACATTACCGAAAAGCTCAACAAAATTAAGAAAACCCAACGGCAACTGGCCCAAGACCTAGGCCGGGCGGCCACCATCGCTGAAATCGCCGAAGCCCTCGAATTAGAACCGGCCCAAATCCGTGAATATTTCCGCGTTTCCCGGCACCCAATCTCCCTCGATGTCCGGGTTGGCGATAATCAAGATACCGAGTTGATGGATTTACTCGAAGACAGCGGCGAATCCCCCGACAATAACGTTACCTATGAGTTGCTCAAACAGGATTTGCGCGACCTGATCGCGGATTTGACCCCCCAGCAACAGGAAGTGATTATTCTGCGCTTTGGCCTTAACGATGGGAAAGAACTTTCCCTAGCGAAAATTGGCAAACGCATGAACCTCAGCCGCGAACGGGTGCGCCAGCTAGAACGCCAGGCCCTGAATCATCTGCGGCGCCGGCGATCGCAAATTCGTGAATATCTGGTTGCCAGCTAAATTTTTTAACTTTTCACCATGACTTAGGCATTCTGAGATGGGGCATTCTCCCCATCTTTTTTTGTCCATCTGGACAGCTAATAAAAAAGATTTTTAATATTGTTGACTTAATTTATCAACTAAGGGTATTCTAAAGATGGTGTTTTTCTCTCAAGGATGTACAGGGTGGGTGGTCCCACCTTTTTTATGCCAAAAATGCCAGCACACAGCACTGGTAGGCACGCTTGCAAAGGCAATGGATAATTTTCTAGGCAACAATAGACAAAGATTCGAGGGCAATGCAGGGGGTATAACAAGAACCTTGCCAGCGGCGATCGCCTCCCACTTGAATAACTTGTTTGAGGGCCTCATAAACGTTGCCAGTGACCATCGTATCCTTAATCCGTCCGGTGATCTGCCCTTGTCGTACCTGGTAGCCCAGGTCAATATTGACGGAAAAGTCTCCTGAAAGGTCTGCGTCTCCTCCCAGGATTTGATCGACGACAATTGCCGTATCTAATTGCGAAATAATTGTGTTAAGATTGCCTGCGCCAGGGGCAACAATCAAATTAACGAGCTCTGGGGTTGGATAGCGCCCGAGGCTGGCCCGAAATCCGTTGCCTGTCGGTCGAATCCCAAGGCTTCGACTTGTTTGGCGATCGCCGTAGATGTCTTGGGCGGAACCTTCCCGCACCAGGGACAAAGAGCGGGTCAGGGTACCTTCGTCATCAAAGTGGCAAATGTAAGGTTTGGCGGTGGGGTCTTGGTAGAGGCTGATCTGGGATGAGGCGACCCGTTGGCCGAGGGCTTGGCTCCAAGGAGAAGACTTTTCGAGGATATTTTTCCCATTGAGGGCGGCGGCAACCGTTGACCACAGCAGGGGCGCAGCATTACTGGTGAAAATTACTGGTATTTTGCCTGTGGTGGCCGGACTATTTTGCTTCGCCCAGTGGAGACGCTCCAGAATCCTTTGTACCGTTGCCTCTGGATCGAGGGAATCCTGGGTAATATCCCCATCATAAATGCCCAAAAAGTCATCCCCCCGCACCCACTCCACCTCTAGGCCATAGCTGAGGGAAATATCGGCGGCAGTGCAATAGAGACCTTCGGAATTGACCAGGAGTGTATGGCTCGATTCGCAGTCGAATACACCGCTACAGAGAATATCGGGATAGTGATCGCGCAGTTGGGCGATCGCCGCTTTGCCTTTCTCGACTAGAGTTTCCACGGCCATGGCAGTGCCAATGGGAGGATTAATATCACGGCGCGGCCCGCAGACTTCTAGGGGCGTCGGTTCCTGGAGTTGGCTCAAGGCGATCGCCTTTTCTACTAACAGTTGTGGTGCTACATCACCATAGGCCACCGCTAGCCCAGGCCGTCCCTGGTACCAAAGCCGCAGTGCAGTGCCAATGGATTCAGCCGTTTCTAGTTGTTTTAGGCGATTCGCCTCAAAGGTGATGGGGTGGGAGACAGAACTTCCCTGGTAAACTTCCGCAAACTCGGCTCCCCCCTGGCGTGCCAGATCCAGGAGCTGCTGGGCAAAATCGCTCATAAAATTTTCCTACTGGTACCCTACAAACTGTAAATAACGCCACTTAGCGGAAACTTTCGATTCAATCCTAATGTCCCTAAAGGACTTTCGCCTCAGGCAAAATGAGCATCGCATCTCCAAAGGAATAGAAACGATATTCCTGGGCGATCGCCGCCTGGTAAACGTCGAGCAATCTTTCGCGCCCAATCAACGCACTAACTAGCATCAGCAAGCTCGATTTTGGTAAATGGAAATTTGTGATCAGCCCATCCACCACCTGCCATTCGTAACCCGGATAGATAAATAAATTGGTTTGTCCCTGGAAAGACTGTAATTCCCTAGGAGAAGCGGCGGCCATTCCCTCTAGCGATCGCACAACCGTTGTCCCGACCGCAATGACCCGACCGCCCTTTGCTTTCGTTTTCCGGATTTTTTTCACTGTTTCCTCCGGCACGTCAATCCACTCATAGTGCATATCATGGGCGGTGATATCTTCTACTTCCACCGGGCGGAATGTGCCAACCCCCACATGGAGGGTTACAAAGGTTTTTTCAATGCCTTTTGCTTCTAGTGCTGCAAATACCTCCGGCGTAAAATGTAGCCCTGCCGTCGGTGCCGCCACAGCCCCAGGAGTCTCTGCATAGATCGTTTGATACTGGTCGGGCTTTGCTTCAGAATCTGTCACATAGGGAGGGAAAGGGATCTCCCCAAAATCGTCTAACACAGACCAAAGGGTTTGATTTGGCCGCAACTGAAATTCGAGTAAGCGCCCCCCTGTCTCTGGGTCTCGATCAACCACCGTTGCTTTCAGGGTTTGGCTTAAATCATGGGGCGCAGTGAATAAAATTTCTGACCCTAGGGTAAAACGTTTCCCCGGTTTCACTAAAGCCAGCCAAGTATCTGCTGAACGTTCTTCCAAGAGGAGGACTTCTACCGGAGCGCCCGTTGTCTTACGGCCATGGAGCCGTGCCGGGATCACTTTCGTATTGTTCATCACCAACAAGTCATTGGGCTGTAGCCAATCAACCAGGTGGTAAAAATGCTGATGCTGGATGCTATCGACAGAATCAAGCACTAACAGACGGGAACGATCACGGGGAGTGACAGGGGTTTGGGCGATGCGTTCCGGCGGCAGGTCGTAGTCATAACTTGAGAGGCTTTGGTCTGGGTTCATAGCTCACTGAAGCGAATAAAAATCTCCGATATAATGAACACAACTTTGAGGACGGCACAGCAAAATTTTTTATTCCAACTATACCGACACAAGTGCAATGGTTGAATCTAGCTTACATTACCCTATTTTTGGTGCTGAAATTCCCTGTCCCCATTGTCGTCAAATGATTCCAGCGTTAACTTTGACGGATAGTTATCTCTGCGATCGCCATGGTGCTTTTGAAGCAGATCCAGAAACAGAAACCTTAGTCCATCTCCAGTCCAGTCGCCAATGGAAACGCTGGGAAGAAAAATGGTACCGTCAACATACCCATCCTGACGGCATTCGCTTTGAAATCCACGAAGCCCTTGATCGCCTTTACACCCAGGGGTTACGGGCTACCAAAATTACCATCGCCCAACGCTACCAAACCTTAATGCGGCGCACCCTCGATTTTAAATCGGCCCCTGGACGGGGAGACATAACCCCAACGGACTATGCGGCCACCCCTTTAGTGCCCCACCTATACGGCCTCCCCGTGTTTTTTCATGATGCTGGCGATCGCCAAGACCGCTGGCAAATTGTCAACTTCGAGCTTGAAACCGAACCCGGCTCCCCCCGGCGTTATCCCTACCATTACCTGAGCCGAGAATAATCCCCATCAAACCCTTATTTTTGACCGGATTCTAGACCCTGGGGCATCAGCTCACTCAAATCAAACTTTTTCAACTGATTGGCAAATTGGGGCAAAATTTCGAGACAAAAGGCTTCCGCTGCCTTGGAGCGATAACGGTTTGGATTGACGATCACACTTAAAATACGCCGTACTTCCACATCTTCAATGCGCGCCCGGTGCAGCACACCCATCCGCAGTTCTTTCTCAATGGCCGTCACTGAGACAAAGGAAGCCCCTAGACCCGATTGCACAGCATTTTTAATTGCCTCGATGGAATTAAGTTCCATTTCAATCTTGAGCCGTTTGGTATCGATGTCGCAGCGAGTTAAGACTTGATCAATGACCTTGCGGATCGTCGATTGAGAATCGAGGGCAATGAATTTTAGTTTGTACAAATCATCTCGATAAATAGTTTCTGCCTTGGCGAGGGGGTGACTCACGGGCAAAATCAGGGACAGTTCATCCTCGGCATAGGGAACAATTTTCAACGTATCTTGCAACTCCGAAGGAACTTCGCCGCCAATGATTGCGAGATCCACTTGACCGTTAGCCACTCCCCAGGAGGTGCGTCGCGTCGAATGTACTTGTAACTGGACTGCCACATCGGGGTATTTCTGCCGGAAGCAACCAATCATCCGGGGAATGAGGTAGGTACCCGTGGTTTGGGAGGCGCCGACAATCAGGGTGCCCCCCTGGAGATTTTGTAAATCTTCAATGGCCCGACAGGTTTCTTGGCAGAGGGTAATAATTTTTTCGCCGTAATCGAGGAGAAGATAGCCGGCTTCGGTGAGTTGGGCGCGCCGTCCACCCCGGTCGAAGAGGGGGACATTGAGCTGTTTTTCGAGATTTTGTACCTGGAGGCTGACGGCAGGTTGGGAGACGTAGAGACTATCTGCTGCCCGTTTAAAGCTTCCTTCGGTGGAGATGGCTTTGAGGATACGGAGTTGATCCAGGGTAAATGGAATGTCAGACATATAGCCTCGGCAAAAAGGGACGACAAAGAGGGATCACGGCTGGTTTTATGATTGACAGTACCATAATAAGGGGATCGTATCTCTTTTCATGGATAATATAGCCTGTACTAATTTTAAGCAAAATACTTCGATCGACGGAATTATGACGGATTTGAGCTGGTTTTCGACAAGTCACTGGATTATGGCGGGTCTTTTGCTCGGTTTTGCGATCGCCCATAGTGGTTTGGCGGCGTTGCGTCCCTGGGGCGAACAAAGAATCGGTTCTCGCCTATACCGGGTGCTCTTTGCCTTGGTGAGTATTCCCTTCGCCACTGGTTTGATTATTTACTTCTTTAACCACCGCTACGATGGCCTAGTGTTGTGGCAAATCCAGGGGGACGCTTGGGTGAAACCGACGGTGTGGTGGCTGTCGGCGATTTCGTTTTTCTTTTTGTATCCTTCGACATTTAACTTGCTCGAAATTGCGGCGGTCAAGCAGCCCCAGGTGCATCTCTACGAAAAAGGGATCATTCGCATCACCCGTCACCCCCAGATGGTCGGTCAGTTAATTTGGTGCGTGGCTCACACCCTCTGGATCGGCAGTTCTTTCACGTTGCTCACCTCCATTGGTTTGATGGCCCACCATATTTTTGCGGTTTGGCATGGCGATCGCCGTCTGAGATCCCGTTATGGGCAGACGTTTCTGGCGGTGAAAGAACGCACCTCGATCATTCCCTTTCTGGCGATTCTCCAGGGACGTCAACAGCTTAAACTAGAAGAATTCCTCAAGCCTGCCTATGTCGGTGTTACAGCCTTCATTGCCCTGCTCTGGTGGGGGCACCCCTGGTTGATGGTGATGACGGCTAAAGTGCCCTGGTAACGGAAAAAAAGATGATCCCCAGGACCGATACAGGTAAGATAAGAGACCACAGATAATATTGAGTATGTGAGCGAAAAGAACAGGCAATTATGGTTCTATCAATCACCGAAGCGGATTTTACCCAGACTGTTTTAGAAGCCAATCAACCTGTTTTGGTGAACTTTTGGGCACCCTGGTGTGGTTTGTGTCATTTGCTCCATCCCTTTTTGGTGAAGTTGCAAAAGGAATGGGAAGGACAATTTCTTTTGGTCGATGTTAATGCCGACGATAACCTAAAGCTCGCCAATACCTATCGCCTCAAAACCCTCCCGACTTTAATTTTGTTCAACGATGGCACGATCATTGAGCGCATCGATAAGTTCCAAAACCGCGATCGCCTTAATGCCCAGCTCGAACAACTCCTCCAGGGCGTGGTGATCCCCTAAATTTTTTATGACTGCCCCCCTCATCGTCATCTGTGGTGCCACCGCGACGGGTAAATCCGGTTTGGCCCTAAAACTTGCCAAAAAACTGGACATGGTAATTCTTAGCGCCGATTCGCGCCAAATTTACAAAGAATTCGACATCGGTACAGCGAAACCAACCCCTGAAGAGCAGCAGAAAATTCCCCATTACCTGATCGATATTTGTGAACCGACAGAAACGCTCACCTTGGCGGAATACCAAGCCCAGGCCCAAGCAATAATCGCGCAATTTCACGCCGAACAGAAGCCCGTTTTACTCGTCGGCGGCACTGGCCTTTACATTAAAGCGATTACCAAGGGTTTAAAAATTCCCCGGGTTGCGCCTCAACCGGATCTGCGCCAACAATTTATTGAACTCGGACAACCCTACAGTTATCAACTACTGCAGAAACTTGACCCAGAAGCTTGCAGAAAAATTCACCCCAATGACCAAGTGCGTACCCTCCGTGCCCTAGAGGTTTTTTATGTCACCGGGGAACCGATTAGCCGCCAACAGGGAGAGAATCCGCCGACTTATTCGATCCTCGAAATTGGTCTCGATTGCGCTCCCGACCACCTCGATCAACGGATCCGTCAACGCACCCAGCAGATGATTGACCAAGGCTTTGTTGCTGAGGTTGAACGCTTGGGTAAAAAATACGGTTGGGATCTGCCCCTCCTGAATACCCTGGGTTATGCAGAATTTCGGGATTATGTACGCGGTCAAGGGACATTAGAAGAGGCGATCGCCAACACTGTCCTCCACACCCGCCAATTTGCCAAACGCCAACGCACTTGGTTCCGCGCCAATCCAGATATTCACTGGCTCGATAACACCGCCCCAGATCTCCTTGAGCAAGCCCTCAATCTCATTACTCAACAATAGAGATTTGAAAGATTTTCCACATAAAAAAGCACCCTTTCGCGAGAAAGAATGCTTCAACGAATTTAAGGTTGAAAAATCAGACAAACATTAAGGACGTTCTTCAATTACCTTATCGATCAGGCCATATTCCAACGCTTCCTGGGCTGACATAAAGTAATCCCGATCCGTATCCTTCTCAATTTTTTCGATGGATTGACCTGTGTGGGCTGCCATCAATTCATTGAGTTGATGCTTAATGCGGATAATTTCCTTGGCTTCAATGTCAATATCTGTCGCTTGACGACGACCTTGGATCCCACCGAGGGGTTGGTGGATCATAATCCGGGAGTGGGGCAGGGCCAGGCGCTTCCCTTTCGTGCCCGCAGACAACAAAAACGCCCCCATAGAAGCCGCTAAGCCCACACAAATGGTGACTACTTCCGACTTGATGTGTTTCATCGTGTCGTAAATCGCCAGACCCGCCGTCACCGAGCCACCGGGGGAGTTGATGTAGAGATAGATCGGCTTGCTGGGATCTTCAGAATCGAGGTAAAGCATGATGGCAATAATTTGGTTTGCCAAAGCATCATTGACACCCCGACCGAGGAAAATAATCCGTTCACGGTACAAACGGTCATAGATATTGATCCAGTCAGAATAGGGCTGACCGGGCATTTGATAGGGAACTTTGGGTACACCGATGGGCATGGATTTTGTTTACCTTGATCTGAACAACGGGAAAAAATGGGGTGATTTTAAGCAATCACGAAGGCTACAGAGCCGGTACGGGGGACGGCAAATCCTTCGAACTTTCGAGCACTTTATCGATAATGCCGTATTCGAGGGCCTGCTGGGGTGTCATGTAAAACATCCGGTCAGTGTCCTTTTCGAGTTTTTCGAGGGGTTGACCTGTATATTTAGACATCATTTGCAGGATTGTCCGTTTGTTTTCGATCACTTCCTTCGCCCGAATTTGAATATCGGAAGCTTGGCCCTGGGCTCCTTGGCGCGCTTGGTGGAGAATAATCGTCGAGTGGGGTAGGCTCGCGCGGCAGCCCTTCGTGCCAGCAGCAAGGATCATGGCCGCTGTTCCCATCGCTTGACCGAGGCAAATGGTGTGCACTGGCGGCGTGATGTAGTTGAGGGTATCGCAGATGGCAAAGGCTTCTGTTTCAAACCCAATGGAATCACCACCGTACCAAGAAGTCCCGGTGGAGTTGATGTACATATAAATCGGTTTATCGGGATCATCAAACTGTAAAAATAACAGTTGGGCGATGATCAGTTCGGTCACATCGACGCCAATTTGATCTTTATACTCGTCGGGAGAGACCAGGGGAAGGCCGAGATAAACGATGCGTTCTTTTAGCAGTAGGGAAGGGAGATCTGGCGGTGGTGTCCTGTAGGTGGAGCCGCCACCTCTGTAGGGTGCTTGTACAGCCTGAATCGGTGAGTTCATAGATCTTTTAATGCGTTGGGTAACGTGTTGGCGTTACGGTTGCGGGGTGTTTTTGTCTGATTTTGTCTTAGCATCTAATTTTAACGCAAGGTTTGACGGTGGTTTAGGGCGATCGCACATGGGAAAAGTATTTTTGCTGGGAGCGGGTTTAGGGACAAAGGACTATTTAACGGTGCGGGGTTGGGAGATCCTCCAACGGGCGGAAGTGGTGATTTACGATGCCCTGGGTTCCCAAGAACTGTTGAATCTGCTGCCCCAGGACTGTTTACGGTTATTCGTCGGCAAGCGAGGCGGCCAAAAGAGTACACCCCAAGAAGAAATTAATCGTCTTTTGGTTGAGCATGGACAATCGCCAAAACGGGTGGTGCGCCTGAAGGGGGGAGATCCGTATATTTTTGGGCGATCGCACCCAGAGATTTTGGCACTCCAAGGGGCAGGCTGTGCTTTTGAGGTGGTCCCTGGCATTTCATCGGCCTTAGCGGCACCTTTGCTAGCAGGCATTCCCCTTACCCACAAGGATTTGGGGCGCGGCTTTTTTGTGGGGACAGCCCATGATCTAGAGGCCTTTGATTGGACAGCCCTAGCCCAATTGGAAACTTTGGTTTTTTTGATGGGGGGACGCAATTTAGAGGACATTTGTCGGCGCTTGATGGCAGCGGGGCGATCGCCTCATTTACCAGTGGCCATCGTGCGGGCGGCGGGATTGCCAGAGCAGCAGGTCTGGACGGGAACGTTACAGACCATTACGAAGCAAACGGCGACGGTTCAAAAACTTTCGCCCTGTGTGATCATTGTGGGTCAGGTAGTTAGTCTCCGGGAGGATTACATGGATCCGGCTCCATTGGGTGGCAAAACAATTCTGATTACCCGCGCTGCGTCGCAATCGAGCGAATTTACCAAACTTTTGGCGGAAACTGGCGCAAAGGTCTTGGAAATGCCCGCTTTAGAGATTCGTGAGCCCTCCACCTGGGAACCCCTCGACCAGGCGATCGCCACCCTAGAAACCTTTGACTGGCTGATCCTCACCTCGGCCAACGGCGTTGAATATTTTTTCCAGCGACTCGCAACCTTGGGCAAAGATGTGCGGGCCTTAGGTAAGCTCAAAATTGCCGTCGTCGGCAAAAAAACAGAAAAATTTTTGCGCCAACATGACCTAAAAGCAGACTATATTCCCCTTGATTTCATTGCGGATTCTTTGGTGGAAAACTTTCCCGATCCGCTGCAAAATCAAAAAATCCTTTTTCCCCGGGTCGAAACAGGCGGGCGAAAAATCCTAGTGCAAGAACTCGCCCAACAGGGTGCCCAGGTGGTTGAAGTGTCCGCCTATGAATCGGGCTGTCCGCGACAAATTCCGGCGGCGGTGTGGCAAGCTCTCGAAGCACAAACCATCGATCTAGTAACCTTTGCGAGTTCTAAAACAGTGCGCAACTTTTGGCAGCTAATTCAGCAGCAGGGGGGGGATTTAGCGTTATTAAAACCGCTGAAAATTGCCTCCATTGGCCCCCAAACTTCCCAGACTTGCTTCGAGCTTTTCCAGCGGGTTGATCTCGAAGCCGAGGTTTACACCCTAGAAGGCTTACGGGATGCCATTCTGGCCCATTACATATAATTCACAATCCCGAAGAGCGGACTTGATAGGGGATTTCTTCGATGGGAAGATTGTCTAAATTCCAGTCGGCGTAATGCAATTGGAGGCGTTTTTCGCCCGCATATTCAACGATTTTGCCGCCATATAAACGGGCATCGGTGCCGAGGCTTTGAATTTTGATGCTGCCGTTAAAGACCGTGGCCCGGGCGAGATAAATCACCAAGTCGTCGCGGGAAGGACGATTGACCGTGGTACTGGCAGTGAGGTGGGCTAAACCCCGTTCGTCTAATTCTTGGGCGATCGCCACCGCTGTATTGCGAATGCCGCGAATCGCCACAATATTGGCCGCCACCGCCATCGTAATGTCAATTTTTTTGGTATCCGTCAGGACGGCATTGTGGGCTAAAAAATGAAAATTTTCTTCCCCTAAATCATTGCGAATGCGGCGATGGATTGGATTGTGGGCGTTGTAATTTTTCAAGGTACCGACAATTGCACCACAGGCGTTGCGGGGTTCACGCCATGGCGATTCACGGGTTTTGCCATAGACCTGCTTGCCATCCTGACGCAACCGTCCCACATGGGTTTTGAGATCAATGGCCACAAGGGAAATGGATTGGGGATTGCCTGCGTACACACGCCGCTTTAAAGATTCATCTAGCTCGTGGGCCACGGTGACATGGGCTAAGGTTTCGCCGTCATCGGTGCCCCCACCCGCCGGGAAAAACGCCTCTAATTTTAATTCGCCAATTTCCGAGAGGGTGGCAAAACGGGAAGCAACGACATCTCGATAACGTTTTGTGGCTTCCCCCTGGTGAATGCGATCGCCGCAGTTGGTGTAGGCGAGGGTAGTCACCACACTGGGCAAACTCATATCGGCCCCACAAGCTTTAATATCCGTTGAATCGGAGGCAACAAATTGCAATTCATCCCGCAAAATCTGGAGGCCGCTGATCAGGGCATAGCGATCGCTGACGATTTCGTTCAGGTAATTATGGTAGGCATTACGTTCCATCCCGAAACTGGCGGCGAGTTGCCAAAATTGCTTGACCCGTGCTTCGGTAGGGGCCGCATTAAAGGGTAGAGTCATAAAATTTTATCTGGAACGTTGATGTGATTGATTGTGGCGTCTTGGGGGAGATGACTATGGTCAGTCTGTTTAACGACCCATAATTGTGGTGCGGCCCATTGCTGACGATGATCTGTGACAGTTCTGATTGGAGGAAGCAGGGCGATCGCCTTTTTATTCTAGCGAACCACGGGTTACTCCCAATTGATTTTGGAGCTTGAGGGTTTGCCAGAGCTGTGATCCAGAAATTTTTCCTGTGAGTAATTTTTGGTAAAGATCAATGGTCTTGGTAATCTCTGCGGGAGATTCGTCCACAAATTCAACGCGGAAGTGCTGCACTCCCAAATCTATAAAATGCTGCATATATTCTGCGCCAGTCTGGGCGGTGCCATTAAACACCGTATTCCGACAGCCCGCATCAGCAACTAAAACATGCTCAATACCCGTGCGATCACCTAATTTCACTTCATGACTTTCGCAGGGGCGACCACAATTAGTGAAATCGGTTCCATCGGAGAGAAACGCGCAGAAAACACAATGTTCCATGTGAAACATCGGCATATGTTGGTGGATCGTGATTTCAAACCAGTGGGGTGGTGCTTTTTTAAGAAGTGATTCTAACTGGTGAATATTGAGGTCATAGGAGGCCGTGAGACGTTCTAGGGGAAAAGTTTGTTTAAAATAATTGGCACTGATTGGGTTGGAAATATTTAAAGAAAAATCAGCGGTAATCCGTTCATTTTTAAAAAAGTTTAGCTGGTCATAGTTCCGAATCAAATAGCCATCTGCTTGACTAGACAGCACTTGCTTGAGAATGTATTGTTCCTTGGGTTTGGTGATTCGGGGCGGTGCCACCCAAATTTCTGGTTGCTGCTCAGTTTGTTTCGTCAGTTTCACTGCTTCACGGTAGTTAATCGGATTTTCAAACTCACAATAAATGGTCTGGATATTTGTCCCTAAAACAGCTTTGAGTTGTGATAAATTGCGCACTAAAACAATGATTTGCGTTGATTGGTTCGCTGCTTTTTCTAAATGAGGTAAAAGATTTTGATGGGATGCGTTACCATTTAGCTGCCAACGTTTTGGCTGACCGCGTAAAGCTTCCAATTGCGCTACTATTT
The DNA here is from genome assembly GCF_963864045.1 of Picosynechococcus sp. NKBG042902. Classification (NCBI taxonomy): domain Bacteria; kingdom Bacillati; phylum Cyanobacteriota; class Cyanophyceae; order Chroococcales; family Geminocystaceae; genus Picosynechococcus; species Picosynechococcus sp. NKBG042902. The sequence goes on along the minus strand of NZ_CAWLTV010000075.1, from coordinate 155,218 downwards.
CCCGCCGCATTCGATTTAGTTCACTCACAGGGAGAATGGCCTCACCAAGCAGATTATTCTCTAAATGCTGGAGATAAAAAGGGGTATTTCCTAAGCGGCCAAATTGTTCCGTTAAACGTTCCGTTGTTAGGGGTTTCTTGATTGCGGTGTCGAGAAGAATTTCTGATGTGACTTGGACAATATTGCCCTGCCCATCACGGGCGATCGCCGTCAATTTTTCACCAATTTTTCCGTGAATTTCTATCGTAATTGGCCGCTGAAACTGAATTTTTTCACTGGTAAAGGTTTGACGTAATTTTTTATCCAGTTCTGGATCGCTGGTTTTCCAGAGGCGATCGCCAACCCGCACCCTGCGCAAGTTCACATCCCGCCGCCCAAAGGTGACAATCGTATCTTTTCCCTGGGTTTCAACGGCGTAAACTCGCCCCCCTTGTTCGCGATCTGCGGGTTTCCCCTGATCAAAGACTATCCCATCCCCGGCCTTTAGGGGCGCTTCTAAGTGCAAAATAACTTGTTTATCGCGACCATCACGAATCTGCTTGATTTCACCAAGGAATACACCTCTTTTCTTGCCAAAGCGACCATGAACAAGGCTTTGATTATCGATGCCGTCGAGCCAACCCGTGTACAACCCACGCGAAAAGGCCATTTCTAATTGATATTTTTCCTGGTCTGAAACCTCTTGCTCAATGCCCTGCACCGCCCGATCAATGGCCTGGCGATAAACCTGGGTGACACTGGCCACATATTCCGGTTGTTTTAAGCGTCCTTCGATTTTTAGCGACACGACGCCCGCTTTAATTAAGTCCGGCAAAACAGGTAATCCCGCCAAATCTTGGGGGCTTAGTAGGTAACGTCTGTCACCCAGATCAAATGGCTTACCATCGACAATCATTTCGTAGGGCATCCGGCAAGCTTGGGCGCATTCCCCGCGATTGGCCGACCGTCCACCGAGGGATTCACTGGTTAAACATTGCCCGGAATAGGCGACGCACAACGCCCCGTGGACAAACACTTCTAGCGGCATTGAGATCTTTTGTTGCCCCAATTCCTGCTGAATTTTATTGATTTCCTTGATCGAACATTCCCGCGCCAATACCACCAAATCACAACCCAAATTTTGCGCGAACTCGACCCCTACGGCACTGGTGACGGTCATTTGCGTTGAACCATGGATCGGAAAATCGGGCGACAATTGCCGAATTAATTGGCACAGCCCCACATCCTGGACAATCGCCGCATCGACTCCCGCCGCAATAATTGACCGCAAATATTGTTCGACTGCCGCCAATTCCGAGGTGAAAATCAGCGTATTTAACGTCACATAGCCCTTCACGCCACGCCGATGCAAATACGCCATCAACTCCGGCAAATCTGACTCGACAAAATTTTGCGATCGCATCCGGGCGTTGAATTTATCCAGCCCAAAATAAATCGCATCGGCTCCATTTTCTACGGCGGCGATCGCACAGTCCCAATTTCCCGCCGGCGCCAACAATTCAGGGGTGTGTAGTCGGGTGGTGGATTCTACAGATATAACAGGGGAAGTAGACATAGATTTATCAAAATAGAGAGGCGATCGGGTTTGATTTTGTAAAGTTATTGCGTTATTAGCCACTCACACAATGCAGATAATTGATTATCAACAGTGAGATTTGCTGCGTTACTAAGTTCACCTGTCTGGCATTGTTCGTAAATCTCTGCCGACATACTGGTTTCTATCGCAGCCCCAATGAAAAATAAGTGGATTTTGTTCTTGAAAGAATCTCTTACTCTACTAAGAGCTGTATTTGCCGTTTTCCAATGTTCATCTGCCCCGGCTGGATCAATTCCGCCCTTTAACTCACCGATGGCAAGATACTTATTCTTATCGTTAAGGATATTAGCCAAAATAGACGAGGTTACTCCTTCAATCTTGTCATTTAGCAGCACGATATCAATATTCTTTTTGACCTGTGGAACATTAATGTTGAAAATTAGAGATCGATAAGTTGTTTTATTTTTCCATCTTAAGGCTTTCGTTCGTGCAGCCATCTCAGCTCTATAGTTTTTGTTTGAAATCCATTGCGAACGTTTTGGAAATAGTTCAAATTCAATATCATGCACCTGTAACTGGGCAACGATAAATCTGACGAATTTCTCTTCTGCGATAGAACCAACAATGTTGCGCATTTTACCACCAAGAGCATCTCCAAGTGTGAGCAAGTAACGATAGACAATCTCATCGATATACTTTTTGCCACAAGGTGCAAGAACCTCCTTAACAAAGCCTGCAAGAATTTCATTTTTGTCCATGTCATCGAGGTGAGCCTTCGCCTTGACAGATACACCCGCTGCCTCAATGAGTGTTTCTCGGATGTCATAGAGTTTGAGAATATCCTCTGCACACTTTGTATTCTTCTGAAGAGATACTTGTAGAGCTTTCGCCTTATCGATAAATGGAATAGACTCTTTATTGCGACGAAGAGCATATTCAAGAAAACCACTTCTGCGAGCATCTTTTGTCGTCACAAGGTCACTGAAATTGTTTACAAACTGATTATTTTTCATCAATGACATCCAGAAGCTGTTCGCTAACCGCTTTAGCAACAGCTTCAGCAAGTAACGGTGGTACTGCATTACCCACTTGTCCAAACTGAGTCATCGCCACTTTACGTTTACTACTATAAGAATCAAGTCGAGTTCCGGTAAACTCCCAATCAAGGGGAAAGGTTTGCAAACAAGCCAGTTCACGAACTGTGAGCATTCGATCTTCAAAAGGATGAATAAAATCTCGATAACCACTACGGGTCACTGTAGGAGATGGCTGGTTCGGATCTAACCTGCGGTAGGTTGAACCAAATGTCTTTGTCTGTTCTGAGAGTTTACCCCCTTGTTTGACTTTACGAATTTTTTCTAGAGTGGAAGGTGCATGAGCTGTTTGTTCGTGATTTTTGATATGAACGTTTTTAATATCCATGATTCTTTATCCTATCTTTTATAGTCTGCGAAACTCTTAGTGCCATCGCTGAAGGAGGGGTTGCAGGGGGGAGAGTGCTAATTGCATCTTGAACAGTTTTGTAAGGTTTTAGCTGCTTGCCAAAAAGATCTATCTGTCTCGCTTGGTTGCTAGGCCCATGAGTTGGTTCAGGAAATTGGAATGTTTTGCCCAAACGATTACCTACGATGAATACTCTTTCTCTAAATTGCGGAACACCAAAATCAGCAGCATTTAGGACATGATACGAAACAGCGTATTTATATTCTTTTCCAGCGTATTTTATAGGCTGCGATGCTTCTGTCATGATAGCCTCAAGAGCCTTTCCCTTTGACCAATTGATCATTCCTTTGACATTCTCCATAACAAAACACTTTGGCAATGCCTCCCTGACTACACGTAGAAACTCAAGTACCAGCATTCCTCTCGGATCATCCATTCCCATACGTCTACCTGCTAGGCTGAAACTTTGGCAAGGGGGGCCACCAATAACTAGGTCAATTTCAAGAGGATTGACCTTTGCCGCTTCTAAGATAGCCTGTGTTGTAATTGAGGTGATGTCGCCTTCAATGACTGGAGTGTCCGGCATATTAAGCCTTAGAGTATTGCAGCAAGACGGATCTTGTTCCACAGCTACCGCCGTACTGAAGCCAGCAGCGTGAAAGCCGATGTCCATGCCACCAGCTCCGGCAAATAGGCTTATCAGTTTTTTTTCCATTATGAATTTTGTGTTATTGTACAGCTCACCTAAAGATTATCTCTTAGGGATCAGGACAATACTACCTTGAGTGGATCAAGTCTCTCGAAGGGTAGGCGATCGCCTTTTATGGATATTGCAGATGGGATAACGGTAGGTAAGCTATTCCGGTACAGTACACTCAATGCTATCTGCTCCTCTAACCATAGCGACAGAGCCTGACTTGTGCAGCAACTAAGGTCTTCATCCAATTCATTTCCCCCGGCAGGGCTACATCCCCTGACCGCACTGCCAGAATCCTATCAGACTGCCTTTCGCCAGGGAAGCGCCCACCATCTACCAGGACGGTTTTTACGCGCACAGACAGATTGGTTTGTCCAAATCTGCTTACTGCCCTTCATGATTATGTATGCATTGCCCATTCTGGGACTGGTGCCAGCTTTAATTTCCCAGGCCATCTATCAGCCCAGCAGTTATGGGCGACTTTGGCAAACCCTGACCCAACAGAACTTACCGGAATTGGGGTTTACGCTTCTATTGTTCCTAATCTTGGCGGTTTTGATCGGCTATTGCACTTATATGTCCTGGGATCTGGCCCAATCGTTCTACCGTACCTGGCATTGCTCTCGACTGCGCAAACGGAAAGAGGAAGGCTACGGAATTGTGCTGTTGTCCCATGGGCTGGTGGGCCGCTTGATTGATAACCTAGGGCGACATAATTGTCTGTGGTTACCGCGCCAGGCGATCGCCGATATTGCTTGGCACCGAATGCGCGAAGAGGGAGCAAAACGATCCTACTGGGTGAACCGAACGCGCATCTGCTACGTTTCTGCCAAAGGGAAAAAACACTGGCTCACCCTAGAAGGTCGCATCGTGGATCTGGGGTATTCCAACCATGGACATACCGATGACCGCGCCGATCGTGCTCTTTATGAGGTCTTAGTGAAATGGTGGAAAGGGCGATCGCCTCAATAAACACAATCTCAAAGGGAAGGCGATCGCCGTCTTTGTTGCTGGTTCTGGCGAATAATCAAGAATCCCATCGCCAACCAAAAAATCAACAGCCCGCCCGTGAGCAATAGCACTGGTACCAGGCCAAATCGAACAACAAGCGCCGGCGCTGCCGCTGTGAATAATCCACCGCCGACAATCGGCTCAAAGAACAGTTGTTTATAAGCAAAACTCTCAAACGCACCGGTGCGGTTCTCCGGATCCACCATTCTCAAGAGTAAAATTCCCGTGGCCGTCACTCCCATCGACTGACCCATATCGCCGATTCCTTTTTCAAACCAATGACTCGGAAAAATACGTGGGGCGAAATAAAGAAACATCACCACATTCCAGGTGATGCCTACGACACTCAAAATGGTAAATACACCCAAGTTGGAACCAATTACACTCAGGGAGATAGAGGCCAGTGCCGTCACCACGACCACATCCAAGGCTAAACCCGCAATGTTACTCATCAGCGAGCGAATAATCAAAGGCGCTAACCCCAAACGTTCCATCACCAACTGCACAATGATGCCGCCAATCAGAGCCATCGGGAATAACGGTACATAGGAGATGACTTCAAACCCAGTTTGTCCCCAGGTAACCGACTCCACCCAAACCAGTGCTTCTAAAATAAGCCAACCAATCACAATCGCTGCGCCGACAATGCCAAAATTGATCGACAGAGGATCAATCAGTAGATTACGCATGAGTTGGGCACGACGACGGCGCACCTCAGGAGATTCCGTTTCTGTCAGTTCCGGTACACCATCTAAATCTTCTACAGCTTTCTGAAAAGATGTCACATGGCCCTTACGCCGGCCCCAATCTGCTAGCGCCGTACCCGCAACAATTCCGCCAACAATGCCCACCGTGGCAATGCCCAAGGCCAGATCCGCACCTGCCTCAAAGCCCAGTTCAGTAAACGTCTCAGCCATCCCGCCAGCGGTGCCATGCCCTCCTTCAAAGCCAATCTCGATCAAGCAAGCAGCAATGGGATTTACGCCAAATAGCGGCATCAAAATCAGCAGGGTTACCAAGATTCCCACTACGTATTGACCCCAGGCCAACGTTTGCCCAAAAACGACTTGAGGAGCCGTTTTTGTCCAAATATCTTTTGGTCGTGGAATAGCTTCCCCAAGGAATAGGGCCGCAAAGACAATATTGATAAAGATCCCTGGCGATTGTGACCAAACGGCGCGAATCGGTTCTGAAAAAAGCCCATCTGACAGGATCGAGGTTCCCCCAGAAATAGCAGTGGCGATCGCCCCCAAAACTTGAGGCCCCAGCAGCAGTGCTAATACACCAGCCACAATGGATTCAGGTAAATAAAGCCTCTGGATCCAGCGCACTTTTTGTTTGACGTACCGCCCCGCTAAAACCAGTAACGCAATTAGGATAAAGGCAAAAAAAACATCTCTGAGAGTAAACATGACCCCGTTTCGTCCACTAAATAAATATCCTGGACAGGAAAGTAATAGACTGTGCAACAGACATGAGTACAACAAAATTCATCCTGTTTTTCTTTGATTCCATGGATGAGTTGTGCGCTAACTTACTGTTTCACTGACCTGAATAGGACTGACTTGCATCATAGGGAAAGTTTGGAATTACGGAGTGATTAGAGTTACAGAACTCTACAGAACCGCTTATCTGATGTGCAGTGTTTTATACATTGCCGTTACTGGCGAGGAACAACTCCCTTGGTCTGGCTCTACGTCGTAGGGAGTTGCGATCAGATGGCGGCACAATTTCGCCTGTTTCAGAAGGCGATCGCCCTGACCCAATTGCCCGCCGGAGTCAACAATCTAAAATTCACTCAGCAAACATCTCCGCCAAAGTTTCAAGCATTGTTCTTTGTTCATCTTGATTAATTTGACCCAGCTTTTTGACGAGTCGAGACTTATCAATTGTACGGATTTGATCCAGAACAATTTGCCCACTTTTACCCTGAAACTGACACGTAACACGAGTCGGATAGGCTCTTCCTTTCGTTGTCATTGGCGCAACAATTACCGTCGCGATATGGCAGTTCATCTCATCTGGCGAAATGATCACACAGGGTCGTGTCTTTTGGATTTCACTACCGACGGTGGGATCGAGATTCACCAAAAAAACATCAAAACGTTTGGCTACCATTCCCATTCTGTCTGATCCCAATCGGTAGCATTAACTTCGTCCAACAAAATATCATCCTGTCGCTGGGCCATTGCCGAAAAAGCTTCATCCCAGCCTCGGCGTGAGCGGGGGGCGGTGCGAATGGTTAGATGGTCGCCTTGCACTTCAATTTCAACTTCTGTGTCAATGCCACTTTGTTCTAAAAGTAGCTTGGGAATACGAATGCCTTGGGAATTCCCAATTTTTACGATGCGGGTTCGAATGACTGCGCCCATGACTGACTGATTTTAGCGACAAAACGTAATTACATTGTAGCCACAAAAGCCATTTGATGAATTTTGGTGTAGCTCATTATTTAGGGGGCGATCGCCGACGGGAACGATCAATAATAGAAGGCTGCCCATTCTACGATTCCCATGGCAAAACTCCGCGAAATCACCATTTCCCCCCAACTGAAAAAGCATCTCGTGCAAGGCCATCCTTGGATCTATCGCGATAAATTGCCGAAGAGTCTCCGCTTTGAAACGGGGGAATGGTTGCGAGTTAAATGTGGCAACTGGACGGGATTCGGCCTTTGGGATAACAAAAGTCCCATTGCTGTGCGTATTTTTTCCCAACGGCATCTGCCTGACCGTCGCTGGTTACAACAGCAGGTACAAACAGCCTGGGATTTACGGGAACCCCTGCGCCAAAGCAATTGCACCGCCTACCGCTGGCTCTTTGGGGAAGGCGATCGCCTGCCAGGAATTACGGTGGATCTCTATGGGGAATACGCCGTCGTGCAAACTTATATGGAAGCGGCCAATGTACTGCTCGATTGGCTCGTGCGATCGCTGCGGGAAGTCGCCCCACTACAGGGAATTTTATGGCGCACCAAACATTTAGAAAATTTAGAAGATCGCGATACAGACAGCAAAATCCAAGTGCTCTGGGGCAAGGAACCCAAGGGCGATATTACCGTGACTGAACATGGTCTGGTTTTCCAGGTGAATCTGCAAACGGGCCAAAAAACAGGATTATTTCTTGATCACCGGGAAAATCGCAAATTTATTGGCGAAATTAGCCGCGATAAAACCGTTCTCAACTGTTTTTCTTACACCGGAGCCTTTTCTCTCTATGCCCTGCGCGGTGGTGCCAGCCAGGTGACCAATGTCGATGTGGGTAAACAATTAGCGGAAGTCGCCAACACCAATGTACGCCTCAATCAGTTTGACCCAGGCAAACACACCTTTGTCACCGCCGACTGCTTTGATGTGCTCAACCGCTACGCCCAAGCAAAACAAACCTTCGATCTTGTGATCCTCGATCCGCCCAGTTTCGCTAAAAGCAAGAAAAATCGGTTTGCCGCCATCCGCGCCTATACCAAACTCAATGCCCTCGCCCTCCAATGCGTCGCCCCTAATGGATTATTGGTTTCTGCCAGTTGCACCAGCCAAGTCAGCCCCGAAGCCTTCCGAGAAATGCTTGCCAGTGCCGCCGCCGCCGCCAATTATTACCTGCAAATTATCCACGAGGCCGGACAACCTATTGATCATCCGGTGCCAGCCGCTTTTCCAGAGGGACGCTATTTAAAATTTGTTGTTGCGAAGGTCAGCCCCATTATTTAGCGATGATTCAATTTATGCCTTCGGGTGCAAAATCCCAAACACGGAAGTGTAGCCATGCAAAAAGGTGCGATCGCCGACGGGGCCAATTTCCCCATTGCAGAAAAATCCCCCTAAATTGGGTGTTGGCAAGGCCGTAGAAAAGAGGGTCGAATCAAAATTTGGCTCCCCATAGAGTCCCTTGCCGCGACCGAGACAGGCAAACATCAAGGCTCCAAAAGGAGGTTCCAGTGGATCATTTGCTTGGAACTGTTGTAACAGCACTGAAAGATCTTCCGCTGAAGTCTCTGCATCCCGCAGGTGAAACTGTACCCTTTGGCCCGCCCGAATGCGATCACCTACGGCGATCGCCCCAGCCCTGGGATCCACCCCAAGTAAATTGCGAATGAGGAAGTCCCCGTGGATAAGCTTTTGTTTAAAGGCATCCATCGCAATGCCGATAAAAAGAGAATCCTGGGCGAGGGCTTGGTCTTCTTCATCCAACTCGGCGATCAACTCCTGCAAAAATCGTAGGGGGGAGCCATGGCGGAGCTGTTCACCCTCGGCCACCGACAATTCCGTGATGATATTGCGATCGCATTGGGTAATTTGATACACCTCACCGATGGGCCGACATCCCTGGGCGACAACGGTCTCCATCTGGATATTTCCAGCTAAAGCCACCCCCACTGTGCCAGACCGCAACAGGGTTGGTTCTTGGTCTGCTTCGTAGTAAAACAAACCGCTGGCTGTTCTGCCGCCGGAGCTTGTTAGTCCCCCTACCTTTGCCGCATTCGGATAGGCAAAATCAAGGCCCGCCAACAGATCCGTAATACTCGACGAAAAGGGATCCGCCAGCAAAATAAAATTCGGTTCCGCCTCGGGAGTGACCCCAAAAATGTCGATCCAAGGGTCTGGGGCGCTATCTAAATCGGGTAAATCTTTCTCGGTGACATGGAAAGGCACGACTTCCACATCTGGCAAATGGGCCACCGTTAAACTAAGGGCGGGTTGTCCTTCACATTCTTGGGTTTCTCCGGTTGCGTCGGTGCCAATAATACTCATGCCACCACAACCAATCACCACTTTGCAGGCTAATTTTTCAGTCAATAGCGGCAAGATCCGGGCATATTCGCTGGCAAACGCGGCTGAAATGAAGAGAATGGCCAGATCTGCACTACCAGAGAGATTTTCTTGGATTTGGGCAACGGCTTCATCAATGGCTCCTTCTAGGGACGCTTGGGTCGAGAGGGCATTTAGCCACTGAAAAGGATGGGTATCGACTGCGGGTTGTGCCCCAGTGATTCCTAATTTTTTCCACAATGCCTTAAGCATACTGACACATCTTGAATCGGTTGCGGTTTTTGAGATTCTCCCAAAGTCTTTAGCTTACAGGGAAAAGGCCAGAGAAAACCAGGGTCTACCCCCAGACAGATGGCAATTTCCTCACAGTGGCGATCGCCTAGATTTTGTAACGGAATATTACAAAAAAGACGGCATAACGCTATAGCAGCTTGACGGTCTCTGATGGTCTGGGTACAGTAGGGCGGTATACCCCATCGGGTAAAGCTTCCATTAGTTGTATGCAAGATAAGCAAAAAGTCACCCTCTATCTGCCTGCGGCGATCCATCGTCAGCTCAAAATCAAGGCAGCCCTCGATGCAGATTCCATGTCTGCTTTAGTGGAAAAAGCCGTGGCCTTCTATCTACAACACCCTGAAGTGGTAGAAGAAGTACAAGAAACCTATGGCCAGACCCACCGTGTCCACATTTGTCCCGATTGCGAAGGGGCGGTGGTACTCCGGGATGGACAACTGGTTTCCCTCAAGAGGCAGCCAACGGTACTCCTTGATGAAGAGATTGCACAGGATCTGCAAAGTGCAAAGGGTGCTGCGGATGGGGCAGAACTAGTCACTTGCTAGCTGTCCGATTGGCGATCGCCGTTTATTTTTCTCCCGATTTACCTCCACTCTGGTCGATGTGGTGCCGCCTAATTCCCCCTTTTAGAACGTCAGGACTAAACCCATGAAAGAAGAGCTCAATACCCTCATTCAAGCTCAATACCCCCTGATCTACCTCATCACCCCTGAGGAGGAACGGGCCGAAGCGGCGATCGCCCACATTGCGCAACTGTGCGAATACCAGAATGTTTTCGTCTGGACGATGACCCATGGCTTGGTGGAATACGGTTCCGACCGGAAGCCCCAAACTCGCACCCTCTCAGCAGAAGCGGCCATTCGTGAAGTCATTCACCACAACGACTCTGGCATTTTTATCTTTAAGGATTTGCATCCATTTTTAGACGATCCCAGCACCGTCCGCTGGTTACGGGATGCGATCGCCAGTTTCAAGGGCCAGCAGAAGCACATCATTTTAATGTCCCCCTACCAAAAGGTGCCCCTCGAACTCGAAAAAGACATTGTTGTCCTCGATTTTCCTTTCCCCACCCTTGACGAACTCGATCAAGTTCTTGCCCAATACCTCAACCCCCGGCATCCCATCTCCCCTGTCGTGCGAGAAAAACTCCTCAAGGCAGCCCTGGGGTTGACCAAGGACGAAGCGGAAAAAGTCTATCGCAAGGCCCAGGTTAAGGCGAAGAAACTGACCGCCTCGGAAGTAGAAATTGTCCTCTCCGAGAAAAAACAACTGATTCGCCGTAACGGTATTCTCGAATTTATCGAAGAAGACGAAACCATTGACGCCATCGGCGGTTTAGAGGAGCTCAAGCGCTGGCTTAAGCAACGCTCCAATGCCTTTACCGAAGCCGCACGGGAATATGGCCTACCCCAGCCCAAGGGAATGTTGATTCTTGGTGTACCGGGTTGTGGTAAATCACTCCTGGCTAAAACCACTTCTCGGTTATGGGGTCTTCCCCTCCTGCGTCTCGATATGGGGCGGGTATATGATGGCTCCACCGTAGGCAAATCCGAAGCAAACCTCCGCAGTGCCCTTAAAACCGCCGAGTCCATTTCTCCAGCGATTCTCTTTATTGACGAATTAGACAAGGCTTTTGCGGGTTCCTCTGGATCTGCGGATTCCGATGGAGGCACCTCCAGCCGCATCTTTGGTTCGTTCCTCACTTGGATGCAAGAAAAAGAATCCCCCGTTTTTGTGATGGCCACCGCGAACCGCGTGGATCGGCTACCAGGGGAATTTCTTCGGAAAGGACGATTCGACGAAATCTTTTTCGTGGATCTCCCCAACCCCAGCGAACGGGAAGCGATCTTTAATATCCATCTCCACAAACGTCGGCCAGTCGGCGATCGCTTCGACACGGAACAACTGGCAAAGATTTCAGAAGGTTTTTCCGGTGCGGAAATCGAACAGGCGATCATTGCCGCCATGTACGAGGCCTTTGCCCAAGATCGCGAGTTTACCCAACTCGACATTATCGCCGCGATCAAGGCAACCTTGCCCCTTTCCCGCACCATGACTGAACAGGTCAATAGTCTCCGCGATTGGGCCAGACAGCGCGCCCGACCTGCTTCAGCCTCCGTCGCCGAATACCAGCGATTGGAGTTCTAACAGGCTTAATCTGTCCCGGATTAAGGTCAACAAGATTCCCAGCTTGTTGGCATTTAAAAAACCACTTTATTAGTGGTCTTTACACAAAAAAACTCAAATGTTGTTGTTTTTGGAGAATTATTCCAATGTCCCATTTTAGCACTCTCCGCACTAAAATCACCGATGCCGCAGTTCTCAAGACTTCCCTGCAAGACCTCGGAATTTCTGTGAATACCGATGCTGCAGTTCGTGGCTACAACGGCCAACAGATTCAAGCAGACATCGTGGCTACTCTCGAAGGCGATTATGACCTCGGCTGGACTCGCAATGCCGACGGCAGCTTTGACCTCATCGCCGACCTATGGGGTGTCGCGAAGAAGCATAACCAAACTGAACTGATCAATTCCATCAACCAGAAGTACGCCATCAACAAGACCCTCGCTGAAGTTAAGCAACGTGGTCTCAACAATGCGAACGTCAAACTGGTATTGCAAAAGTAACGACTAAATGCGTTCCCACGAAGAGCTAGGGTTGATCTCATCGCAGAGATCAGCCCTTTTTCATTGGGTCTTGTGCTAGGGTCTGAGGGTAGATCAATATTTCAGCAGCGAGACTCAATTAAGTAACATTAAAAGAAGTGCATCTCCTTAGTCTAAATGTTTAGGATTGCAGAAAGCAGCCCATCGTTTTGTGCCTCGTTATTTTTGGCATGGAGGAGGTCACGGGCTCAATTTAAAATGTTGGTCTAAAATTTTATGAAATCTAAATTTTTACTTTTTTTGAGTGTCGCAACGCTTCAGGCTGCTCTATTCGGCTGCGGACTCGTTGGCAATAATACGTCCGGTGAGCAAAATACTTCAGGTACAGAAGAAACAACCAGTGAATCAACCGCGACGAATGAGTCCACCAACGTCACGGCGGATTGGGTTGATTTTCAAACGGAAAATGGCAAACTCGCAGTTAAATTTCCAGGCACGCCTCAAACGGAAAGTCAAACAACTCCCTCTGATCTGGGTGAACTACAGTTCACGATGACTTCCTACGCGGACGACGCCAACACGCAATTTTTTATGGTGAGTAGTGTTACGTATCCGGTTTCTCCTGATCAATATGATGCGGCCCAGGGACTTGAAGCGGCCAAGGAAGGGGCGGCCAGCAACTCAGGTTCGACAATTGTTTCTGATGAGCCAAGTGATAAGTTTGGGATTCCGGGGAAAAAATTGGTGATGAACGCCGCCCAGGATAATGGCGAAGTTTATACCACCCGCGCTGAAATCTACATCGATCCCAACGGCCCCACCCTCCACCAAATTTTGATGGTGACGGAAGGCGATCGCGTGGATAGTCCAGAGGCCAACGCATTTTTTGATTCGGTTAATATTACGCCTATCTAAACTTTTCGGTTGGTAAAAAAAGCCTGATATAGCAATAGCCCCGATGGATAAACATCAGGGCTATTTTTTTATGGTCTTTTTATGGCCAAAATTTAAAGGACAAATTTACCGCACGCTACATTGGAGTGTCCGGAGGGTGGCAGCGGCGGCATAGTTCCGTTGGGAAGCGGTATCAGGGAAAAAGCGATCGCCACTTTCATTCAAAGGAGAAGCGACGCGACAGTAAGTAGACATCTGGGCAGCCAAATCATTGGCCCAGTGACCCGCCGTATCACTAAAAGCAATGGGGCCATTGGTGGCCACGAGGGTCATCGGTTGACCTTGGGCGGCCTTGGCATATTCTGCGGTGCGACGGAGAACAGCTAATAGTTCGGCCCGGGTGACGGGTTGAGTGGGTTGGAAAGTCCCATCGGGATAGCCACTGACAATATTGTTCGCCTGGGCCCAGGTGATTTTTGCCGCACTCCAACGGTCGGCAGCCACATCAGGATAGGGGGCATTCGCAACTTGGGTGGGCACAGCCAGGGAAGCATTGGGAAGAGCTTGGAGACCTTCAATGGCCATGGAAACCAACTGTTCGCGGGTCAGGACATCGGTGGGGCGGAAGGTATTGTCGTTAAAACCAGCGATAAAACCGACATTCACCGCTTGGGCAATTTCGTTACGGTAAATATCACCACTGATATCAGTAAATTGGGCCACCGTACTGCCGGGATCAGGCGTTTCAGAGGGATTTGTAATTTCTGGTGGGGAGATTGCCAGACCGGGGAGACTATCGACCGTCACAATTGAACTCTGCGTGATGCCCGCAACTAAGTCATCAATGGTGGGTTTTTTAAGGATGGCGAACTGGCGGCCCTCGTTAGAAAAGTAAAAGTGGCCCAGGGGTCGCTCTTCAAAGGTACGGCGGGTAAATTCCCAACCGGGGAGGAGGTTGAACTTAAGGAAGCCTTCGGTGAGACCATTACTGCGGCCAATGACAATTTCTTCTTGATCGTTATCTTTGGGAGTGGCGACCAACAAAATTTCATTTTCGAAGCGAGTGATGCGCAATAGGTGGCTCTGGCCAAAATCTTGCCCATTGATCCGCATGGAGTAGCCATTACTATCGGTGCTGCGGCGACAATAGCCAGTAAAGTCAAAGTTCAGCAGCAGGGGATCAATGCTGGTCGGATTTGCGCCGCTTTCGGCCCAACATTCTTTGCGGTCTTCCCGTTCGAGCTGTTCGACCACGAGGAGGTTATAGCCACCGTTACTGAGGGGGACGGCGATCGCCGCCATGGATTCGGGGTTGATCTCTGCTTCTCCAAAAACAGTTTGGGCTTGGGCGCGTCCCAAGGGTACAACACTACTAAGGGTTGCAAGGGCGATCGCCAACATTTTTCCGGATAAGGCAGCTTTAGACATGACAAATAATCTTGGATTTTAGACAACTACTGCTCCCATTAGACTGAATTTCGCCTATTTTGAGCCCAGCTATTACAAAAGTCTTACATATTTTCCGAATCTCGAAGTGAATCGAGGTCAGGGGCTTCATTTTTGAAGATGAGTACACGGCGGGCAAAGGGAATTTCGATCTGTTCGCGGTCGAAGGCTTCTTTAATTAACTTCCGCAGGAGACGCTGCACCGGTAGATGTTTTCCTGGTTTCACCTTGGTAACCGTGCGGATGGTGAGTTCAGATTCGGCAAAGTTATCGAGGCCATCAATGCGTGTCGGTTCGAGCACATCAGGGTGTAAGCCTTGAATTTGGTGGCCCACATCCCCTAGAACCTGATACACATGGTCTAAATCTGAATCGTAAGCGACCCCAACATAGACCACCGCATACACATAATCTTTGGAGTAATTCACAATGGTCTTGATGTCGCCATTGCGGATGATATGTAGCCGTCCCCCTGTATCGCGGATGCGTGTGACCCGCAGATCCATTTCTTCGACAAGGCCTGTGGCATTATCCGTTTCGACAAAATCACCGACAAGGTAATAATTTTGCAACAAAATGGAAAAGCCATTGACGAGGTCATTGATTAAATTTTGCGCCCCAAGCCCTACTGCTAAACCCAAGATCCCGGCCCCGGCAAGGATCGGTGTCGGGTCAATGTCAAAGACATAGAGAATTGAAACGCCACTCACAAAATAAATGCAGTAGCGTACGGTGTTTTGCACCAGGGGAATAAAGGTTAAACGACGGCGTTGTTGGACAGGACTAAGGTTTGGCGATCGCAACAATAATTTTTCGACAATGATATTGCTTAGTTCGATCACCAGGGCCGCGATAAAAATAATCAGGATAATTTGATTCGCCGGGATCGCATAGGGGGCAATGTGATCGAGGAGGGGAAATTGGGCACAAATCACTCCGGCGATCGCCAGATAAATTCCCGTTTCTAAACAACGTTTTGTGAGGCCCAATAAATAACGAAACCGAGGATAAAAACGCAGGGGAGACCGGGGATGTTTGGCAATAAATTCCGTTGATAAACCATCTAAAGTATCCAGCAAAGAAAACGATGCCCGTACAGCAATGATCCCAAAGCAAAGCAAAAAATAAACTTTGATTGCGAGATAAAAATATTGGGTAATGCTCGGAGGGACAAATAAAAAATTGAGGCACACCACCAGGGCCAAAATCCAAAGACCATTGGCGATCGCCAAATCAATGGCCTTAAAGAGGGTATCTAAGCTGTGGTTATTGCCTTCGATATTTTTCCAAGCTTTGAGGCGATCGCCAGCCCGTTTCAGGCGTGGCCGCAGAGAAGCGATTATTAAACTCACGAGCAACAGAAGTAAAACACTTTTTAATAAACCGAGGGCGAGTCTTTGCCACTGTTCCGGAGAGATACCGTTAATTAAATCAAGGAGATAAAGGTAAGGGGATTTTTGTTGAAAGAATAAATAACCATTTAAGGCAGCAATGATTATGGCCCCGGTGATCTTAATGACGAAGAGGGATTTATTAAGGATTTTTTGGGTTAAATTTAGGGGGTTTTGTCCTTGTTTTTCTGGCACCCATTGGGCTAGACGTTTCAGGGTCAAAATAATTAAAAATTGCCCCACGGTGATCGCGATTAAAAAGAGAATAATCTCGGCGATCACCACACCGAGATCGAGGAGGATCCCATTCATATTTTCTGTCTTTGCACCGTTTTTGACTGAAATTCGAGATTGCGGTTAGTTCTTTTTTGAAACAATCTCGGCTTCAACTTAGCAAAAACACCATCCCATACCGCAGCCCAAAAATAAATTACAAAAAAAATTAACCTACTGTATTTATCAACGGGCAGCAACCATCGTTTTTGTCCTTAACGCTCCAAAGATCAAGCTAAACCATCGCCTGGGATCGCAATTCGAGTCACGATCTAAACTTTTTTGGGGTGGTGAAAGTTCAGCCAAAAAATCACTGTGGATAGAGTCGGAGTTTTTTCTGTGATCAAGATTCAATTTACTCCCTGCATGGTGATTAAGTGGCTATTGTTAACGGCTTTTGGGTGAGGAAATTTGCGGGAAACAGAGGGAGATTTTGGCGTAAAACCAAGGGAAGCACCCCGATTAGGAAAGGAAAACTCTAGAATAAGAACAGTTTCTCTGTCGTTGTCCCTCCGAAATATGAAGCACTATCGTCACCTCCTTCCGAGCAAGCAGAAGCATCAGGCCAAACCTCGTTTTAAGTGGCGGGCTGGGATGGCTAATTTTCTTTTGAGCCAAGCCTTACTGTGGGGAGGGGGAGCGGCGGCGATCGCCCAGACAGAATCGACAGCACCAACGGAGTCAACAGAGACCTTGAACTACGGCGAGCTGCTCCAGGATATCCGGCAAAACCAGGTGGATCGCTTCGTCCTTGACCCAGAAACCAATACGGCCCAGGTCACGCTCCGGGGGCAAACTGAGGAAGAAGCCCAGACCATCCAGCTCCTCAACAATAACCAAGAACTCCTCGCCGCTCTCCGGGAAAATAACGTTGACTTTGAGGTGGTGCCTTCCCAGGATCATTCGGTGGCGATCGCCATTTTTACCAATCTCCTGCTTTTTGGGATTCTGATCGGGGGACTAGTACTGATTATTCGCCGCTCGGCCAGTATGCAGAATAACGCCATGAACTTTGGTCGTTCTAAAGCGCGCTTTCAGATGGAAGCGGAAACGGGGATCATGTTTAAGGATGTGGCTGGGGTCGAGGAAGCCAAGGAAGAACTCGCCGAAGTGGTCACCTTCTTAAAAGAACCGAATAAATTTACGGCAATTGGTGCGAAGATCCCTAGAGGAATGCTCCTCATTGGCCCACCGGGGACGGGTAAAACGCTCCTAGCAAAGGCGATCGCCGGGGAAGCTGGGGTGCCATTTTTTAGTATTTCTGGCTCTGAATTTGTGGAAATGTTCGTGGGGGTCGGCGCGTCACGGGTACGGGATCTCTTCCGCAAGGCCCAGGAAAACGCTCCCTGTCTTGTTTTTATCGATGAAATTGATGCGGTCGGTCGCCAACGGGGCGCAGGCATTGGTGGGGGAAACGATGAGCGGGAGCAGACCCTAAACCAATTGCTCACAGAAATGGATGGTTTTGAAGGAAATTCTGGAATTATTGTGATCGCCGCCACCAACCGCCCTGATGTCTTAGATCAAGCCCTCCTGCGCCCCGGTCGCTTTGATCGCCAGGTGACTGTAGATTATCCAGACCGTTTGGGGCGTTTAGCAATCCTCGAAGTCCATGCCCAAGATAAAAAAGTCGCTGAGGATGTTGATCTAGAGGCGATCGCCCGGCGTACCCCTGGTTTTTCGGGGGCAGATCTAGCAAACTTACTCAACGAAGCCGCCATTTTCACCGCCCGCCGCCGCAAAGAAGCAATTACCACTAGCGAAATCAATGACGCCATTGATCGGGTCGTAGCAGGGATGGAGGGAACAGCCCTCACCGATGGCAAAAGTAAACGTCTCATTGCCTACCACGAAGTGGGCCATGCCATTGTTGGCACCATCCTCAAAGACCACGATCCCCTCCAGAAAGTCACCATTATTCCCCGGGGCCGCGCCCAAGGTTTAACCTGGTTTACCCCCAACGAAGAACAGGGTCTGACGACCAAAGCCCAATTCCGCGCCCAAATCGCCGTGGCCCTGGGGGGACGCGCCGCCGAGGATATTGTCTTTGGCTACGATGAAATCACCTCTGGAGCCTCCCAGGATATCCAAATGCTCACGAACATTGCCCGTCAAATGGTGACAAAGTTTGGGATGTCAGAACTGGGTCACTTTGCCCTAGAAACCAATCGGGGTGAAGTTTTCCTCAGAAATGATTGGTTTGGGGAGCGGCCTGAATATTCCGAGGCGATCGCCCAGCGCATTGACCTCAAGGTGCGCGAAATTATCAACGAGTGCTACGAAACTGCCAAGCAAATTATTCGGGACAATCGTCAACTTGTCGATCGTCTGGTGGATCGTCTCATCGAAGAAGAAACCATCGAAGGCGAAGACTTTAGTCGTCTCGTCAACGAAGCCCTTGGTCAAACCATCGACCTCCAAAAAACCGCTTCCGTTGCCTAAATGCCATGAAAAGCTTAATCCTCTGGAGCATCAAAGGCTACCGTCGCTGGATTTCCCCCCTATTCCCCCCTAGTTGTCGCTTTCAGCCCACCTGTTCCCAATATGCCCTCGAAGCCGTGGAACGCTTTGGTGTACTCCGGGGCAGTTGGCTCGCCCTGAAGCGCCTTGGCCGCTGTCACCCGTTTCACCCTGGGGGTTATGATCCGGTGCCCCATCTTTGCCATCACGATTTAGACAACACGCCCTAGGACATTTGTCCCCCATTTCGGTTTTATCCATCGCTCACCATGACCATTACTTCCCCCGCTCATCCCCATACCGATTACAGCTGGCAATGGCACGGCTTCAATATTAACTATCGTCAGTGGGGCACCCAGGGGCCGCCCGTTCTTTTCGTCCATGGATTTGGAGCCTCGGCCGGTCATTGGCGCAAAAATCTTCCGGTTTTAGGGGAACATTACCGCTGCTATGCCATCGACTTACTGGGCTTTGGGAAATCGGCAAAACCCCAACCGGAAGTTGAAGCGGACTACACTTTTGAAACTTGGGCCACCCAGATTAAGGCGTTCTGTGCTGAAATCATTGGTGAACCGGCTTTTCTAGTTGGTAATTCCATTGGTTGTGTCGTTGTCATGCAGGCGGCTGTGTCCTATCCCCACTGGGTGCGGGGGGTCGTGACACTCAATTTTTCCCTGCGGCTATTCCATGAGCGCAATCTTTTAAAAGCACCTTTTTATCAACGCTGGGGCGTTCCCCTCTTCCAAAAACTCTTGACCCAAACCCCCCTCGGTTCCTTGTTCTTTAAGCAATTGGCCCAGCCGAAAACAATCCGCAAAATTTTAGCCCAGGCCTACCGGGATAAAACGGCGATTACCGATGAGTTGGTGGAGCTGATCCTGACCCCCGCCCAGGACCCAGGGGCTGCGGCGGTTTTCCTGGCCTTTACGAGTTATTCCCAGGGGCCACTCCCGGACGACCTGCTGCCCCAGTTGCATTGTCCCACGGCAGTTTTATGGGGAACAGCCGATCCATGGGAACCGGTTGATCTGGGCCGTGCCCTTGTCGCCCAATATCCTCAGATTGAGTTTATTCCCCTCGATAATGTCGGCCATTGTCCCCAGGATGAAGCCCCGGCATTAGTCAACGGCTATTTACTCGATTGGTTAGGGCGACAACAGTCAACATAGCCTGGGGCTTTTACACTCAAATCAGTTGAAACCAGGCCCTCCATAATCGAAGGAACGGCGGATTTTGGGAGGATTTACCGTGGGGAGGGAACTCACGGTTTAATATGGTTAACTAGGCTATGGCCCGTGGGTATTCGTAAAAATTGCTAGGATACGGAGTCCAGAATTTCCATTCACAGGAGTTGCTAAGGCATACATGGTTGGTCAATTTGCAAATTTCGTCGATCTGCTCCAGTACAGAGCTAAACTTCAGGCGCGGAAAACCGTGTTTAGTTTTCTGGCTGATGGCGAAACGGAATCTGCGGCCCTGACCTACGGAGAATTAGACCAAAAAGCCCAGGCGATCGCCGCTTTTTTGCAAGCTAACCAGGCCCAAGGGCAACGGGCATTATTGCTTTATCCACCGGGTTTAGAGTTTATCGGTGCCTTTTTGGGGTGTTTGTATGCTGGTGTTGTTGCGGTGCCAGCTTACCCACCACGGCCGAATAAATCCTTTGACCGCCTCCATAGCATTATCCAAGATGCCCAGGCGAAATTTGCCCTTACCACAACAGAACTTAAAGATAAAATTGCCGATCGCCTCGAAGCTTTAGAAGGTACGGACTTTCATTGTTTGGCTACAGATCAAGTTGAACTAATTTCAGGAAAAAACTGGCAAAAACCGAACATTTCCGGCACAGATCTCGCTTTTTTGCAATATACCAGTGGCTCCACGGGCGATCCTAAAGGAGTGATGGTTTCCCACCACAATTTGATCCACAACTCCGGCTTGATTAACCAAGGATTCCAGGATACAGAGGCTAGCATGGGCGTTTCCTGGTTGCCGCCTTACCATGATATGGGCTTGATCGGTGGGATTTTGCAGCCCATCTATGTGGGGGCAATGCAAATTTTAATGCCTCCCGTGGCCTTTTTGCAGCGACCTTTTCGGTGGCTAAAGGCGATCAACGATTATCGGGTTTCCACCAGCGGTGCGCCGAATTTTGCCTATGATCTCTGTGCCAGCCAAATTACCCCGGAACAAATCAGAGAACTCGATTTGAGTTGTTGGCGACTAGCTTTTTCCGGGGCCGAACCGATCCGCGCTGTGACCCTCGAAAATTTTGCGAAAACCTTCGCTACAGCAGGCTTTCAAAAATCAGCATTTTATCCCTGCTATGGTATGGCTGAAACCACCCTGATCGTTTCCGGTGGTAATGGTCGTGCCCAGCTTCCCCAGGAAATTATCGTCAGCAAACAGGGCATCGAAGCAAACCAAGTTCGCCCTGCCCAAGGGACAGAAACAACGGTGACCTTGGTCGGCAGTGGTGAGGTGATTGGTGACCAAATTGTCAAAATTGTTGACCCCCAGACTTTAACGGAATGTGCCGTCGGTGAAATTGGCGAAGTATGGGTTAAGGGCGAAAGTGTTGCCCAGGGCTATTGGCAAAAACCAGACCTCACCCAGCAACAATTTCAGGGAAACGTTGGTGCAGAAACGGGCTTTTTACGCACGGGCGATCTGGGTTTTTTGCAAGGTGGCGAACTGTATATTACGGGCCGTTTAAAGGATCTCCTGATTATCCGGGGGCGCAACCACTATCCCCAGGACATCGAATTAACCGTCGAAGTGGCCCATCCCGCTTTACGACAGGGGGCCGGAGCCGCTGTATCAGTAGACGTTAACGGGGAAGAACAGTTAGTCATTGTCCAGGAAGTTGAGCGTAAATATGCCCGCAAATTAAATGTCGCGGCAGTAGCCCAAGCTATTCGTGGGGCGATCGCCGCCGAACATCAACTGCAACCCCAGGCCATTTGTTTTATTAAACCCGGTAGCATTCCCAAGACATCCAGCGGGAAGATTCGTCGCCATGCCTGCAAAGCTGGTTTTCTAGACGGAAGCTTGGCAGTGGTTGGGGAGTGGCAACCCAGCCACCAAAAAGAAAGAGATGGAATTGGGATGCAAGCTGTTACCTCTTCTACGACAACATCGACAAACTTTCCCCTGCCTGACCAGCACCAACAGCAAATTGAAGCCTGGCTTAAGGATAATATTGCCCATCGCCTCGGCATTACGCCCCAACAATTAGACGAAACGGAACCCTTTGCAAGTTATGGGCTGGATTCAGTGCAAGCAGTACAGGTCACAGCCGACTTAGAGGATTGGCTAGGTCGAAAATTAGACCCCACCTTGGCCTACGATTATCCGACCATTCGCACCCTGGCTCAGTTTTTGGTCCAGGGTAATCAAGCGCTAGAGAAAATACCACAGGTGCCGAAAATTCAGGGCAAAGAAATTGCCGTGGTGGGTCTCAGTTGTCGTTTTCCCCAAGCCGACAACCCCGAAGCTTTTTGGGAATTATTACGTCAAGGTAAAGATGGAGTTCGCCCCCTTAAAACTCGCTGGGCCACGGGAGAATGGGGTGGTTTTTTAGAAAATATTGACCAGTTTGAGCCGCAATTTTTTGGCATTTCTCCCCGGGAAGCGGAACAAATGGATCCCCAGCAACGCTTACTGTTAGAAGTAACCTGGGAAGCCTTGGAACGGGCAAATATTCCGGCAGAAAGTTTACGCCATTCCCAAACGGGGGTTTTTGTCGGTATTAGTAATAGTGATTATGCCCAGTTGCAGGTGCGGGAAAACAATCCGATCAATCCCTACATGGGGACGGGCAACGCCCACAGTATTGCTGCGAATCGTCTGTCTTATTTCCTCGATCTCCGGGGCGTTTCTCTGAGCATCGATACAGCCTGTTCCTCTTCTCTGGTGGCGGTTCATTTGGCCTGTCAAAGTTTAATCAACGGCGAATCGGAGTTGGCGATCGCCGCCGGGGTGAATTTGATTTTGACTCCCGATGTGACCCAGACTTTTACCCAGGCGGGCATGATGAGTAAAACGGGCCGCTGTCAAACTTTTGATGCCGGGGCCGATGGCTATGTGCGGGGCGAAGGTTGTGGGGTCGTCCTCCTCAAACCCCTGGCCCAGGCAGAACGGGACGGGGATAATATTCTCGCGGTGATCCACGGTTCGGCGGTGAATCAAGATGGACGCAGTAACGGTTTGACGGCTCCCAACGGGCGATCGCAACAGGCCGTTATTCGCCAAGCCCTGGCCCAAGCCGGTATTACCGCCGCCGATTTAGCTTACCTAGAGGCCCACGGCACCGGTACGCCCCTGGGTGATCCCATTGAAATTAATTCCCTGAAGGCGGTTTTACAAACGGCGCAGCGGGAACAGCCCTGTGTGGTGGGTTCCGTGAAAACAAACATTGGTCACCTCGAGGCAGCAGCGGGCATCGCGGGCTTAATCAAGGTGATTTTGTCCCTAGAGCATGGAATGATTCCCCAACATTTGCATTTTAAGCAGCTCAATCCCCGCATTGATCTAGACGGTTTAGTGACCATTGCGAGCAAAGATCAGCCTTGGTCAGGCGGGTCACAAAAACGGTTTGCTGGGGTAAGTTCCTTTGGGTTTGGTGGCACCAATGCCCACGTGATTGTGGGGGACTATACTCAACAAAAATCTCCCCTTGCTCCTCCGGCTACCCAAGACCGCCCTTGGCGTCTGCTGACCCTTTCTGCTAAAAATGCCCAGGCCTTGAATACTCTCCAAAAAAGCTATGGAGACTATCTGACTCAACATCCTGGCGTTGACCCACGAGATCTTTGTTCGTCTGCCAATACCGGGAGATCGCCCCTCAAAGAACGTCGTTTTTTTGTCTTTAAACAAGTCGCCGATTTACAACAAACCCTAAATCAAGATTTTCTGGCCCAACATCGCCTCAGTTCCCCCGCAAAAATTGCCTTTTTGTTCACGGGGCAAGGTTCCCAATACTACGGCATGGGGCAACAACTGTACCAAACCAGCCCAGTATTTCGGCAAGTGTTGGATGAGTGCGATCGCCTCTGGCAGACCTATTCCCCCGAAGCCCCTGCCCTCACCGACTTGTTATACGGTGATCATAATCCTGACCTGGTCCATGAAACCGTCTATACCCAGCCCCTCCTCTTTGCCGTTGAATATGCAATCGCCCAACTATGGCTCAGTTGGGGCGTGACACCAGACTTTTGCATGGGCCATAGCGTTGGCGAATACGTCGCGGCCTGTCTGGCGGGGGTATTTTCCCTGGCAGACGGCATGAAATTAATTACGGCCCGGGGCAAACTGATGCACGCCCTCCCCAGCAATGGCAGTATGGCGGCGGTTTTTGCCGATAAAACCGTCATTAAACCCTACCTATCGGAACATTTAACCGTCGGGGCCGAAAATGGTTCCCATCTGGTGCTATCAGGAAAGACCCCCTGCCTCGAAGCCAGTATTCACAAACTCCAAAGCCAAGGGATCAAAACCAAATCCCTCAAGGTGTCCCATGCCTTCCACTCCCCTTTGATGGCCCCAATGTTGGCGGAGTTTCGGGAAATTGCCGAACAAATTACTTTCCACCAGCCTCGTATCCCACTAATTTCCAATGTCACGGGCAGTCAGATTGAAGCGGAAATTGCCCAGGCCGACTATTGGGTTAAGCACGTTTCGCAACCCGTCAAATTTGTCCAGAGCATCCAAACCCTGGCCCAAGCGGGTGTCAATGTTTATCTCGAAATCGGCGTAAAACCAGTGCTCCTGAGTATGGGACGCCATTGCTTAGCTGAACAAGAAGCGGTTTGGTTGCCCAGTTTACGTCCCCATAGTGAGCCTTGGCCGGAAATCTTAACCAGTCTCGGCAAACTGTATGAGCAAGGTCTAAACATTGACTGGCAGACCGTGGAAGCTGGCGATCGCTGCCGGAAACTGATCCTGCCCACCTATCCCTTCCAACGGCAGCGATATTGGTTTAATCAAGGCTCTTGGCAAAAAATTCAGGCCGAACCTGTGAACCCAGCCCCTGACGATCTCAATGATTGGTTGTATCAGGTGGCGTGGATGCCCCTGGATACTTTGCCCCTGGCCCCTGAACCGTCGGCTAAGCTGTGGTTAATCTTGGGCGATCGCCATCATTCTCACCAGCCCATTGAAGCCCAATTTAAAAACGCCCAGCGGGTGTACCTCGGCCAAAGCAATCATTTTCCGACGGCTGCCCCCTGGGAAGTATCTCCCGCTGCCTTGGATAATTTATTTACTCACGTCGGCTCCCAAAATCTAGCGGGTATCCTTTACCTGTGTCCCCCAGGGGAAGATCCAGAAGACCTAGATGAAATTCAAAAGCAAACCAGTGGCTTCGCCCTCCAGCTGATCCAAACCCTGTATCAACAAAAGATCGCGGTTCCCTGCTGGTTTGTGACCCACCAGAGCCAACGGGTGCTTGAAACCGATGCTGTCACCGGATTTGCCCAAGGAGGATTATGGGGCCTCGCCCAGGCGATCGCCCTCGAACATCCAGAATTGTGGGGGGGAATTATTGATGTCGATGAAACTCTGCCAAATTTTGCCCAGATTTGCCAACAAAGACAGGTGCAGCAGTTGGCCGTGCGGCAGCAAAAACTCTACGGGGCACAGCTCAAAAAGCAACCGTCACTGCCTCAGAAAAATCTCCAGATTCAACCCCAACAGACCTATCTAGTGACTGGGGGACTGGGGGCCATTGGCCGCAAAATTACCCAATGGCTAGCCGCAGCAGGAGCAGAAAAAGTAATTCTCGTCAGCCGGCGCGCGCCAGCGGCGGATCAGCAGACGTTACCTGCTAATGCGGTGGTTTATCCCTGCGATTTAGCCGACGCAGCCCAGGTGGCAAAGCTGTTTCAAACCTATCCCCACATCAAAGGAATTTTCCATGCGGCGGGTACCTTAGCCGATGGTTTGCTACAACAACAAACTTGGCAAAAGTTTCAGACCGTCGCCGCCGCAAAAATGAAAGGGACATGGCATCTGCACCGCCATAGTCAAAAGCTCGATCTGGATTTTTTTGTGTTGTTTTCCTCCGTGGCAGGGGTGCTCGGCTCACCGGGACAAGGGAATTATGCCGCCGCAAACCGGGGCATGACGGCGATCGCCCAATATCGACAAGCCCAAGGTTTACCCGCCCTGGCGATCCATTGGGGGCCTTGGGCCGAAGGGGGAATGGCAAACTCCCTCAGCAACCAAAATTTAGCGTGGCTGCCGCCCCCCCAGGGACTAGCAATCCTCGAAAAAGTCTTGGGCGCCCAGGGGGAAATGGGGGTCTTTAAACCGGACTGGCAAAACCTGGCCAAACAGTTCCCCGAATTTGCCAAAACCCATTACTTTGCAGCCGTTATTCCCTCTGCTGAGGCTGTGCCCCCAACGGCTTCGATTTTTGACAAATTAATCAACCTAGAAGCTTCCCAACGGGCTGACTATTTGCTGGATTATCTGCGGCGGTCTGTGGCGCAAATCCTCAAGTTAGAGATTGACCAAATTCAAAGCCACGATAGCTTGTTGGATCTGGGCATGGATTCGCTGATGATCATGGAGGCGATCGCCAGCCTCAAGCAGGATTTGCAACTGATGTTGTACCCCAGGGAAATCTATGAACGGCCCAGACTGGATGTGTTGACGGCCTATCTAGCGGCGGAATTCACCAAGGCCCATGATTCCGAAGCAGCAACGGCGACAGCAGCGATTCCCTCCCAAAGCCTTTCGGTCAAAACAAAAAAACAGTGGCAAAAACCTGACCACAAAAACCCGAATCCCATTACCTTTATCCTCTCTAGCCCCCGGTCGGGTTCGACGTTGCTGCGGGTGATGTTGGCCGGACATCCGGGACTATATTCGCCGCCGGAGCTGCATTTGCTCCCCTTTGAAACCATGGGCGATCGCCACCAGGAATTGGGTCTATCCCACCTCGGCGAAGGGTTACAACGGGCTTTAATGGATCTAGAAAACCTCACCCCAGAGGCAAGCCAGGCGAAGGTCAACCAGTGGGTCGAAGCGGATACCCCCATTGCCGAAATCTATGCCTATCTCCAACGGCAGGCGGGACAGCGTGTGCTCATTGACAAATCTCCCAGCTACGGCAGCGATCGCCACATCCTAGACCACAGCGAAATCCTCTTTGACCAGGCCAAATATATTCACTTGGTACGCCATCCCTACGCGGTGATTGAATCCTTTACCCGATTGCGGATGGATAAACTGCTGGGGGCCGAGCAGCAGAACCCCTACGCCCTTGCGGAGTCCATTTGGCGCACCAGCAACCGCAATATTTTAGATCTGGGTCGCACGGTCGCTGCGGATCGATATCTCCAGGTGATTTATGAGGATCTCGTCCGTAATCCCCGCCAAGTTTTGACAGAGATTTGCCATTTTCTAGGAGTCGATTTTAACGAAGCGCTCCTCAATCCCTACAGCGGCGATCGCCTTACCGATGGCCTCCACCAACAGTCCATGGGCGTCGGGGATCCCAATTTCCTCCAGCACAAAACCATTGATCCGGCCCTCGCCGACAAATGGCGCTCAATTACCCTGCCCGCTGCTCTCCAGCCGGATACGATCCAGTTGGCCGAAACGTTTGCTTACGATCTCCCCCAGGAACCCCAGCTAACGACCCAGAGCCAATCCTTGCCCCCCATGGCTGAGCGGTTCGTGACGGTGCGCGGTTTAGAAACCTGTCTCTGTGAGTGGGGCGATCGCCACCAACCATTGGCGCTACTTCTCCACGGCATTCTTGAACAGGGGGCCTCCTGGCAACTCATCGCCCCCCAGTTGGCTGCCCAGGGCTATTGGGTTGTGGCCCCAGACCTGCGTGGTCACGGCAAATCCGCCCATGCCCAGTCCTACAGCATGCTTGATTTTTTGGCTGACGTAGATGCCCTTGCCAAACAATTAGGCGATCGCCCCTTTACCTTGGTGGGCCATTCCATGGGTTCCATCATCGGTGCCATGTATGCAGGCATTCGCCAAACCCAGGTAAAAAACCTGATCCTTGTCGAAACCATTGTTCCCAACGACATTGACGACGCTGAAACCGGTAATCACCTGACGACCCATCTCGATTACCTCGCCGCGCCCCCCCAGCACCCGACCTTCCCCAGCCTAGAAGTGGCCGCCCGCCGCCTCCGCCAAGCCACGCCCCAACTACCCAAAGACCTCTCGGCGTTCCTCACCCAGCGCAGCACCAAATCCGTCGAAAAAGGGGTGCAGTGGCGTTGGGATGCTTTCCTCCGTACCCGGGCGGGCATTGAATTCAATGGCATTAGCAGACGACGTTACCTGGCCCTGCTCAAAGATATCCAAGCGCCGATCACCCTCATCTATGGCGATCAGAGTGAATTTAACCGCCCTGCTGATCTCCAGGCGATCCAAGCGGCTCTCCCCCAGGCCCAACGTTTAACGGTTGCTGGCGGCCATAATCTCCATTTTGAAAATCCCCAGGCGATCGCCCAAATTGTTTATCAACAACTCCAGACTCCTGTACCCAAAACACAATAAAAAATATTGCAAAGTGCAGTCCGAAAACCCGTAAATATTAGATCCTAAACATCTGTGGAACCTTGACCAAGATTCCCACACAACCCCACGGGATCATCCAGACTAACCGGGATCTTCTGATTAAAATTGTTAGACCTGATATCCTGAGAACTAGACCCCTTTATAAGATCGCTCTCTAGAAACACCCATGCACCTGAGTGAAATTACCCATCCGAACCAACTCCACGGCTTGACCGTCCGTCAGTTGGAAGAGATTGCCCGGCAAATTCGCGAAAAACACCTCCAGACGATTGCCGCAAGCGGTGGCCACCTCGGCCCTGGTTTAGGGGTGGTTGAACTAACCCTCGCCCTCTACCAAACCCTTGATCTCGATCGCGACAAGGTGGTGTGGGATGTCGGTCATCAGGCTTATCCCCATAAGTTGATCACCGGACGCTACAACGAATTCCACACCCTCCGGCAAAAGGATGGGGTAGCTGGTTACCTTAAGCGCAGTGAAAATGTGTTTGATCATTTTGGTGCTGGCCATGCCTCGACCAGTATTTCCGCAGCGCTAGGGATGGCATTGGCACGGGATGCCAAGGGAGAAGATTTTAAATGTGTGGCAGTCATTGGTGATGGTGCCTTGACCGGCGGCATGGCCCTCGAAGCCATCAACCATGCAGGTCATTTACCCGATACGAATTTAATGGTGGTTCTCAATGACAATGAAATGTCTATTTCCCCGAATGTGGGAGCCATCTCGCGGTACCTCAACAAAGTCCGCCTCAGTGATCCCGTCCAGTTTTTAACCGATAACCTCGAAGAACAGGTCAAGCACCTCCCGTTCCTTGGGGACTCCCTCACCCCAGAGATGGAACGGCTCAAGGACAGCATGAAACGCTTGGCGGTCTCGAAGGTTGGCGCCGTCATCGAAGAATTAGGCTTTAAATATTTTGGCCCCGTGGATGGCCACAACCTCGAAGAGTTGATCCGCACCTTTAAACAGGCCCACAAGGCTAAAGGCCCGACCCTCGTCCACGTCGCCACAGTTAAAGGCAAAGGTTATGCGATCGCCGAAAAAGATCAAGTGGGCTACCATGCCCAGAAACCCTTTGACTTGGCCACAGGCAAAGCTTTCCCCTCGAAGAAACCAACCCCACCGAGCTATTCCAAGGTCTTTGCCCATGCCCTGACCACCCTCGCGGAAAACAACCCCAAAATTGTCGGGATTACAGCGGCAATGGCCACTGGCACCGGGTTAGATAAGCTCCAACAGAAATTACCAAAACAGTACATCGACGTTGGTATCGCCGAACAACATGCCGTTACCCTAGCAGCGGGCCTCGCCTGTGAAGGAATGCGGCCAGTGGTGGCGATTTATTCGACTTTCCTGCAGCGGGCCTACGACCAAATCATCCATGATGTCTGTATTCAAAAGTTACCAGTCTTTTTCTGCCTTGACCGGGCGGGCATCGTCGGTGCTGACGGGCCGACCCACCAAGGGATGTATGACATTGCCTATCTCCGCCTGATTCCCAATATTGTGGTGATGGCACCCAAGGATGAAGCTGAACTACAACGGATGCTCGTCACGGGGATTGAATACACAGACGGGGCGATCGCCATGCGTTATCCCAGGGGGAGTGGCATTGGTGCACCGTTAATGGAAGACGGCTGGGAACCCCTGCCCATCGGTAAAGGAGAAATCCTGCGCAATGGTGACGACATTCTCCTGATCGGCTATGGTGCCATGGTGCACTCGACCCTCCAGGTGGCCGAAATTCTCAGTGAACACGGCATTAGCGCCACGGTGATCAACGCCCGTTTTGTGAAACCCCTGGACTCTGAACTCATTGCGCCCCTCGCCAAGCAAATTGGTAAAGTGGCCACCTTTGAAGAGGGTTGCTTAATGGGTGGTTTTGGGTCTGCGGTCTGTGAAACGCTCCAGGATCATGATGTGCTTGTTCCCGTAAAACGCTTTGGCATTGGAGATGTGCTTGTGGATCATGCAACTCCAGCGGAATCAAAAGCGGCCCACGGGTTGACCCCAGCCCAGATGGCCGAATCCATTCGGGCGGCATTTTTTCAGAAAGACGCCGCCAAGACAACCACCACCGTTTAAGCAAAATTGACTGTGCTTTGATTTTGATCCCCAGTGCCCCCTCGCTGCCCTGGGGATTTTTTGATGGTGGAACCGTCACAGAAAATTGCGATCGCCAAACCGAACCCGTAAAATTTGGGAGCCTCCCTGTATTTTTGCCTATGAAACGCCGCCACCTGCTCAAATACGGAACCTTTGCTGCCTGGGGTTATGGTCTCACTGCTTGCAATCGACTCCCAGATACCGTTCGTCTGCCAGGAAGATCTGCGAAGCAAGCTAACTTAGAATCAACTCCGTCAGTATTAGATCTGAGTGCCCCGGAAAAACAAACCCTTACCCTGGGTTATGTACCAGACTTGGCGATCGCCCCCTGGCTGATGGCCCTCACCCAAGGCTTTTTTGAGCAGTATGGCCTGGAAGTTGAGCTGTATCCCCAGGTGGATCAACAGGCCGTGGAGCAGGGGCTACTAGAATCGCGTTTTGATGCGGCGATTACCTCTTTTTCGACACCACTGATTTATCAGCTCAAAAGTCCTAGGGTTGATCTGGTCGCGTTGATGCAGATTCATCGCCACGGCGGTGTTTTTTGTGGCCGCCAACAGACCTGGGCTGATAATATTCGTTCTGGCATCGACTATGCGAATTTTGCAGAATTTGCGGCGGCCTACCGGGACTATGTGCGGGCTTTACCGGAAAAAACCTTTGGGGTAGACCACGACTACAGCACAACGGCTTATCTTTATCGCTATTGGTGGGCGGCCCTGGGTTTCCATCCAGATCGAGATTTAGAATTGGTGACTTTTGCGCCCACGGAGTTGCGTCATAAATTGCAGGCAGGGTTGATCCAAGGTTACTGCAGCCAAGAACCTTGGGGACAAGAGGCGATCGCCAACGATTCTGGTTTTATTCAATATCTCTCAGGGGATATTTGGCAGGGCCACCCGGGGCCGGTGATTACCACCAGTGCGGGCTGGCGAGAAGAAAACCCAAATACAGCTAAGGCTCTCATTGCCGCCACCCTCCAGGGTTGCCAATATTGCCAAGATCCCACCAATGCGGCCACCATTGGCCCGCTTTTGGCCAGTAACCTCGACCTTGATCCCACCGCCCTCACCGCCCTCTTCAGTGGCCAATATTTCTACGGGGGAGACGGCGATCGCCCCATTGCCCGGCGGGATAGTCCCATTTGGTTCGACCAAGGGCGACGGATTACGGCCCCCGACCAGGCTAATTATTGCTGGCAATCCCATGGCCTGTGGCTCCTCACCCAGATGGTCCGCTGGCGACATTTTGAGCTGCGGCAATATCCCCAAAATGCCCGTGAACTGGTAGCAGCAGCCTATCCTACAGAACCCTACGGGGCGATCGCCCAGGGATTTGGGTTGCGTTTACCGCCTGAGTCTTTTAAGTCAGAGATTCACTTCATTGACCAACGGGCTTTTTTACCGAACCAAGGGGCCAGTTATCTTAACCAGTTTAAAATCCGCACCTGACCCTATTTCCCGATACAAAAACGGCTAAAGATCCGATCCAAAACTGATTCGGTCACCCCTTCGCCGGTGATTTCACCCAGGGCTTGGATCGCACTACGCAGATCGATTGTCCAAAAGTCCAGGGGCAACCCTTCGGCAATGGTGCTTTGCACTTGAAGGAGAGCTTGTTGGGCCTGGGTCAAAGCCGCGGATTGCCGTTGATTAATCGCAAAATCGAGAGCGGCGGCTCCCACTTTTCCTGCTTGCACCAAATTGGCGATCGCCGTTTCCAATTCATCCACACCCTGGTGCTGGGCTGCCGCTGTTTTGACGACCCCTTGCACTTGGGGCGGAATTTCAATAGCTTCCGGTTGGCCGATGTCAATTTTATTAAGGATCAAAATTAAAGGTTGATTGGCTTTTGCCGCCACAATTCGCTGAAAAATTTCTTGATCCGCTGCTGTCCACCCCACCGCCGCATCGATGGTAAACAAAATCAAATCCGCCTGCTGGGAAGCGGCAAGGGAACGGGCCACACCAATTTTTTCCACGGCATCCTCTGTATCCCGGATGCCCGCCGTATCCAATACCTGTACCGGGATACCCTGCACCACAAGCTGGGACTCTACCACATCCCGCGTTGTCCCTGGCAAATCTGTGACGATGGCGCGATCGCTGCGACTCCAGGCATTTAACAGGCTCGATTTCCCCACATTGGGACGGCCCACAATCGCTACCTTTAACCCCGTGCGCAATAGTTCGCCTCGGTCAGAGGTCTGGAGAATTTGTGCCACTTTTTCGAGCACCTGGGTCAGATCCCGCTGAATTTGCGGCTCATCTAAGGGAGGTAAATCGTCTTCAAAATCAATGCGGGCTTCCACTTCCGCCAAAATATCTAAACATTGACCCCGGAGTTGTTGGATCGGTTGAGCCAGTTTACCTTGAATGCCTGCCAGAGCCATCTGGGCCGATTGGGGGGATTTTGCCCCCACCAATTCCGCGACACTTTCGGCCTGGGTGAGATCAATGCGACCATTTAAAAAGGCGCGCAGGGTAAATTCTCCTGGCGTCGCCAACCGCGCCCCAGCCCCTAAACAAAGCTGTAGCACCTGCTGCACGGGAATAATGCCCCCATGGCAGTGGAACTCCACCACATCTTCAGCGGTGAAGGAACGGGGGGCTAGCATCAGCAGGAGCAGCGCTTCATCGACGATGGCTTGGGTTTGGGGATGACGAACATAGCCGTACAGAATGCGGTGACTCTCCCAGGTCTGCTGACCAGGGGCTTGAAAGAGTTGACGGGCAATGGGGAGAGCCGCTGCGCCAGATAGACGGACAATGCCAATGCTGCCTTGGTTTGGGACGACGGCACTGGCGATCGCCACAATGGTATCGCCTAGGTTCACGGTCTAAAACGGGATGTCATCGAGGTTCGGTTCCGGTTCACTGGGAGCCGGGGCAGGACTAGGAGCGGGAGCCATGGGGTTAATGGGCACCACATTACTGGGGGTGACGGGTGAAGTCGAAGCAGAAGGGGCCATGGTCGTTCCAGGAGAGGTGGGGCCTAGACCAGCACCAATAGCTTGGATTTGCGAAATCACTAACTCTGCCTTCTTTTCCTTAAAGCCTTCGGGTCGTTCTATGGTGTTCATCGTCAGTCGTCCCGTCAAGATCACTTGATCACCGTCGTGGTAATTTTGCTGGATGTCTTGGCTGAGGTTATCGCCCCACCCCACGGCCTTGAGCCGACAGGCGGGGTCTCCCTCCCGGAGCGCCGGAAATTCGATGGTGATCTGAGCCAGGGGGGTATTGTCGGGGGTATAGCGCAGTTCTGGTTCCCCTAGGATGCGCGCCATTAATACACAACTATTCATATCGTCTCGGTTGGCGATCGCCTAACATACGGTTCAATTGTACTTTTTTAAAGCCACGGGTTGCCGTTTAGAAGCGGAGACCTAACCCTCCTTGGAGCGCAACGGCCTTTTCATTTTTACCTTCATAGGCATCAAAGGCAAACACCGCATTGGTAAAGAGCACCGTGTTGCCGTTGGGTAGTGCATAATCAAGTCCCGGTTGAATCACCAAGGTGTTTCGATCGCCGACGGGGGAAGGGTTGCTCCCGGTTGCGAAGGAATAGCCGGCGCCCACATAGGCATCGAGTTGCCAGGTTAGGGGCACATCATAGGAAATGGTCGGCACAATGGCGGTACTACCAGAACCGATAAAGGCTTGGGTCCGGAGGGAAATAGGTAATTTCAGAAACTTATAACGGGCCGCCAAAACAGCACTGAGTTGTTGACCTTCACCGTTCCAGTCGGAGGAAACGCCAACGCTCGCCCCAGCACCCACATAGCTACCATAGGCAGCCTGGGCCTGGGCTGTGGATTGGTAAATCGCGCCAGTGAGTCCTGTTAGTAAAGTCGTGGCGATCGCCAGGTGACTTAAATGCTGTCGGCCGATGCAAGCAAGGCTCATGTTTATACTCCTCAAAACCAGGGGACGGAAATTGTCCAGAATTGCTGCTATTTTAAGGTAAATTTTAGCTTTCTACCACAGAGTTTCGGGGGCGCAAAGGACTTATTAAGGGCCGTTACTAGGTTGAGTAAATATTATTTGTCCAAATGATTTCGTCCAAAATTTAGGCTAGAGATTCAACGTTTTCTAAAACAACAATGCCCGGTTGAACCAATTCCCAAAGATTGTCTTGATCTGTGGTGGCAATGCGAGCAGGTTTGAGTAATTTAATTGTCTGTAAATCTGGCTTTTGGTTACCGTAGCAGATAAAAGTTTGCTGGAAAAAAGCATAATTATCGGGGGTGATTTTAAGCTGGGCGCGGGGCACAAGGTAATACTGATTTTGCACTTCGATAGCCCAATAGTCCCCTTGGTCATCGGTTTGGAATAATAACCCGCTCAGGAAATTTTCAGTTTCTCCGTCAGTTTCGGGGTCTTGGGTCACAGGCGGTTGGACAGCCAAGGCGATCGCCTCTGGGGCTAGGCCCATGGCATCGGCGTTATAGGTTTCCACTAGGGCATCGTAGACATTGAGAAATTGCACCGGAAAATCAGCGTCTGTGTCTGCATCAATTTCTGTTTCCACAGGATTCGGCTCTAGGTAATCGAGCGTTTGTGAAGCTGGATTGAATGCCTCTAGGTCGCCTGGGATATTCGTGGCCAGGGGCTGTGAATGCGGTGTTTCGTTGAGGGAAATAGTGGGGGGTTGGGTTGTTACTGGCGACGGGGCGATCGCCGCAAAATTTTCCTTGGGCGAAAGATCGTAGGTGTTTTGGAGTCGCTTGATAAGCTTTGCTTCTAGCCGATCGAGATCAAAGGAATCCGGTTCCGCATCCGGGAAATAGCGATTGACAGGCGAAGCTGCTGGGGTCGGTTTCCGTAGATAAAACAGGGCAAGGGTCGCGGTGCCTAACAGAAGGAGCAGCCCCAGGAGAAAATTGGTGGTACGCAGGCGTTGTCGCAGGCGCTGATTATCCCGCTGGAGGGTTTGGATCATTGCCGAAAAAGTCGTGCCATCATCCACAACGGTATTTTCCAGACTTAGGCTCGTGTAGAGATAATCAATCGAGGTGGCCAGATCCGGGGCGATCGCCCCTTGGGTTGCGGTTTCATTCAGGGTTTTAAGGGTTTCGCTGAGGTCACTTAACTGTTGTGCAAGATATTCTTCAAGCTCCGTTTGGGTGACGCTACCGTAGAAACCATAGTCCGCTTCACTGAGGTTGCGCCGTTCAAAAAAGTCTAAAAATTCCTGGAGCCGCCGGATCGTTTCCGGATTAAAGCCATCTGCAAAGGGTTCAATCAGGTTGGCGAGATTATTGAGCTGCTGATCAAGGTTGGCGATCGCCGTTGTTAAAGCTTCCCGTTGGGCTGGGTTTTGAATCGTTGCCAGTTGCCCTTCCAGCAACCGGATCTGTTCTTGGAGTTGTTGCAGGCCAGCCCGATCATTCCGAAAAATTTCTGCATCAAAGGCCGCTGTCCCAGTGTTGAGCGCCGCCAAATTGTCAGGGAACTCTTCTAGGTCAGGCCGGAGACCAACAAAACCCTGGTTCAATAACCACAACTCCGCAAAGAATGAACGCTCTTGGGTAGTAGAGGTGGCTTCTTGGGCAAAAGTTGGAGGTATTAAGACAGGTGAGAGCAGTGCCGATCCGCCTGTGCCCAGCAGTAAACTCCCCAGGATTAAACTGTGCCAGCCTTGCCTCATTGCCATACTCTTTTCCCGCGATAGGATTCTTGAACCCAAAAAATTGTGCTCAGAATGTGTGAACTTACTTAAGGTGATTCTAAGGCAGCTTTCCCCCAGAAATTAGCTTAGCCCCAGAAATTCATCGTCGTCACACCCAGAAAATAAAAAGAGATATGCTACCCTAACCAGTGACTTTATGCCCGCCCCTGACTCCTATGAAAATCCGCATTGGTAACGGTTACGATGTCCACCGTCTCGTGCCTGGTCGTCCCCTCATTTTGGGAGGCATTCAGCTAGAACACCACCTCGGCTTAGATGGCCATAGCGACGCAGATGTTTTGACCCATGCGATTATGGATGCGATGTTGGGTGCCCTCAGTTTGGGGGATATTGGCCATTATTTTCCGCCTACGGATCCCCAGTGGAAAGGGGCTGACAGCATTGAATTGCTCAAGCAGGTACATCGACTTATCCAAGAACGGGGCTGGCAAATTGGCAATATTGACTCGGTGATTGTCGCTGAACGCCCGAAACTGAAACCGCACATCCAAGCCATGACTCAATGTCTTGCTGAAGCCCTGGGAGTTGATCCGGATCAGGTGGGTGTTAAGGCCACAACCAATGAAAAACTAGATGCCATGGGTGAGGAAAAGGGAATTTGTGTCCATGCTGTCGCCCTGTTAGTGCAAGTATGAGTCATGGATAATGAAAGTTAAAGAAATTATCAAACTCATAGAACAAGATGGTTGGATTCTCACTAGAACTCGCGGAAGTCACCGTCAGTACAGGCATCCAACTAAACTAGGATTAGTAACAGTTGCAGGAAAATTCAGTGACGAACTAGCTCCTGGAACCCAAAATAGTATTCTCAAACAAGCTGGTTTAAAGTAACAAAGTAGAAATGATGCGCTATCTAATCGTCATCGAAAAAACCGATACGGGTTATTCAGCCTATTCTCCAGATTTATCTGGTTGTGTCGCAACAGGGGCAACAGAAGTTGAAGTGACGCAAAATATGCAAGAGGCGATCGCCTTTCACCTTGAAGGATTGCAATTAGAAGGCTTAGAAATTCCACAGCCTTCTGTTTCTTCTGCCTATGTTGAAATTGCAGCGTGAAAAATAAATGCAGCAACAAAAAAGAGGAGACATTATTGGCCTCCTCTTTTTAAGGATTGATTTAAGAAATGAAGCTATTACAGCAGATAGACAAGGCCGAACAGGATAATCCAGACCACATCCACAAAGTGCCAGTAGAGTTCCGCTGCTTCGACACCAAAATGGGCTTGGCCACTGTAATGACCGGCTTCGCGCGATCGCCACAGCACCGCCAAGGTAAATAATAGCCCCGCCGTCACGTGGAGACCGTGGAACCCAGTCAGCACATAGAAACAACTGCCAAATAGGTGCTCCGTGAGGCCAAATTCCATGTGGGCATATTCATAGACCTGGCCGCCGAGGAAGATCGCCCCCATCAGCGCCGTAATCCCGAACCATAGCTGCAAACCTTTAACATCGTCGTTTTTGATCGCGCTTTGGCCCTTGTGCATCACAAAGCTACTGCTGACCAGGATGATCGTATTCACCGTGGGCACGAGCAATTCTAATTCCTTTGTGAAACCAGGCATCGTCACCTTATAAATCAAAAAAGCGGCGAACAGCCCCAGGAAAATCATACTTTCTGCAACTAGAAACATCACGAGGCCAAACATCCGGTAGTCAGGATGACCATGGTGTTCCGTCGGGGGCGCTTGATAATCGCTGGCGATCGCCGTATTGGTGGTTGAACTTTGCATTTTTGCGACTCCTCTAACTCATTTCTGCCACTTCAGCGAGCATCTCTTCAATGGAATCCTCATCTCTGGGTTCCCCGTCAATGCCATACTCATAGGGGCCAGCCCACAGTACGGGCGGTTCATCAAAGTTTTCGATACTCGGCGGAGAGGTGGTTTGCCATTCCAGGGTGAGAGCACGCCACGGATTCCGTCCGGCTGCTTTCCCATTGACTAACCCCAAGACGATTGAGACCAAAAACGGCAACGTTGATAACGCCAAAATGTAAGACCCTAGGGTACAAACTTGGTTTAGGGGCTGGAACTGGGGATCATAAAGGGCAATGCGGCGGTTCATCCCCTGGAGACCCAGATAGTGCATCGGCAAAAAGGTCATGTTAAAGCCGATAAAGGTCATCGCAAAGTGAATTTTACCCCAGGTTTCGTTGTACATTTTGCCCGTCATTTTCGGGAACCAATGGTACACCGCCCCAAAGAGGGCAAAGACAGAGCCACCGAAGAGGACATAGTGGAAGTGACCCACGACGAAATAGGTGTCATGGACATGGATATCAAAGGGAGCTGCTGCCAACATCACCCCTGTTAAACCGCCAATCAGGAAGGACGAAAGAAAGCCAATGGCGAAGAGTAACGCGGAGTTGAGTTGTAATTTGCCACCCCAGAGGGTTGCACACCAGCTAAAGATCTTGATCCCCGTCGGTACGGCTACGAGCATCGTTGTTGCCATAAAGAACATCCGCAGCCAGCCAGGGGTGCCACTGGTAAACATGTGGTGCGCCCAGACGATTAAACCCAGAAAACTGATCGCCAGACCGGAATAGGCGATCGCCCGATAGCCGAAGATCGGCTTACGGGAGTGGACCGGTAAAATTTCCGAGATCACCCCAAAGAACGGCAGCACCATAATGTACACCGCAGGGTGGGAATAGAACCAAAATAAGTGCTGATAGACAATCGGATCACCGCCCCCCGTCGGGTTAAAAAAGGCTGTGCCCGCCATCAGGTCAAAGGACAGCAAAATCAAAGCCGCCGCCAAAACCGGAGTCGAAAGCAAAATTAACGCCGAAGTCGCCAGCATCGCCCAACAGAACAGCGGCATACTGTGGATGTCCATGTCCGGGGCGCGCATCTTAAAAATCGTGGTGACAAAATTAATCGCCCCCAAAATTGAAGCCGTCCCCAAAATCAGCAGACATAAAATCCAGAGTTCTTCGCCCCACTTCCCAGAGATCAAACTCAAGGGCGGATAGGACGTCCAACCCGCCTGGGGGGCGCCCACAAAGAAGCTCAGAATCAGGAGAATACCGCCGACGGGCTGCATCCAAAAGGCCACGGCATTTAACCGGGGGAAAGCCATATCATCCGCACCGATCATCAGCGGGATCAAGTAATTGGCAAAGGCGGCTCCGGCGGGCACAATCCATAAGAAGATCATGATCGTGCCGTGCATCGTAAACATTTGGTTATAGACTTCGGGAGAAACAAAGTCTGGGTCTGGGGTCGCAAGTTCTGTGCGGACAATCTCTGCTAATGCACCACCAATGAAGTAAAACAAGAAAGCCGTAACGAGATATTGAATCCCGATGACTTTGTGGTCAGTACAAAAGGTGAAGTAGTCCGTCCATTTGCGATCGCCCGCATGGTGTATTGTCGCGTCACTCATGGTTGATCGTTGATTAGTTATCGTGCGTTTACTAAAAAATTAGTTACAGGTTTAGTTGGTTTAATTGTTGGAAAAAGCCTGACCTTACTGGGCCATCGACATCATTCCCAAAGGATTATGGGGAATCTGCTCTAGGGTATTTTCAATAATCCCCATCTCCTCGGCGTAGGCCTGGAGAAATGCTGCATCGGTTAAGGCCGTAGAATCGACGGGTAGCGGTTGACCCTCGCCATCTTGCAGCGCCACTGTGCGCGACTGCACCCATTGGTCATAACCCTCTGCCGTTTCAACGGTCATCGTGGTTTTCATGCCGCCATGGTAAGAGCCGCACAATTCTGCGCAAATAACTGGGTAGGTGCCTTCTCGGTTGGCCACAAAGCTCAATTGTGAAACCTGACCGGGCATCACATCTTGTTTAATGCGAAATTCTGGGAGCCAGAAAGCATGGATCACGTCTGCTGCTTTCATGTTGAGTTGAATTGGACGATCCACAGGCACATGGAGATCCCCGGAGACAATCCCCGTATCGGGGTAAGTGAAAATCCAGGCATATTGTAGGCCATTCACGTCAACCACTAAAGGGTCTTCATCGTTGGCCGACATGGATTTACCAATGCCAATGGCAATTTTAGAATCTGGTTCCATTGCCACCATGTTGTCCATGGTATTGGGGTTGTGTTGATGATGGTGAGCCATGGCCATACCGCCCCCAGAGACCATCGGGTCGAGGCCGCCCATTTTGTTGTAGATTTCAAAGCTATAGATCGCCAAAATAAAGACGATGACGGTGGGGATCGCTGTCCAGACAATCTCTAGGGGAACATTGCCTTCGATCGCCGGGCCGTCAGTCAAATCCCCCTGCTTGCGGCGAAATCGAATCAGACAAATCACCAAAACCCCTTCAATCAAGATAAAAAGACCAGTGGCAATGGTCATCATCAGATTAAACAATTCATCGACATCATTGGCGTCGGCGGAGGCGGCAACGGGTAGTAAACCATGGTTTTGACCGTACCAGAGACTGATGAGGGTAATGGCAATTCCAGCGATCAAGGTCGTGATGCTATTGGGAATATTCACGGGAAATTTTGGAGCTTTTTTGGAATAACTGCTGGTTACCACGTTAAAACAAACTGTTTGGAAATGCCTTTGGTTTGTCATAATCTTCATGGTTGACTGATGACAAATCTTGATGATTTTGTATCAAGGTTATTTAAAACTCAATTATGTAATCTATCTAGCCAAAAACTTAAGATTATATTTAGATTTCCTCGGTTATTCGTTGCTTAAATGTAAAGAATTTGTACAGGATAGGTCGCTGAACAGCAGCGTCTAAATGGGTTCACTACAGTGTTAATTAATGAGATTTAGCTATTTTTCTTAGCCTAAAATCTAATTTGTGTAGCTATTTACATCTGTGGCAGTTCTGACTCCGTAGATTGTTAAGCGTTTTGTGAGGAGGCTTTATGGCTCATTCCATTTCATCTCCAAATTCTTTTTCACCAGCGAGTGATCAGGTGAAAACATGGGTTCGCCGTTTGGTTTGGAAAATGGCGATCGCCACCTTGTTGTTAATGGCGATTGGCAGTGCAACACGGGTGATGAATGCGGGACTGGCTTGTCCAGATTGGCCCCTGTGCTACGGGCAACTGGTGCCGACCCAACAGATGAATTTACAGGTTTTCTTGGAGTGGTTCCACCGTTTAGACGCGATGTTGATCGGTCTCTCGGCGATCGCCTTGGTGGGACTCACCCTCTGGTTCCGGACGGCACTACCCCGTTGGCTGCCATGGGCTGCGAGCTTTGCCCTGTTTTTGATTGTGTTTCAAGGGATCCTAGGAGGATTAACCGTCACCGAACTGCTACGCTTTGATATCGTCACAGCCCACCTAGGTACGGCCCTCTTCTTTTTTGTTACCCTGCTAACCATTGGGAGTTGTTTGAGTGACTATCGCGGCAACGGCACCGCCGGAAAATTACCTTGGTTTGGTTTGACGGCAGCCATTTTTATTTATCTCCAAAGCCTGTCCGGAGGTTTAGTCGCCTCCCAGTGGGCCTTGCACCAGTGCTTTTTCCAAGGAGATATGTGTGTGGTGATGGACAGTCACATCGTCGGTGTTGTCCCTGCTACTCTCGCAACGCTCGTCACTGTGATCATGGCTTGGCGGACGCCAGCGCTCCACCCTACTCTCCGCAGCCTGGCCAATGTCGCCATGTTACTGGTGTGCTTACAAATTTTGATTGGGGTGGCCACCTTTAAATTACATCTGCAAGTGGAACCCCTCACCGTGACCCACCAGGCCGTTGGGGCGAGCCTCCTTGGGACTTTGGCGATGTTTTCTGTTTTTGCGTTCCGCGATCGCCAGCCCCACACCAGTTAAGTCAAACCCTATCTCTCCATTCCTCTGCGTCTTTAATTAAATTCAGGTATTTTTATGCTCGGCACCAGCCTTTCTCCGCACCATGAAAACTTTTGGGCGGTTATCAAAAGCTATTACCAACTCACCAAACCCCGCATTATTCCTCTACTGCTGATTACCACCGCTGCTTCGATGTGGATTGCCTCCCATGGTCACATTGACCCGGTAAAGTTACTGATTACGTTGCTGGGGGGGACCCTCGCCGCCGCCTCTGCCCAAACCCTCAACTGCATCTATGACCAGGACATCGACTTTTCGATGCAGCGCACCCGTAAGCGGCCCATTCCTTCCGGTCGCGTTCAACCACGCCATGCCTTAATTTTTGCGCTGATTTTGGGGAGTTTGTCTTTTTCCCTGTTAACGGTATTTGTGAACCTGCTCAGCGCCTGTTTAGCGTTATCGGGCATTGTGTTTTATATGCTGGTTTATACCCACTGGCTGAAACGACACCACGTACAAAATATTGTGATCGGTGGGGCCGCAGGTTCGATTCCGCCCCTAGTCGGTTGGGCGGCGGTTACGGGTCAGTTGGATTGGTCCGCCTGGATTTTGTTTGCGCTGATTTTCCTCTGGACGCCGCCCCATTTCTGGGCCTTGGCCTTGATGATCAAAGAAGATTATGCAGAAGTTGAGGTGCCGATGCTGCCCGTGGTCAAGGGCGAAAAAATAACCGTCGATCAAATTTGGATTTATACATTAATCGTTGTGCCCTTTAGTTTGTTGCTGGTGTTCCCGTTCCACGCATCTGGGCTGTTTTATGCGATCGCCGCCTTAGTGCTGGGAGCCATTTTTATCCAAAAAGCCTGGGAATTGAAGCAAAATCCCTTTGATCAGCCCCTAGCAAAGTCAATGTTTAAATATTCGATTCTTTACATGATGTTGCTTTGTACGGCAATGGTGGTGGATAGTTTACCTGCGGTGCATGATGTCACTGCCCTGGTGACCACAACCTTAGCTTCCCTGACTTAAATTAATGATGCCCCTGTTTTCGCGCCTGCTCACCCTCGCCCACGATAACCATGCAGCCTTCTATGCCCCCGGTCACAAAGGTGGTCAGGGGATTTTTTCTGGGTTGGCACAGGCCTGGGGGAAGGAAATTTTTCGGGCAGATTTACCGGAACTCCCCGGTCTCGATAATTTATTTGCGCCAGAAGGGGTGATTTTAGAGGCTCAAACCCTAGCTGCTGAAATCTTTGGGGCTGATCAAACCTGGTTTTTGGTCAATGGTTCCACCTGTGGGATTATCGCCGCCATTTTAGCGACGGTGGGGGAAGGGGAAGAAATTCTCTTACCCCGCAATGTCCATCAATCGGCCATTTCCGGCTTGATTTTGTCTGGGGCGATGCCAGTTTTTGTGAATCCGCCCTACAATCCCCAATGGGATTTGAGTTATGGTTTAACGCCAGAATCTGTCGAGCAAGCCTTGCAAATTCATCCTGATATTAAAGCGGTTTTTGTTCTTTCTCCCACCTATCAAGGGGTTTGTCCAAATTTAAAGGCGATCGCCGCCATCACCCAGCGCCACAATATTCCCCTCATTGTTGACGAAGCCCACGGGAGCCACTTTAAATTTCATCCTAATTTCCCACCCACTGCCCTCGAACTCGGTGCTGATCTGGTAATCCAATCAACCCACAAAACCCTAGGGGCGATGACCCAAGCCTCGATGCTCCAT
Source organism: Picosynechococcus sp. NKBG042902 (assembly GCF_963864045.1). Taxonomy (NCBI): domain Bacteria; kingdom Bacillati; phylum Cyanobacteriota; class Cyanophyceae; order Chroococcales; family Geminocystaceae; genus Picosynechococcus; species Picosynechococcus sp. NKBG042902. Next base: position 111,567 of record NZ_CAWLTV010000075.1, on the reverse strand, counting down.
CGACAAGGAGCCAGGGTTGATCCCCAGAAAATCAACCGCGCTTTACAACTCGTCGAATCCACCAGTCCCAGTTATTTACTCCTGGCTTCCCTGGATGCGGCCCGCGCTCAAATGGCAACACAGGGCGAAACCCTTTGGTCAGAAACACTCACTTTGGCGCAACAAGCACGGCAAGCCTTGACCTCGATTCCAGGCTTAAAAATTTTTGATCCCCAGCCTCAGGCAGGTATTGAATATTTTGATCCCACCCGCCTCACCGTTGATGTTTTTGGCTTGGGGTTGACGGGTTATGCCGCAGATGAAATCTTGACGGAAACTCTGGGGGTGATTGCAGAACTCCCCCTGGGGCGATCGCTCACTTTTATCCTCACCTTTGGCAATACAAACCAGGATATTCAGCGGTTAATCGATGCGTTTCAAACCCTCAGCGAAAACAATCAAGCACAACAACCTTTAAACAAGCCAAACATTTCAACCGATCAGCCTGAAACCTGCTATGGACTGCCACAACTCTCGCCGCGCCAAGCTTTTTTTGCCACCAGTAGAGCCGTTTCCCTTGAAGCCAGTCTCAATCAAATTTGCGCGGAGTTGATCTGTCCTTATCCCCCTGGGATTCCAGCGATCATGCCCGGTGAAAAAATTACGGCAGCCACCCTCGCCAGCTTGCGCCAGACGTTACAACTGGGGGGAGTGATTACCGGGGCCAATGATCCGAGTCTAAAAACGATTCGTGTGATTGATTAACTTAAAGCAAAAATTTGGCGATCGCCTTGGCGACTCCATCCTCTTCGACGGAGGTTGTCACGGCGTCCGCAACGGCTTTGAGGGCAGCAGGAGCATCCCCCATGGCTACGCCAAGCCCCGCATATTCGAGCATTTCCCGGTCGTTAAAATTGTCGCCAATGGCCATCACGTTAGCAGCCTGCCACCCCAGAATTTCTTCAGTGAGAAATTTCACCGCTTGGCCTTTCGTCGCCGTCGGTGAGGTAAATTCTACATACACAGCCGTGGACTGGGTACAGTAAATTTGCTGCTGGGTGTAGCGTTTTTGCACGAGGGGCAAGAGGGTTTTCGGTACCGTTTCTGTGTGGCAAACCGCAAGAATTTTTGTGGGAGCCTGGGCCACAATATCCCGCAAATCGGTGAGCAAATTTGCCTTGCAACCCGTTCTCTCTTGGTAGGCCGCAGTCCGCTCATTAAAGTCATCGACATATAACTCGTCGTTGTGATAGACGTGCAAATGGAGCTGCGATCGCCAAGCCTGGGTACTAAGAAAATCGAGGATATCAAGGGCAATGTCTGCTGGCACCGAAAGCTGCTGATGGGGAAGAGTTTGTAGCGGGTCTTGAATCCAAGCGCCGTTGTAGGCAATCAAAGGAACATCGGAGGCAATGGCTTCGTAAAATCGCTTGGCCGAACAAAACATACGCCCGGTGGCGATCGCCACTTTGATCCCTTTCCGTTGGGCCGCTTGGATCGCCTCTAAAACCTGGGGACTCACTTGGTTTATTTTCCCGGAAATCGTGCCGTCAATATCCAACACCAGTAGGCGAATGTCCTGCATTGTTTCGGTCAAAATGGTTGCCCCTAAAGCATAGAAGAGTTCCCCTATCCCAGCAACGACCCAAGCCCCAATGCCGGATTGCCACTTTGTATAATAAAAAACACAAGTACAAATTATTGCTGCATTCAAGTTTTAGAGAATTTCACCATGACCACCGAGCGGGAATTTGCCGAATGGCCCGAAAAAATTAGACGGGTTCGTGGCCAAGCGCCCCAACGCCAAACCCAGCGTTCAACCCAAGCGCCCCGTTGGTTGCCGATTCTGCTGTTCTTTTCGAGTTTGGCGATCGCCCTTTGGTTCAACCAACAACTCCAGCAACGTCCGGTACAGTCCGGTGGGGAATCGTCCGCAGTAAGACAATATCGGCTCTAGGGAATCAATTTTCTGGTCGTTTTCCCTGGATTTAATGTGGGTGCAAGCTGTTGCTAAGGTTTTTTACGCCAAGGCTCTCAACGAAGGTTTACTTTTTGCAAGCTTAAGTCACTATCTGAATGACCCTGTGCTTGGTCTACGAGAGGATAAAAATCCGGTACTGACTGAAAAAATATCCCCTGGGACAGGCTGTGAGGGAACCCTGACTTCGGTTATAAAATTGTTTAGATTTGAGAGGGCGAACGAGGGGACTCGAACCCCCGAATGGCGGAACCACAATCCGCTGCCTTAACCACTTGGCTACGCTCGCCATAATCACGATTAATAATCTTATCGAATTGATTTTATTTTGTCCAGGTTTTTTATGAAATTTTCTCAAATTAGCGGTGTGGTCAGCGGCTTCGGCGTTGTTGTCCTTGGGGCGATCGCCTACTTAACCAATCCTCCCCTGAGCCAATATCGCAATTATGCGGGCGAACAGATTGCCATCTATCTTAAGGATAATGTCTGCCAAAATTCGGGCGAGGATCTGCCCCTCGGTTTAGGCAATCTCCAAAGCGATTTGCTGCGCAACTACTGCAAAACCCTGGTGGACGCGAGCCAGGCCCAACTGGGCGAAATCGTCAGTCGGCAAACCAGCGTCAATAATTATTTTTTCTTTAGCATCTACCAAACGGATATCGTTTTGCCGGAGCCCTTTCCACGGTACTCCTTTGAGACGGTGGGGATTTTTCAGCAGTTCTACACCTACCGGGCAGAAAAAAGCTAGGGGGAGCATTGCGCCCAGGCCTGATGGGAGAGTTTCAAACGGGCGATCGCCTCATCCACCGACCCAACACACACAGGAATTTCAAAATCTACTGCATCGGCCATCTGGGGCACCATGGTTTGTTCGGCCCACTGGACTAATTCTGTCCACATGTCGCCCACCAAAATAAACGGCATATTATGAATTGAACGCACCTGGAGCAATTGCCAAATCATCAACGCTTCGAGGGTTGTCCCAATTCCCCCCGGCATCACCACAAACGCATCGGAAACCAAAACGAAATGGTGCAGGCGTGAGAAAAAAGTCTGGTGCTGAAACACCTCTTCGACAAAGGGGTTAACCTCCTGTTCAAACCCCAAATCCACGCGAATACCAATGGATTTTGTCCGGTCATGGGGATCTGCTAAAACACTGCCTTCGTTCGCTGCTTCCATCAAACCAGGGCCACCCCCCGTCACAATGTCACAGCCGAGGGTCGTCAACTCACTGGCTAAGCGGCGCACGTCTTGGTAGAGGGGCGAGTCACGGGTAATGCGGGCCGAACCAAAAATTGTCACGCGATAGCGATCGCGGCGGGGCGGCTGAATACTACTCAGGCCATTGACCACTTGCCAGAGGGATAACACGGCTTCTTGCACAATGTCATAGCTCATGGTCTGTTCGCTGAGGCTGACAGGAAAGCAAGGGGAAGATTGGCCGTTCGCTTCGTTTTTCATGGTGATTTTTGCCCGGTAATGGGAGCAATCTTACAATATTTCCGGGAATTTCCTCGATGGCGACTGGGCGGATTGATGGTTTAGGGGGCCACCTTGATGCCTGGGTCGGTCAGAAAATCGGTCTCATTTTGTCGTTGCCAGAGCCAGCGATCGCCAAGGTTAACCAATTGATTGAGGGCACATACATCGGGGCTAATGGTCTGGTTTGTTCCCAGTAGATAATTCAGACAAATGCCCAGGGGAATTTTGTGGCCGATGAAAAGCAAGTTGCCGGAATAGGATTTTAGTAATCGCTTGAGGGTCTGGATCGTCCGTCGCTGCACCTGGGCGGCATTTTCGGGGTAGTCGGGTAAATACTTTTCCTGGTAGCGCCAGTCGATATGGATAAAGTTTTGGCGTAAAAAAGCCTTGGGGTGGGTCAGCGGCGGGCGAGTCATCCAATGGGAATTTTGCCATTCCCCCAGGCCCGGCTCTAGCTTCAGAGGGAGGTTTAAACGTTGGGCGCAATAGTGACCCGTTTGGATCGTGCGCAGGAAAGGGGAGGTGAAAATGTGGTGAATCGTTTCTGGGGCGAGGCGATCGCCCAAATCCTGAGCTTGATGGTGGCCAGCGGGACAAAGGGGCGGATCGTAGGGATAGAGGGCCGTGGTAAACCAAGCCGGTTGCACAAAATCTAAGCGATTTCCGTGGCGCACAAACCACAACTGTCGGCCCCAGGCGCTATAGGAAACAGGCTTAAACAGCATCCCTAGACGTGGAGATTTTCCGGCAAGATCACTTCCAATGCCTCTGCCCAAACCGGGAGATCATTACGCACCAGATCCCAGACAAAGGCAATATTGACCGCCTCGTAATCTTCACTCATGGTTTTGGCGATCGCCTCTAGTTCAAACCAAGGCACTTGGGGGAGTTCTGGGTGCATCACCTTGGGAATATTTCGCGCCGCCAGACCCATAATTTCGATCCGCCGAATCACCGCATCCTGAACCACAATATTGCCGAGGAATTCCGTCCAACTCAGATCCGCTAAATAATTAATCGCGAGCCGCGCCGAAATGAGAATATCCAATAAAACTAATGTGTGCCGATCCGCCATGGAAAACCTCGAGATAAGCTCCGGGTGGAGTAGTAAATCGCTATAGTGGATAGAATGATCACTTAACAAAGTATCGTATCGACTTGATGGAGCCGCTGTTCCCCATAGATATCCGCTGATGAAACGTCAAACTCGTTCACGTTACGATCGCCCTCCCTACGACCGTCCGAGGTATCCCGAACGGGAACCCAAAAAGTCCCTCTTTAACTTCAACTATGCAACCCTGGCACTGTTTGGGGGAATTTTTGTCCTAGGGGTGACGGTGGGCATCGGCTTTAGCTCCAGTACCAATCTTAACCCGACAAGCATTGATTCTCGCCTGGAAATTGACCGTCAAGCTCCGGATGCTGAACTTTGCCAACAATTTGGTGCGAGTGCCATTGTGACGGACATGAAAATCTTTGTGACCCTCAACCCCTTCAACGTCTTTGTCACTCAGCCGCAGATGGAACCAGGCTGTGTGATTCGGCAAAATAACTGGGCGATTCTCGAACGCCAAAACCTGGTCACCTCAGAACAGGTCAATGACTGCAAACGGCGCATGAATACCTTTGGCTATACCGGTAGCCTACAAGGGTCACCGAGTATTAACTGTATCTATCAAAATGATGCGGCAGGGAATCTTTTCCTCAATCAACCTGGAACGACCTCAGTCCCAGAATCTGACCGCTTCTAGGGAACAAAAACAAAAATTCAAGGTTAAAGACTATAGGATAGTAACGGCTCATTTTTCGTGTAGGGAGACCTGATTTTATGTGTGGCATTGTGGGATATTTAGGCACGCAAGCGGCAACAGATATTCTGGTCTCAGGCTTAGAACGGCTAGAGTACCGGGGTTATGATTCGGCGGGCATTGCGACGATCTGGCAAGAAAAACTCCACTCGGTACGGGCCAAGGGCAAACTATATCGTCTCCGGGAAAAATTAGAAGGAAACAGTACCCCCGCCACCATTGGCATTGGTCACACCCGCTGGGCGACCCATGGGAAACCAGAGGAACACAATGCCCATCCCCATTTGGACATGGCGCAACGGGTGGCCGTGGTTCAAAATGGCATCGTGGAAAATTACCGGGAGTTGCGGGAAGAACTCCAGGGTAAGGGTTATACTTTCCTGTCGGAAACAGATACGGAAGTCATCCCCCATCTGATTGCGGATCTGCTCCAAACGACGAAATCTGAACCGGAACCCCTCCTCGCTGCGGTACAAAAGGCTGTGCAACGGTTAGAAGGAGCCTTTGCGATCGCCGTTATTTGTGTGGACTATCCCGATGAGTTGATCGTTGCCCGGCAGCAGGCGCCTTTGACCCTGGGGTTTGGCCAGGGAGAATTTTTCTGTGCCTCGGATATTACGGCATTAATTCCCCACACCCGGGCAGTTCTAACCCTTGAAAATGGCGAAATGGCCCGGATGACGCCCCTGGGGATGGAAATCTATAATTTCGCGGGCGATCGCCTCAAAAAAGCCCCCCGCACCCTCGACTGGAACCCCGGTCAAGTGGAAAAACAAGGCTTCCGGCACTACATGCTCAAGGAAATCTATGAGCAGCCGGCGGTGGTGCGCACCAACCTCGAAGTCTATCTCAATCCAGAAGCAGCCCAGCCGATCAACCTCGGTATTAATGACCCCACATTTCTCGACGACATCGACCATATCCAAATTGTGGCCTGCGGTACCAGTTGGCACGCCAGCCTCGTGGGGAAATATTTACTCGAACAACTCGCCGGCATTCCCACCTTTGTGCACTATGCCTCGGAGTTTCGCTATTCTCCTTCACCGATCATGCCCAATACCCTGACCATTGGCGTGACCCAGTCCGGTGAAACCGCCGATACGATCGCCGCCCTAGAAATGGAAAAAGAGCGTCGCCTCCACCACAACGACCACCTCAAGGCCCGCCTTCTAGGTATTACCAATCGTTCGGAAAGCACGATCACCCACATCGTTGACCAAGTGCTCTATACCCATGCCGGCATTGAAATCGGCGTTGCGGCCACCAAAACCTTTACGGCGCAACTGATGAGCTTTTATTTCCTGGCTCTGGAGTTGGCGGCCCGACGTCAAACCCTCGCCCCTGAAAAACTCCAGCACATTGTCACCGGATTACAGCAGATTCCGACCCAAATTGAGTCGATCCTGGCGGATCAAGAAAAGAGCATCGAAGAATTGGCCCACAATTTCACTGATACCCAGGACTTCATCTTTATTGGTCGGGGGATTAACTTTCCCATTGCCCTAGAAGGTGCCCTCAAACTCAAGGAAATCAGCTACATCCACGCCGAGGGTTATCCTGCCGGGGAGATGAAACATGGCCCCATTGCCCTCCTGGATGCGAAGGTGCCCGTGGTGGCGATCGCCATGCCAGGGGACATTTACGAAAAAGTCATTTCCAATGCCCAGGAAGCGAAGGCGCGGGATGCCCTTTTGATCGGTGTGACGGCCTTAGATGATACGGAAGCGACCCAAACCTTTGATGAAGTGTTACCTGTAGCGGCGGTGGACGAAATTTTGTCACCCCTATTGGCGGTGATTCCCCTCCAGCTCCTTTCCTATCACATCGCTGCACGACGGGGCTTAGATGTGGATCAACCACGCAACCTCGCCAAATCTGTCACGGTGGAATAAAGGAAAAAATAAAGGCGATCGCCCAATATCTTCAGTCCGGGGAGAGCAATAATGTTCTCCCCAATTTTTTGGGAACCAATGCCTATTTATTAAACGGATCATATTCTGCCAATAGTTTTTCGAGTTTGGCCTCGTCAACCCGATTGAAGATGCGTTTTGATTCTTCTAAGTCCCTAGTCGTCTTCGCTAGGCTAATGGTAGAGCTAATCGAAAACACAAACCCCATGCCCAGGTAGCTTTTCATCCAACCGTTGAGGGGCAACAGATAAATGCCGATCCCCATGGCACTGAGGGACAGAATAAACGCTAACCAGGTTTGAAAAATCCAAGCATTGGTGTGGGTGGCTGGGGCATCAAATTTAGGAGTGGCCATGATCTGGAACCTCAATGAAGACTTGTCGTTGCTTACTTTCATTGTCGGGAAAGATTTTCTGTAGTCGCAATGAGCAAACCCAAGCCCGTAGAAGTAAGGTGAAGTAGGATGAAGTAATTAGACTTCCAGAGAAAGCCATGATTACCCTCCAGGAGCTTGAGCACTGGTTCCCTACTACCCAAAAACAGGCCTTGCTGACCCAGCTAAAGCAGGTGGTGGGCCTCACGCGGGTGCGGGCTGAATATTTTTTGCGTCTTTGGATCTATCTCCTGGTGAAGGCGAAACTAACGCAACAGCCGCAGCTACGGCCCCCCTTAACAGAATTGCAAACTCAATTTGGGGCGATTATTTGTACCCACCGAGAGGCAGCAGAATTGTTTTATGGCGATCAGGAAAAAGGCGGCGATCGCGCCGCAGGTATGATGCTAGATAAGCTGGCGGCCTTGGGGTTGATTCGCAAATATTTCGACGGCAACACCACCTGCATTGAAATTTTGCCGTTACCGCAACAGGTTTTGAGTGCTGAAACCGACGAGGTTGTTTCCCTAACCTTGGGGGAGTTTAATCCCCGTTGTGATGCGATTCCCGTAGCGAATTTGCTCGCGGTAAATTACAACTGGATGAACAAAAATAACGATGCCGTGCCCCACCGGATTGCCAGACTGTTGCGCCAGTGGGGACAACAATATCCCAGGGGAATGCGGGTGTTAAGGCGTGTGGATAATCAAAATCCGGTGGGCTTTTATCTGCTCTATCCGACCGCCCCCCGCTCCGATGTGAATTTTTTTCGGCCTGCAAAAAAGGCATTGCACCTCAGTACGATGGCCGCCGTCGATCCATTTACCCTGGCCACTGTGGGTGACGAAACCTGTGTGTCGGTGTTTATTCGCAGTTGGGTGATTGATCCGACATATTTAACGGCTTATCGACTGACCTTCCTGGTGGATGCCCAGCAAACATTACAGAAAATGCAAGGGGATTTTCCCAATCTGTGTGATCTGCATACTCTAATCATCCATCCGAGCTATGCCCAACTGGCTACGGCCCTGGGTTTTCAGCCGACTCAACAAGGGGATTTAGGTTCGATCCACTGGATGTACCAAGCCCTGGATCGATTTTTAGCTTTAGATATTGCCACGGCGATCGCCTCCCTTGGGTAAAACTAATCCTTTGCCTTTTCAATTAGCGATTGATTATGATCAGTGGGTTCCATTGTGTTTAGGAAGCAACTCCCTGTGAAACTGGCTTTTATCCTCGATCCCATTGCCAACCTTGACCCCTGCCATGATACGACGGTGGCTTTTATGGAAGCGGCCCAACTCCTCGGCCATGAGGTTTGGATTACGACCATGGAACAGTTGAGTGTGGTTGACCACCAGGCCTGGGCAACGCTGCAGGCAGTGCAATTAGAGCCAGTGCGTTTGGAAAATGGTCTCTGGGTTGCTGAGGAACATTGGTTTCGCCTCGGAGAACGGAAATTGTTGCCCCTCACGGAGATGAATGCGGTCTTTATGCGCACCGATCCGCCTGTGACTGCGGCCTATCTCTATGCCACCTACATTTTGGATTTGCTCATCCCCACCAAAACCCTGGTGTTGAATAATCCCCAGGGGATCCGCGCCGCCAACGAAAAACTCTATGCCCTCCGGTTTCCCACGGTGATTCCCGCCAGCATTATCACTACAGAAAAGGCAGTGGCACGACAATTTATCGAAGCTAAAGGAAAAGCCGTTTTAAAGCCCCTGGGTGGGAAAGCAGGGGAAGGGATTTTGTTAATCGAAAAAGGCGATCGCAATTTCAATTCCCTCGTGGAAATCAGCACCAAACAGGGTAAAGAGCCGGTGATGGTGCAGGAATTTTTGCCCGCTGCCCAGGCAGGCGATAAGCGTCTGATCGTCCTAGATGGAGACCCGATTGGGGCCGTAAACCGGATTCCGACAGGGGACGATTTCCGGGGGAATATGGCCGTTGGCGGTCGCATCGCCCAGGTGGATATTACGGAGCGCGACCGGGAAATTGCCGCAACCTTAGCTCCCCAACTTAGAGCCGATGGGTTATATTTTGTCGGCCTCGATATTATCGGTGGCTATGTGACGGAGGTGAATGTCACCAGTCCCACAGGTGTCCGGGAAGCCGATCGCCTCGATGGGGTCTCCATCGGTAAACAGGTGATCGAATGGGTGGCAGAGCAGACATCCCCCTAAATTTCTAGCAGAGGGCAGGTGCTAAAACGTCGGTGATCAGGCCGGCGCTGACTTGATCGGTGATCAAAACTTCCCCAATTTTGGTCGGGAGGACAAACCGGACTTTCCCCGACTTCACTTTTTTATCGCTCTGGAGGGTTTCCAGAATGGCTTCAATCGCTAAATGATTGGGGCATTCGGTGGGAAGACCCGCTTTTTTAATCAAGGCATCTTGGCGTTGGGTTTCAGCCGTTGTCCAGAGATTCATCCGGGTGGCGATCGCCCCTGCCAGGGCCATCCCAATGGCAACCCCTTCCCCGTGGACAAAAGTCTCATAGTGGGTCAAACTTTCGACGGCATGACCGAGGGTGTGGCCGTAGTTCAAAATGGCTCGCAAACCCGATTCCCGCTCATCTTGACTGACCACTTCCGCCTTCGCCCGGCAAGAACGCTCCAGAATCAGATCCAGCAAATCGGGGTCAATGGTTTCGTAGCAATCAATCTGCTCAGCGGCTTCGAGTTTCGTAAAGAGATCGGCGTCCCAAATCACACCGTATTTAATCACTTCGGCCATGCCCGCCCGGAATTCTCGCACGGGTAAAGTCTTGAGTACCGTCGGGTCGATGAGGACAAATTTCGGCTGGTAGAATGCCCCGATTAAATTCTTGCCTTGGGGATGATTCACCCCTGTTTTACCGCCGACGGACGCATCGACCATTGCCAATAGAGTTGTGGGCACCTGCACAAAGTTAATGCCCCGGAGCCAGGTGGCCGCCGCAAACCCAGTCATGTCACCGATTACACCACCCCCAAGGGCGAGCAGCGTCGAGGAGCGTTCAAGGCGATTTTTAAAGGCTGTGTCGTAAATTTTTTCGATGGAGGCCAGATTTTTAGACTGTTCTCCGGCAGGGATTAGGTGGGTATCAACGCTAAAGCCAGCGGCCTGGAGAGAATTCACCACCGTTTCGCCGTAGTGGCCGTAAATTTCCGGGTTGGAGATGATTAAGACCTTCTGACCCAAGTCGAGGGGACGGAGAAAAGTCCCGATTTGTTGGAGGCTTCCTTTGGCGATCGCAATATTGTAGCTATTTTCTCCCAGTTCTACCCGCGTTGTTGCGTCCATAATGCTTTGAGGTGCTTGCTGTTAAAAAACTCAATGGTTAAGTGGGTATTTTACAAGGTGGCGATCGCCTTTTGGGGCACTCCGGGAATCCCGAAGCCTAATTTATTGCAGTCGCCACACCACATTACCCGCATCATCCTCGGCGGTTACTGCCACAGAAGCCGAATTACCAGAATTATCTGTGGCCGTGCAGTTAAAAGTTTCGCCGGTGAGCAAGATCCGATAGGGAGCACCGCAATCGATGGTCGCTTCGACGTTCAGTTGTTCAGCGATACCCTGGGCGATTTGTGTTTCTAAAGTCTCACTGGAGATTAATCCCCGGAGATTTGCGAGGCCCTCATCGGCACTCCAGTTAACATTGCCCTCATCATCATTTTGGGTGACTTGAATGGCGAGGGTTTGGCCTCCTTCCAAAGCGGCCTCACAGCTAAACACATTGCCCGCTTCGATGGCTTGATCTTCAGGGCAAGTCACTGCTGTCGTCGCCAATCCCGTTTGGGTGGTAAGTCCCTGGGAGATTTCTGTTTCGAGTTTTTCAGCATCGAGGGTTCTGTTGCCGAAACCAAAGGATAAGCCCTCGACGGAAAAAGAACAGCTAGCGAGGGTCAGCACCGTGAGGGGAGCAACGGCCCGTAGCATCGGTTGTAAAAAAGAATTTGTGAAACGAACCATGATCAATCAGTTAAAAAATCGACAATAAAGAAGGGCGAATCTTAAAGCAACCTCAAATAAACTGCCTTTTTTGGGGCGGTCTCAACCGATCGAAAAACGTTTGCTTAGGGTAAGATTTGAATTTTTTGAGGTCTTTTGCAGCACCTTGAAATATTTGTCATTGTAGTGACGATTTATGCTTGACAGTCGTTGCTTATTGTTTCTTAATCGCCAATGGATACAAGGGCTGGGCGATTCAGGCGAGCAATGAAAATCAGAGTTTCGCAACACCTGATAAAACCAGTGGTGTATTTGACAAAACATGGCGTATTTAAGACCAGCAGAACTAACCGCTAAAAATTTAACAACCCTCTGGCTGCTCAAGGGCCTTGAATCTGCCTGGTTTCCCATTCCGGTAATTGTGCTGTTTTATGAATCCCAGGGATTGTCCATTGCCCAGGCGATCGCCCTCAAGGCTATTTTGTCAGCGGCGATCTTTGTGGGGGAAATTCCTTCGGGTTATTTTGCCGATCAATTTGGCCGCAAAAATAGTTTGGTACTGGGGGCGAGTTTGTGGTTGGTGGGTTGGCTGATTTATTGTACCCAGGGTAGTTTTAGCTGGTTTGCCTGGGCCGAAATTTTAGCGGGGCTTGGTGGCAGTTTAATCTCTGGGGCCGATAGTGCGATCGCCTACGATAGTTTGCTTTCCCTCGGTCGCACCGAAAAATATGCCGCCTGGGAAGGAAAAGGGGTAGCAATCATGGGCATCACAGAAGCGATCTGTGGTCTCGGTGGTGCTTGGGTCGCCCAGTGGGATCTGCGCTATCCATTTTATTTACAAACTCTCTGCATTGGCGCTTATCTCGCCTTGGCATTGACACTCCGGGAACCGCCCCAACAGCACTCTGAGAAAACACCGGGCTGGCGTACTTTGTTGCCGCAGATTCGGGCAATTTTTCAGGAAAGGCGATCGCTCCGGTGGCTCCTGCTCTTTTCGGCGTCCTTGAGTTGTGGTTCTTTTTTGGTGGTGTGGGTTTCCCAAGAATATCTCGTAGAACGGGGTCTGGATGTGACCCAACTGGGCTGGGCTTGGCTACTGTTTCACGGGGCAATGGCCCTTATTTCTTGGCGCATTCACACCCTCGTCCGTTGGTTTTCCTATCGACGTCTATTTGCGCTCCTGCCGGGCTGCATGGCGATCGCCTACATTGCGATGGGCCTGATTGAAAACCTCTGGGGGATTTTATTAATTGTCGTTATTTATCTTGTGCGGGGCTGCAACACCCCCTTGGTCTTGAGCTATCTCAATGAACGAATTCCCTCGAACCTACGGGCGACCCTAATTTCCCTGAATAGCTTTGCGTTTCGGTTGCTGTTTATCGGGCTGGCGGCGATCGCCAATGGCGCAACGTGGCTGTGGGGGCTTAACGGTAGCTTAATGGTCGCTGGGATTGTGGTGGGCGTAACTGCTTTGTACGGTTACTTAAAATTACGCCCGGCTCTCTAACTAAACCAAGAGGTCAGCCAGGGGCTTAAAGGAAAATTGGCGATCGCCACCCATTTCTACGACCACTTTAATCTGAGGATTTTCCTGAGCCAGGCTCACAAGGTATTCCTGTTCCTGGCGAGAAAGCACAAACCCTTCAATGATCCAGAGAATAATCCCTTTGCTCTTTTGGGGAAGATTTTCCAATTGGTAGCTCGCAATTCCCGGCACATAATACCGGAGGCCCACCGCCGCGCCACTGCCAGCAATATCTTTTTTACCCAGGTGGGGAGGACGAATCCCGTGGTATTGCGTTAGATAAGCCGCTACATCTCCCAAACCCCGCGCCGTCAAATTGACCACTGAATAACCAGAGCAACGTAAACGACGCATATAGCGGCCTTCAAAACCACCCTCAAGGGGAGCATAGACTGCAACTGCGCCAGACTTTTCTACGGTGCGAATGAAGCTTTTGCCGGTGGTCAGAAGTGCCATGGTTTTACGATCTTGAGATGGATTGAACTTGCCAAAAAATTATATCGGATTCCCTTAGCCCCTGTCGTTAAACTTTTGGGCGGAGCCGTGGTGCAACGTGCCATTTGACCCTACTCTCGGCCTATTGATACAAATGCCTAATAATCCTCATAGCGAGAAACATCTTCCTCTAGGCCCGGTCTTCCTAGGGGTTTAGTCCCTTGGGTTTGGCTCCAGAGGGTGAGCCCCTGTAGCGATCGCCGGGGCGGAATTTGACCCAACAGGGAGATCCCATAGCCCAATAAAATCCCCAGGGGAGCCGTGATCGCTGATCGCCAAATACCAGGAAATGTCAGCCACCCCGCATTCGAGCCAATAATCACCAAAATGACGGCGGCCACCGTCCCATAGAAAGCGCCCGTACCGTTGACCCGAGGACACAAAACCCCCATCAAGAAAATACCGAGCAATGGCCCCAGGAACATGGTGGTATAGCTCACCAGAAATTCCAGTAAATCTTTCCCCGTTGAGGCCACATAAAACGCCGCCCCAATGCCTACTAGGCCCCAAATCACGATCAGAATTTGGGCAATGCGTAGAGATTGTTTTTCGCTGGCCTTCGGTTGACGGTAGCGGTCATAGAAATCGACGGTAATGCAAGTCGCGAGGGAATGGAGGGCCGAGTCAATGGAAGACATTGCTGCTGCAAAAATCGCGGCTACCAAAAAGCCAGAAGCCCCTGGGGGTACTTGATTGATAATGAAGTGGGACAAAATACCGTCGGCGGGCACTTCGGCGGGTAAACCCCCATTAATGCTGTAAAACCCAAATAGCAGCACCCCTAGTAAAAGCGTCGCCGCTACACCCACAAGACCGGAAAACCAACCGAGTAAAATCGCTTTGCGGGCTGAAGTTTCGTCGGCGCAGGAAACATAACGCTGTACAGATTGCTGATTGGTGCCAGCTACGGCAAAAGCAAGGATCCCGTAGGCAAAGAGGGCTGTCGGTAAAGACCGGATCGAGCCTGGATCCCAGGAAAAATTAAAGACTGCAAGCTTATCATTGGCCGCCGCCACTTGCCATAGTTCCCCAAAGCCGCCGGGAACCCCGGTCACGGCCGTCCAGATCCCTGCACCAATCCCGACAAAAATCATCGCAAACTGCAACACATCTGTCCAAACGACGGCGGTAATGCCCCCAGCGACGGTGTAGGCAATTGAGATGAGTCCCACCAAGAGAATGGCGATGCCGGTGGGCATCCCTGTCACCGTGGCGACCACGAGGGAAGCGGCATAGAGCAATCCCCCTAGCCGGGCAATGACAAACAGCAAAAAGCAGAGGGAACCGAGGGAACGGGTTTTAGCATCGAAGCGTTTTTCGAGGTACTCGTAGGCGGTGGTGAGATTCAGCCGCACAAAAAAGGGGAGAAGCAGGGCGATCACAAGACCATAACCAAGAAGGTCGCCCAGTTGGAGTTGGAGGTATAGAAAGCCATTGGTATAGCCTTCCCCTGGCCCCCCCAAGAGTGAGGCGGCAGAAAAGGAGGTGGCGATGATCGAAAAGGCGATCGCCCACCAGGGGATTTGCCGGGCGCCCCGAAAATACTCGTCCGTGTTGGTTTGTTTGCGGCTGGCGATGACGCCGATGGCAATGACAATCAAGCCATAGATCGCCACAATCGCCCAGTCAATTACACCCATTGTTGTTACACCTCACAATTCGTTAGTCAGCCCCATGACGAAGGAGCCAAGCAGACTTGAACCATTGTATTGATTGGTTGCCTTGGCTCTATGTTCTTGTAACAAAATATTTTTTAGGGACGAGAATCCTTCTCCGTTGGCCTTGGCGACCGGGTTTGGGAATGAATAAACCAACCAAAGGCCGCACTGGTAATAAACATCAGCAAAGAATAAATCGCGGCCGGGATCGCCATTGTTGGCGCATTTAAAAGGGTCGGTGTACTGGCAATGGCGATCGCCAAGGTGCCATTTTGAATCCCCACTTCTACACTAATAGACTTCGCACTGGGGCCATCCAGCTTCGTGCCGAGGGCGATCGCATAACCCAAAAACATCATGGTCACATTGAGCGCCAACATTACCCAGCCCACCTGGAGGAAGAAACTCACCACATTGGCCCGTTCTGCCAACAGCAAACCCGCAATGACCAAACCCAAGAAAAAGAGCGATAACCATTTCACATAGCCCTCGACCATGGCCGCAAATTTCGGGGCGTAACGATGGAGCACCATGCCAATCCCAATGGGAATCAGGGTAATCACCGCAATTTGGATCACCGTTTTAAAAAATGGCAATTGGAGGGTGGCGCTGGCCCCCAGAAAATATTGCATTGCCCCATTAATCACCAGGGGAATGGTAAAAACTGTGATCAAGCTACTGACCGCCGTGAGGGTAATCGAAAGGGCCACATTCCCCCGCACGAGATAGGTAATTAGATTAGACGTTGATCCCCCAGGACAGGCCGCTAGTACCATTACCCCCACGGCCAATTCCGGGGTGAGGGGAAACAAATTTGCGAGGCCAAAGCCCACCAAGGGCAGCAGTAACAATTGGGCGATCGCCCCGACAATCACCCCCCTAGGTTCAACCAAGACCCGTTTAAAATCCGTGGGGGTCAAACCCAGACCCATGCCCAGCATAATCACGAAAAGAGCTAGGGGGAGCAGCACCGCAGTCAGAAAATTGGCATTCATCTGGAATCGTTATTGGTCTTTGGCGAAGGAATACTCGAAATTTTAGGCTGATCTTACCCCTGTTCTAGGAGATAAATCTGGAGTCTTTGACGCATCAGTGAAGCCAGACCCATCGCCCTGGCAGCTTAAAAATATTGCAATCCATTGCCTAACGCCGAGAACCCAGAAGGGATTCTGTACAATTTGGGGAGCTTAAACCTTGCCTAACCCATGACTGACAGCACCCAAGTTCGTAAAGCCGACCATATCCGCATCTGTCTCGAAGAAGATGTCCAATTTCACCACAATCGCGCCGGTTTTGAACGGTACCGTTTTGAGCACTGCTGTCTGCCTGAATTGGACTGCACCGATATTGATTTGAGTACCTCCTTTTTAGGGAAAAGCCTCGGTGCACCGATTCTGATTTCTTCGATGACCGGTGGCACAGCCCAGGCCCAGCAGATTAACTTTCGCTTGGCAGAAGTTGCCCAAACCCATCGCCTCGCCATGGGGGTTGGTTCTCAACGGGTTGCCCTCGAAAAACCAGAGGTGGCGGCTACTTTTGCAGTCCGTCAAAAAGCCCCCGATGCTCTCCTGTTTGCAAATATCGGGGCAGTGCAGCTCAATTACGGGTATGGCGTAGAAGAATGCCGCAAAGTTGTTGATTTGCTCGAAGCTGATGCGCTAATTCTCCATCTCAATCCCCTCCAGGAATGCATCCAACCCCAGGGGGACACGAATTTTAAGGGGCTATTGGGCAAAATTGAACAGGTCTGTCACCAACTGCCCGTACCTGTAATCGCGAAGGAGGTGGGCAATGGGATCTCCGTCAAAATGGTGCAGCGTCTCCGGGACTTGGGGGTGCAGGTCATTGATGTGGCTGGGGCAGGTGGCACCTCCTGGGCAAAAGTAGAAGCGGCGCGATCGCCAAACCAACTTTTGCGCAATCTAGGGCAAACCTTCGGGGACTGGGGAATTCCTACGGCGGACTGTCTCGCGGCGATCGCCCATTACGATCCTGAAATTCCCCTCATTGCTTCCGGGGGCCTGCGGAACGGTTTAGATGGGGCCAAGGCGATCGCCCTGGGGGCTGATCTTGTTGGCTATGCCCAACCCTTTCTCAAGGCGGCGAGTGAATCCCCAGAGGCTTTGGCCGAGTGGGTCGAACTGCTGCTACTGGAATTGCGGACAGTGCTGTTTTGTACGGGCAATGCTAATTTTCAGCAACTGCAACGGGCGAATTGCCTGCACAAGTTCTAAGGTAAAAACTAAGACCTCTCTCCCGAATGCCTCAACCATGAAAGATTTTTTTAAACAGGTTTTTAGCAGTTGCCTCGGTACCCTGATCGCCCTCAGCCTTCTATCAACCCTCTCTCTGTCAGCGTTTATTGCCCTGATTGCCCTCTTCTCTGCCCAAGAAGGTGGCGGCAAACCTAAGGAAAACAGTATTTTGATCTTCAATATGGGGACGATTATCCAAGACCGGGATCCCTCTAGTTCCATTGGGAATGTCATTGCCGGAGATTTTCCCGAAACCCTCAGTCTGCGGGATGTCACTGAAAGTATCCGCGCTGCCGCCGAGGATGACAAAATTACGGGACTCTTCCTCGATGGTCGGCAAAATAGCTTGAATGGTTATGCCACACTGCGGGAAGTGCGCCAAGCTCTCCAGGACTTTAAAGCCGCCGGGAAGAAAATCTATGCCTACGATGTGGAAATGACGGAGCGGGAATATTACCTGAGTTCCTTGGCCGATGAAATTTGGCTCAATCCCCTGGGGGTTGTGGAAATGAACGGTTTGGGTAGTGAGCAGCTTTTCTTTAAGGGAGCCCTGGATCAATATGGGATCGGGGTGCAGGTGGTGCGGGTCGGTGATTATAAAAGTGCTGTAGAACCCTTTACCCAAGAGGAATTCAGTCCTGAAAATCGCCAACAAACCGAGGCCCTGCTCAGTGATCTCTGGACAGATTTTAAAGATACGGTGGCTGGCGATCGCCCCTTTGCCGCGACCTTGCCCCAGAGCCTGGCTGATACCCAGGGGATTCTTCTGCCAGAGGTGGCCCAAGAGGAGCAATTGGTGACGCGCTTGGCCTATTTTGATGAAATCCTGGCGGAGCTCAAAACCTTTACGGGCACAGAACTCGATGAAGATTTACCCCAGGTGGATCTGGCCGATTACAGTCTGGAACAGGATTTAGCCCAGATCGGGGTTACCTCGGAAAATACCGTGGCGGTGGTCTATGCCGAGGGCAATATCGTCGGTGGCGAAGGGACGCCGGACACCATTGGCGGGGATTCCCTCTCGCGACAACTGCGAGAGTTGCGTCAGGATCCTGAGGTCAAAGCCGTCGTGCTGCGCATCAATAGTCCTGGGGGTAGTGCGATCGCCTCAGAAATTATCCTGCGGGAGTTGAAACTGATCCGCGAAGCAGACAAACCCGTGATTGTCTCCATGGGCGATCTGGCGGCCTCCGGAGGCTATTGGATTGCCACCGAAAGCGATCGCATTTTTGCCCAGCCCAATACCATTACCGGCTCGATTGGGGTGTTTGGCATTTTGCCCAATATCCAAACCATTGGTAATAATAATGGCCTCACCTGGGATAGCGTCCAAACGGGGGAATTGGCGAATTTAGGCACGGCATCTCGCCCGAAAACCGAAGCGGAAATGGCGATTTTTCAGAACTTTGTCAATGATATTTACGGCAAATTTTTAGACCGGGTCAGTGCGGCGCGGGGTCTTACGGAAGCTGAGGTGCGCCAAATTGCCCAGGGACGGGTTTGGTCTGGGGAAGATGCCCAGGCGATTCGGCTCGTGGATGAATTAGGGGGGCTATCGGCGGCGATCGCCTATGCCGTGGACACCGCAGAATTAGGGGAAGATTTCACTGTTCAAGAATATCCCCGGCCCCAAACTTGGGAAGAAGAAATTTTTAGTAATCTATTTGGGGCTCAGATCGAAGCGAGTGATCCCCTTTCCCAAGAATGGCTCCGGCTCCAGGCCAGCATCAAACTGTGGCGATCGCTCAATGATCCCAAGCAGGTCTATGCCCTCATGCCCTGGCAACCCCAGATCGATTAGGTCGTATATTCGGCGTTAATGCGCACATAGTCATAGCTGAGGTCACAGCCCCAGGCCGTACCTTTACCTGAGCCATTGCCCACACAAACAGCAATCAACACCGTATCGTCTGTGAGATAGGCTCCGGCAGCACGATCCACGAGGTATTGACTGGCTGCTGCCCGATCAAAAGAAAGAGGTTGTCCCTGGTCCATAAGCTGAAAATCCCCCAGGGAAATTTGCAGATCTTCTTGGTTAAAGGTCACCCCAGCCCGGCCAGCAGCGGCGGCGATGCGGCCCCAGTTAGGATCTCGCCCAAAAATCGCTGATTTCACCAAAGATGATCCGGCAATGGTACGGGCAATTTTCCGGGCCGCTTGATCATCTACGGTGCCAGACACTTGAATTTCCATTAAACAGGTGGCCCCTTCCCCATCCCTGGCGATGCACTTGGCGAGATACTGGCACACTTCCGTGAGCATCGCCTCTAGTTGTTGGGCACTTTTGGACTGGGGATCGGTGATCGCCGTGGTGCGGGACTGACCGTTGGCCAGGGCAATGACGCAATCGTTGGTGCTGGTGTCGCCATCGACGGTGATTTGGTTAAAACTTTTGGCCACGGCCCGGCTCAACATCCCTTGCCACAGTGGTGTCGAAACCGCCGCATCACAGGTGATAAAGCCCAGCATTGTTGCCATGTCGGGGTGGATCATCCCGGAGCCTTTACAAATGCCGCCGATCCGCACAGGCCGCCCTTCAATTTCTGTTTCTAGGGCGATCGCCTTTGACACAAGATCCGTGGTCATAATCGCCTGGGCCGCTGCATCGCCTCCCTCTGGGGAAAGGGCAAATACCACCTGGGGGATTCCCGTTTCTAGGGCAGCCATTTTGATCCGCTGGCCGATCACCCCTGTAGAGGCCAGCAAAATACTTTCTGGAGGGATATTGAGGGCTTCCCCTAACCACTGGGCCGACTGGATCGCATCTTGCCAACCGGCTTCCCCCGTGGCGGCATTGGCTTGCCCGGAGTTACACAAAATCGCCCGACTGCTGGGTTTTTCCTGGAGGCGTTGACGGCAATAATCGACACAGGCGGCGCGCACTTCTGACTGGGTAAACACCCCGGCGGTAATCGCTTCGGTGTCAGAAACAATCAGCGCCAGGTCTGGTGCCCCCGAAGGTTTGAGTCCGGCGGTGATCCCTGCGGCCCGGAAGCCCTTGGGAGCCGTCACACTGCCAGAAATTTTGTGCCAATTTGCCATGGTTTTCGTCAACGCTAGATGGGTTGCAAGCCATTATACAGGGGGCCTCCGGGATTTTTCGCGGCAATTGTGGAGAATTGCTCACGCTGCCCTGGTTTGCTTGGGATTACCCTAGGACAAAAGGCGATCGCTTTGCCGTTGTAGCTGCTGGGGTAGAGGATCGATGGGATTAATGATGAGACCTGGACAATGGCCCCCGGTCACCGTCTGTTCAGGCGCTCCTTGGAAAAAGAGCCAGCGGTTGCCGGGGTTTAGCTCCAGGAGCGTTTGGGGGTTTTGGGTTAACCATAACAATGAACCTTCCGGACGGGATGGAGAGGTATTTTCTCCCAATGGCTCAGGATTAATCCGGGCGAGGGCTTCGAGGATCGTCGCGCGGCTGTTGAGCAGACCACTTTGGGCTGTCCAAAATTTCACATTCAGTTGCGATCGCCGGGCATAAAAATAGAGAGAAGCCGCTGCACTGGCCGCCTGTTCAAAGCTATCGGCCTCCCAAGCAAAATGATGATCCAAGCAAATAATCAGTTCTTCGCCGCCCGTGGTAATTTCTAGCTCCCGTACCTTAAATTCCCCAAAGCGGGCACTGCTGCGCCAGTGGATCAACCGCATTGGGTCGCCCATCCGGTAGTTCCGAATCGCCTTCGTCATCCCTTCGGTGGCGTTTTGATAGAGATTTTCACTCTGAAATTTGGTGCTGTCTTCGCTGCCGATGTGGTCAATGATCGGGCAACTACTCAGGGGAAAAATTTGCGGATAAACCACAACCCGGCCCGGTACTGAACGCCGCCGCCGACACCAAAACAAGCCCAAGGGGTTTGCGGTGCGCAACTCGACTCCCTCCCACTGAAATACACCACGTTTTTGGGCATCTAGCTCGTAGACCCAATCTAAACTTTCCTGGGGTGAGAGGATTTCTAGGACTGTCCGCCGGGGTGCCCCCAAGCCAGACGAAATTTGATCTGTGACAGCAATGAGGGTTTTGGCGTTTTTACTGTCATTGGTCAAGGTGAGATGGAGGCTTAAAACTTCCCCAACGCTAACCGGGGCCGTGGGCGATCGCCGAATTTCAAGTTGCCTCAAGGCTCGCACTGGCAGGATTGCCCCTAAACATAAAATGGCGAGGATCGTACCGCTGAGGACATATAACCAGCCCGCCATCGTATTTGTGGCGGCCCCAAAAAAACAGAGGGCAATGACAAATAAAATGCCACCCCCATAGGCGGGAGCGACCCAACGTCGTTCGAGGCTGAGGTAAAAATTATGCTGCGGTTGTGCCATAGGTTGAAGAGAAAACCATTAAGGATGTTTACGATCGCCCCTCGCCGGGGGACGGCCTTACCTAGGATCAATAGTAATGCCCCTTTCCATTGTTCCCAATTGTCTATGTCTTTGCCCAAACTCGCTGAGTTAGACTTTCTGCCCTATATCGATGCTGATGGGGCGATCGCCCCGACCCTGGGGGGCAAGATTGGTCTCTATGGGATCTTCGACGGGAGCCAGACCCTCTGCTATGTCGGTTATTCTCGTGATGTGTCCAAAAGCTTGCAGCAGCACCTTATTCGTTGTCCGGAACAATGCCATTGGGTGAAAATTTTTCAATGCGATCGCCCCAGCCGGACTCTCCTAGAGGAAATGCGGGCTGCTTGGTTAACAGAAAATGGCACCGTGCCCCCCGGCAACGGCGAGGCAGAATCCCTCTGGACGCAACCCATCGACATTAAAGAAGATTTGCCCCCAGCAGCACGGGAAGCCCTCCAGCAGAGCAGCGAATTGGAGATGGTCAAACACCTGAAAAACTATGCTCGCCAGCGGGAAGCAACTATCAAAGAATACCTAATCGGGCGGGGCCTCAAAATTGACCTCCGCTTTCAGCCCAAGCTCAAGGAACAGGGGCTCCTAGACCTGAAATAATGGCGGCTACAACTGCGGAAGAATATAGCGATCAAGGGTTGTGGATAGTGCTGTTTAAGTATTAGGTATTGACATCACACCGGAAGTAATGAGTCCCACAAGTTAAAAACATAACTTTTGGATTTATTGCGTCAAGGGGCAACCCTGGTCACGGGTGAGGGAAACAACACTATGGCGAGAATAGGGTTCTTCCCCAGAACTTTTGGCAATGTCTAACTTGACTTTCAGGGCGCTCATCTGGGGATGGTCTGCAAAAATAGATTCGGCTAAATTCCGGTTCATAATTTCCCAGTAATCTGTTTCGTTGGGGTATTCCCGCAGAAAACGCTCAATTTCAGCGGCAAGGGGCACAAAATTAATGTAGTTTGACCGCTGGGCTGTGGGTTGGTCAACGTATCGAAAATCGACAGCGATATTGAGAATTGCCCAATCTTGGTGCTCAATGGCATAGTCATCGATGGTAAAGCCAAAACTTTCTTCCCGCAGCAGGCAGGGATCAATGGGCGTGGCGATCGCCGCTGACATCGGTGAAGTAAACAGCAGTAGGGCCACGCTGAGGGCCAGTAACTTCTGGGGTGTGAAATGCAACATCATGGTTCAACCTGATTGACCGAATAACCCCACTGCTTTTTTCCCTTAGAGATCGACAAACACAACAGGCGATCGCCCATTGCGGTTTTGCGGGGGAGATGACTGTGGGGGACGGCAATTAGGATAAGCTAACAAAAGGAAATTGGCTGAGTGAGAGCATTAAAACTTCATGAGTGAAACACAGTTTGATTATGATTTGGTGATTATCGGCGCGGGGGTCGGTGGCCACGGTGCCGCGCTCCATGCCGTGAAATGTGGTCTAAAAACGGCCATTGTTGAAGCCGCAGACATGGGCGGGACTTGCGTCAATCGTGGTTGTATTCCGTCTAAAGCGCTGTTGGCTGCCTCCGGAAAAGTCCGGGAAATGCGCGACCAGAAGCACCTCAGCGAGATGGGTATTAATGTTGGTGCGGTTGATTTTAGTCGTGAGGCGATCGCCGCCCATGCTACCGATTTGGTAAACAAAATCCAAAGCGATCTCACCAATAGCCTCAAGCGTTTGAATGTCGATATTATTCGCGGTTGGGGAAAAATTGACGGCGTCCAGAAAGTCTGTGTCATTGGCGAAGACGGTGTGAAAAACATCACCGCCAAAGAAATTATGATTTGCACTGGCTCGAAACCCTTTGTCCCCCCCGGCATCCAAGTCGATGGCAAAACCGTTTTCACTAGCGACGATGCAGTCCGTTTAGAAACCCTGCCCCAGTGGGTGGCGATCATTGGGAGCGGTTACATCGGCCTCGAATTTTCCGACGTTTACACCGCCCTCGGTTGCGAAATTACGATGATCGAAGCCCTCGATGATCTGATGCCTGGCTTTGACCCAGAGATTGCGAAACTAGCAAAACGCGCCTTAATTGATAGCCGTGACATCGAAACCTACACCGGCGTTTTTGCCACGAAAGTTATTCCTGGCTCTCCGGTCAAGATCGAACTCACCGACGCAAAAACTAAAGAAGTCGTCGAAAACCTCGAAGTAGATGCTTGTCTGGTCGCCACTGGACGCGTCCCCGCCACAAAAAACCTCGGCTTAGATGCCGTTGGTGTAGAAACAGACCGCCGGGGCTTCATTGAGGTAAATGACAAAATGCAGGTGATCAAAGACGGTCAACCTGTACCCCACCTCTGGGCTGTGGGCGATGCCACCGGAAAAATGATGCTGGCCCATGCCGCTTCTGGTCAGGGGGTTGTGGCTGTAGAAAATATGATCGGCAATGCCATGACCGTAGACTATGCCGCGATTCCGGCAGCAGCGTTTACCCACCCAGAAATTAGCTATGTGGGGATGAGCGAACCCCAAGCGAAGGAAGCCGCCGCTGCGGGTGGTTTTGAAATTGCCACGGCTAAAACCTATTTTAAGGGAAATTCTAAAGCCCTCGCTGAAAAAGAAACCGACGGCATCGCCAAGATTATCTACCGTAAGGACACCGGGGAATTGTTGGGCGTCCATATTATGGGGATCCACGCTTCGGATCTGATCCAAGAGGCCGCCAATGCGATCGCCGAGAAAAAACCCGTCCAAGAATTGGCGTTTAACGTCCACGCCCACCCGACCCTCTCGGAAGTTCTCGACGAAGCCTATAAGCGAGCGAAAGTCACTGCATAAATTACGTTAGAATTTGGCATCAAAACAGGGGTTGTTCGCTGAATAGATTCAAAGGAACCTCTGTTTTTCCCTTATCTCACTCTTTTTTATAATCCCCTAAACCAAATCTTTGAGGCATAAAACCATGGTTTCGATGACCCCCAAAAGTGGTGTTTTATTATTACTATGCTGCGTCTTTGCGATCGCCGCTGTGGGTTGCGTGTTTGAACTCAGTTCCGGCGAACCCGATCTTGGTGCGACCAATACCACCATTATCCTGGCCCTCAGTATTCCCCTGACCATTGCCTCTTTTTTGTGGGCCGTCCAAGATACCCGCGCCAACCAAGAGTAGGCATCCAACAGCCCGTATCAATTTACAAAAATATCTTTAAGATCCGGCAATCTATCGTTATAACTAAAGTTGAGGCGGGGCGCTCCTCCGCCTTTTGCGTTTTAGAAAAAAATTATTACGATGCACGCTTCTGGTATTTTGCGCCAAATTTCTACTGGCGGTGTTCAAGCCCCACTGCTGCCCGATTTTTCCCTTGATCATCGTCAAGAAATTCTCATTGGCCGCGAACCCAGTTGCCAGATTGCCCTCAACCCCAATCTTTACACCGTTGTTTCCCGTCGCCACGTTCTGATTCGTCCCCAGGGTCAAGGTTGGGAAGCCGTTGATCTCGGCAGTGCGAATGGCACCTTTATCAATGGTCAACGGTTACAGGGTTCACGAATCCTGCAAGCAGGCGATCGCCTCACCCTCGGAGACAATGGCCCCAGCTTTAGTTTCGAGTTCCAGAGCCAAGGCCACAATCCCCAGGCTCCCCTCGATCCCGGTTCCCATATCCCTGTCCCCGGCCCCATTGTCAGTCCCAACTCCAACCTCACCCTGACCCAACTTTTTCCCATCGCCGCCACCGGGAAAGACCTCTCCAGCAAAGCCTATCTCGTGCCGGGGATCCTCACCGTTATTTTTGTCGTCCTCATGTTCGCCACCATTGGCGCACCTGGCCTCTTTAATTTTTTACTGGGAACCTATATTGCTGGGGCCGCTTTTTACTACATTTATCAACTCTGTGGTAAGCGTAAAGCTTGGATCGTTATACTTGGTTCCGGCTTCCTTACAGCCCTCATGTTAGTTACCCCGGTTGTTGACTTATTCATTTTTGTATTTCGAGTCATTCTGCCGGGCAATATCAGTGACGCTGATGGCGTGGGTCGACTCTTCGTCGGCATGTTTTTTGGTGCTGGCCTGATGGAAGAAATTTTGAAGGCAATTCCTATTTTCGTCGCCATGGGCATCGGCAACCTGTTTGGCCCGAAACGTCGCGAAAAAATTGGTGTCACCGAACCCCTCGATGGTATTTTGCTTGGAGCAGCCTCCGCCGTCGGTTTTACCCTGATTGAAACCCTCGGTCAGTACGTCCCCAACATCATTAACGAAGTTTCCCTTCAAGTCGATCCCGGCACAGGGGAATTACTCGGTTTACAACTGCTCATTCCCAGAATCCTCGGTTCCGTTGCTGGGCACATGGCCTACAGCGGTTATTTTGGTTATTTCATCGGTCTCAGTGTCCTCAAACCTTCAAAGTCTGTGCAGATCCTGATTATTGGTTGCCTTACCTCCTCGTTACTCCATGCCCTTTGGAATACTGTCGGCTCTTTCAGTAGTATCCTGTTGGCGGTGGTGGGGGTTTTCTCCTATGCTTTTCTTGCTGCGGCAATCCTCAAGGCCCGTGCCCTTTCTCCGACCCGCGCAGAGAATTTTGCCACCCGCATTGCGAAATAATCTGGCCTAAATCTAAAACGAGAATCTCCGGTACCCACCACGATTTTGTGACGGAGAAGTTGCCATAATAGAATTTACAAAAATTCACTTTTCCTAGACCTATGGCAGATCAACTCATTCGCGGTACCGCAGCAGACAATGGCATTCGGGTAGTGGGCGTTATTTCCACAAATCTCACTGAGGAAGCCCGACAACGCCATAAATTATCCTATGTGGCGACGGCTGCCCTAGGTCGCACCATGGCTTCGGCCCTGTTGATTTCTTCAAGTATGAAAAAACAGGAAGCCCGCCTCAATCTGCGCATCAAAGGCGATGGCCCCCTGGGGGGATTATTGGTGGATGCTGGCCCAGATGGCACCGTGCGGGGCTATGTACAAAATCCAGGCGTGGAGTTGCCTCCGAACGCGAAGGGAAAGTTAGACGTGGGCGGCGCTGTGGGCAAAGGATTTCTTTATGCGGTGAAAGATTTTGGTCGGGGCTACCCTTACTCCAGTACGGTAGAGTTGGTTTCTGGGGAGATTGGCGATGATGTTACCCATTATTTAGCAACCTCGGAACAAACCCCTTCGGCGTTGTTAGTGGGAGTCTTTGTCGGTGCAGAGGGGGTAACCGCCGCTGGGGGAATTTTGCTGCAGATCCTACCGAAAGCGGCCCGTGACGAGAGCTTAGTGGCCAAACTAGAAAGTCGGCTGGGACAATTATCGGGCTTTACGCCGCTATTGCAGCAGGGCAAGTCTCTCCATGATATTTTCCAGGATCTCCTCGGCGATGAAGATCTCAACATTTTCCCAGAGACACAAATGGTGCGCTTTGACTGCGGCTGTACCTTTGAGCGGATGATGGGTGCCCTGAAGATGTTGGGCCAGGATGAGTTGCTGGATATGATCGAAAAAGATGGTGGGGCAGAGGCCACCTGCAATTTCTGCAACGAGGTGTACCATGCGGATGTGGATCACCTGAGTCGCTTGGTTGAGGAATTAAAGGCTGATGCCCATTAGAGAACGCTTTCTAGGGAAAGTTTGTTTTTCTAAGGAAGAATTTTAAGGATTATGCCTGGAGCATCCAAAACCCGGCAAATTGTTCTTCGTCGGGGCTTTTTTGGATAGCAAGGAAATGAATTCCTGCTGCGGCTTTTTTGGCGGCTTCAAATGATTCTGCTTCTTTGAGGGTTTGGGCGTTGGGTAGGTCGGCGACGATCCAACTGTCGCTCACCCCTGTTTCGAGGACGAGGCTACTGCGGGGATTTTTTTGGAGATGGAGAAATCCGAGTTCGAGGCCAGACATCCAACCAGCGAGGGGGACAGCCCGAGGAGAAAAAATCAAAAGACCGGGGATCTTTGTCGTGGGGTCGAGGTGGGTCAGGGGAAAGGGTTCGCCAAAGGCAATGTCCCATTCGTCAAAATCACTGAAGGCACTAGCTTCGAGGGAAACGATCGCCCATTTGTCTCCTTTATCTCCCCGGACGGCATCGGGAAGGGCGATCGCATTAAGGGCGGGATATTGGACGGAGCTAGATTTGGCGGATTTCTCGTCGTAGTTGGCTTCCTGGGGATAGACTTCCTGTTCCCGCTGGGTGATCCAGGTCATTAGGGTATAGGTGCGACGGGAGGGGGCGGCGGGAATGCCTGCATCTTCGCAACCTTTGGTGATCATGTTATTCATCTGGCGGCGAAAGAAGCGGATCTTGGTGGGGCTTTGGCCGGAGGTGGCGATCGCCTTTTCGATGGCTGTCTTGAGGGTGATCGAATTTACATCGGTGTTGCTGCAAAATTCACTGTAACGGAAAAGGGTCGTCGGATCCTGCTGGATGCGGGTGGGAGTTTCGCAGATGAGAATTTCCCACAGTTTTTTGTCGTTGTCATCCAAAAGCGGGCGCGAATAAAAATCAAGTTCCCAAATAGTCACGGTAAATCTCAACTACACAACTAAACCAATACTGATTTTGCCCCATCAACCTTGCTTTATTCAATTCCAGGGGTTGCAATTTCCCCAAGAGTCGTCCTTGAGCTTGGGGGAGAAGCCAGGCGATCGCCTTCTTGATCACCGCCGGAGATGAATTTTTTTTGGTAGTCTTATACACGTTATTTCGGGGTGGAAACACAAAACCATGGCGCTTTATCGACTTATCTACGTTAGCCAGGCGATCGCCGAGCTAGAGTACCGCGATCTCATCGAAATTTTGCAGAAATCGGAGTTTAA
The DNA here is from genome assembly GCF_963864045.1 of Picosynechococcus sp. NKBG042902. Taxonomy (NCBI): domain Bacteria; kingdom Bacillati; phylum Cyanobacteriota; class Cyanophyceae; order Chroococcales; family Geminocystaceae; genus Picosynechococcus; species Picosynechococcus sp. NKBG042902. The sequence goes on along the minus strand of NZ_CAWLTV010000075.1, from coordinate 83,045 downwards.
CAATCGTCGAGCTGGAATTACGGGGATGTTAGCCTTTGGCGATTTGATGTTTTTACAAATTTTGGAAGGGAGTCGGCGGGCCATTAGTGAAACTTACAATCGCATTTTGCTAGATTCGCGCCACACCAACGCCGAATTAATCGAGTTTTCAGAAATTGACCAGCGCGACTTTGGGATCTGGTCGATGAAGGTGTTGCAACTGAATAATCAGGACGAAGTGCGGCAGATTATCCTGAAATATTCCCATTCAGAGACCTTTTCGCCCGTTTCGATGACTGGCCCCCAGAGCCTTAACTTTTTGCGAGAAATCACAGCCCTCTATCACCAGGGAGGCATCCAGCAATAGCGCGGCAGCGTCGGGGATTCTTTGTTAGCTTATGTTCTGGACTGTGCATTTTTTGACGATATTTTTCCGAGGCGATCGCCATGGCTACCTTTCTCCGGACTCTCAGCTACCGTTATCAATGGCTTTACGACACCATTTCCCGCCTCGCGGCCCTAACTGTCGGTGGTGAGACCCGTTTTCGGAACCTTGCTCTCCAGGGCTTAACCGGAGACAAAAACCTAAAAATCCTCGATTTATGTTGCGGTGCTGGCCAAACCACCCAATTTCTCACCCAATATAGCGACGACGTCACCGGGCTTGATATTTCCCCCCTCGCCATTGAACGGGCGAAAAAAATGTCCCCCAGGCGAATTACGTCGTTGCCCCTGCCGAAAAAATGCCCCTGCCGGATCAGCAGTTTGACCTGGTTCATACCAGTGCCGCCCTCCATGAAATGACCCCGACGCAACTGAGCCAAATTTTCCAGGAAGTGTACCGTGTTCTTAAGCCCGGCGGCATTTTTACCTTTATCGATTTACACCAGCCGACCAACCCTTTTTTCGTTCCCAGTCTCTATACGTTTATGTTTCTCTTTGAGACCGAGACCGCCTGGCAGCTGATCAAAACTGATTTAGCCGAAAAACTCACCGCCACAGGCTTTGAAATCCATAAACAGGAACAGTATGCAGGCGGAAGTTTGCAGATGATCCAGAGCCGAAAACCGGGAAGTGAGCCGCTAAAATAAAAGCTTGGAAATCAACAGCAACTGAGGTGTTATGGCGCTATTTAATTCCAATTTACTGGAGCCAAACTTAATTTTAGGGAAAACCATCTTGCATCTCAGTCCAGAGATTATCCGTCATCACCGTTTAAAGGGTTTGATCCTCGATGTGGATGACACGTTGGTCTCGATGCGCCAGAGCTATGCCTCAGATGATGTGCTGGAGTGGGTGACCCAAGTCAGACGGGTGGCGGATATTTGGCTCGTGAGTAATAACCTCAGCCAAAAACGGATTGGGCGGATTGCTGAGTCCCTAGAGTTACCTTATTTGTTCGGGGCAAAAAAACCATCTCGGAAAAAGCTCCGTAAAGCGATGGATGCCATGGATCTGCGTCCCCAAGAAGTGGCGATGGTTGGCGATCGCCTTTTTACAGATGTCCTCGCTGGCAATCGCCTGGGTTTATTTACGATTTTGGTGGAGCCGATGATTGATCCCCTCGTGGCGACACGCCAAAACCCAGTGCGGAATATCGAAGTCTGGATTTCAAAATTTCTTGGGGCCTCCTTTGATGACATGAAACAAACCTTTACAAAAGGCCACAAAAGTAAACCTCGATAAATATAAAAAAAATGTTACGAATCTGTTGAGATTGGCAATCATCAGGCATAATCTTTTACAGAAAATATAACAAGGGATCACCTGATATATATAGATCCCAACATAATAAACTACTAAAATTCTTTTCAACTTGTTTCGTTCGGGTCGATTCCTCAGGGGATCGATTTTTTGTCTGTTTTGGGTAGAATAACAACGTTTCTTCTGGTTTTCAGCGAAAATCGTTACAGACCGAAACCAAAGAAAACATTTATCAATATTCCAAAAAGCGCAACTAGCTAAAGATAGACTTATTTCACCAACTAAGTTTAAATACCTATTCCGCAATCCAGATTTCTTGATTTTTACCTTCTAGCGATGGGTGATTGTCTATTAAATGAGCCCTAAAAATATCCCTGACAAAGTTCTCAAAAAGCATCACAATTGAATCCCTAAAACCTGGGTATAGGCACCCCGGGCCTGGGTGACACCAATGGTGCGCTGGGAAGCTTCGATCATCGGCCGCCGTAGACTGACCACCAAAAATTGCGCCTGGGCCGCCTGCTGCTTAATCATCTTGGAAAGACGCTCCACATTCGCCCCATCCAAAAACATATCCACCTCATCGAAGGCATAGAAGGGAGAGGGACGATAACGTTGAAGCGAAAAAATAAACGATAGGGCCGTGAGGGATTTTTCCCCCCCGGACATGGAACTGAGCCGTTGTACTGGTTTGCCTTTGGGGTGAGCCACCAAATTCAAGCCCCCCGCAAAGGGATCCGTTGGGTCATCAAGTTGTAAGTAGCCATCACCGTCGGAAAGAGTGGCAAAGATTTTTTGGAAATTTTCGTTAACGGCGTCAAAGGCTTTTTTAAATTCCTGGAAGCGGCGCGTGGTAAAGCGTTCAATGCGGGCCAAGACTTCGAGGCGTTCTTGTTCGAGGGTGGATAATTTTTCAGATAGCTCCCCCAGACGAATTTGGGTTTGTTCATATTCCTTAAGGGCGAGCATATTCACGGGTTCGAGATCTTCGATTTTCTTTTGGGTGCGACGGCTGGCCCGCTGCAGTTTCTCAATCTGTTCTGTGATCTCCTGGAGGGCTTGGTCGAGTTTTTCGGGTACTACTTCCAGGATCAGATGGGCGGGATCAAGATCTGGCGGCAGTTCGGCTTCTTGGGCTTGGAGGTGTTGTTGCAGTTTTTCGAGCTGTTGCGCCCGTTCCTGTTGCTGAGTTTGGAGTTTTTCCAGACGCCATTGACTGTCTTGGTGCTGTTTTTGGAGATTTTTGAGCTGAATTTCCGCCTGATCCCGTTGTTTTTTACATCGCCCATCTGGGCAGAGAGTTCCGCCAGCAGGGTTTCAGTGGTTTGGATTTCCGTATCAATTTGATCGAGTTGGGTTTGGATAACAGCGATTTGGCCTTGGAGATCTTCTAGTTGGGTTTGGGTTTCCTGGAGTCGTTGTTCGTCGTTGGTTAATTTTTCACTGAGACGAATTAGCTGGGCGTTGCGGTCTTGGATCGTTTGTTGGGTGCTGTTGAGGGTCTGGGCAGCCGCTTGGAGGGTGACTTCCTGGGCTTTGATTTCCTGTTGGATTTCTTGCCACTCCCGGTGGGTTTGCTGGGCTTCGAGCCGGGCTAGATGTTGTTGTTGAGCCGCTAATTGTTGTTCGAGTTGCGGAATTGTCTGGGTGAGATCTTCGAGGTGGGTTTCGGCGATCGCCAATTCGTTTTGAGACTGCTGTTGCTGTTGTTGGGTTTGGGCAAGTTGGGGGCGTAATTTTTCGAGGGATTTCGTGAGTTGTGCCTGGTGCAGTTGGGCTTCCCGTTCCCGTTGGCGGGCTTGGGTTAGTTGTTGGCTGAGATCCTGGAGGCGATCGCCCTTGTCGAGGAGGGCATTTTCGGTGTAGCGCAACAGGTGCTCAATTTCTTCGAGTCGTTCCCGCAGGGCAACGATTTCCGCTGAATCCCCCGTGGCCATACTGCCGAAATGGAGGGTTGATTTTTGGGCAAGACTGCCCCCAGTCATCGCCCCTGTGGTTTCGAGAAGCTCCCCGTCGAGGGTAACGATGCGGGTTTGCCCCATAAAATTCCGGGCGAAATCGAGATTTTCAAAGACGGCGGTATTGCCAAAAACGTAGCGAAAAATATCTAGATAACGGCGATCGCATTGGATCAGGTTAACGGCAAAATCAACAAAACCCTGGGCATAGCGAGGGATGGCATTGGTTTGTAATTTCGGAGGGCGGATTTTATTCAGGGGCAAGAACGTGGCACGGCCTGCCCGCTGATTTTTCAGGAGCTTGATCCCCGTCGCCGCTGTTTCGTCATCTTCGACGACGAGATAACCGAGGCGACCCCCAGCGGCAATTTCTAAGGCTCGCTGGTAATTTTTTTCCACTTGACCCAGTTGGGCAACTAAGCCGTGGACACCGGGTAAATTGGCGTTCAAAATCACCTTCGTCGCGTAGGTGCCCTGGGCTTCCTGTTGAGCCTGGGAACGGGCTTCGAGCTGATCGAGTTGCCGTTGTTTGTGCCGTTGTTCTCGCTGGAGGCGATCGCCCGTTTCCTGGTCGAGTTTGCGACTTTCTTCCAGTTGGGCGAATTGTGTCGCAAGGGTTTGGATGGTTTCCTGCTGACGGGTAATTTCCGTTTGGGCCGTGGCTAATTCCGTTTCCTGTTGAGTAATATCGGCGCTGAGTTGGGTAATTTGCTCAGTTTGGCTGGTAATCGTTTGTTGAAGCTGGCTAAGGCGTTCTTGCAGGAGGGCTTGTTCGGTGCGTCGGGGATTGAGCTGGTCTTGGATGCCTTGGATATCCTTGGCGATCGCGGCTTGTTCTTGTACCCAAGCTTCCGAAGAACTGGCTAACTCATCGGCCCGGTGGCGACTGTCTTGGAGGATCTTTGCGGCGGCGGCTTGGGCGGCCTGGTGCTGGGGGAGGGTTTCTTCCTGGAGGGTGAGTTTTTCTTCTTCGAGGCGTAGGAGTTGTTGTTGGTTGACCTGCACCGTTGCTAAAAGTTGGCGGTGGAGCTGGAGCGATCGCCGTTGGTCTTCCTCTAATTCCGTTTGCCGTTGGCCCCATTGGTGCCGTTTTGCCTTTTGGGTGGCGAGTTTGGACGCAACCGAAAGTTGTTCATCTTCCCCAAGGGCTTTTACTTTCGCGTTTAAACTTTCTAGGGTTTGGCCAGTCTGAAAAATTTCCCCATCCAAAGCGTTCAAATTTTGAGTTAACTGGGTGCGTTCCTGGGCGCTGCTGGCGAGATCCCGTTGCAGTTTTTCCTCCTGGAGTTGGAGCGATCGCCACGTTAAAAGAACTTCTTCCTGCTGCTGGCGGGCCAGGTCAATTTTAAGCCGTTGGTATTGTTCGGCCTTGAGGCGATCGTCGGCCAGCTTTTCTAAATTGCGTTCTAGCTCCTGGCGAATAATATGGCATTTTTCTTCCCGTTCTTTGACTGCATTGAGGGTTTCTCTGGTCTGGGTAATTTTGCGGTCAAATTCTGCGACCCCCGCCAGTTCATCGATGATTTCCCGCCGCTCCCGCCCGTTCATCGTAATGATCCGCGTCACATCCCCCTGGAGCACGACGTTATAGCCTTCGGGGTAAATACGCAGGCGATTCAGTTGTTCGTGGAGTTCCGTGGCGGTACAGGGCTGGTCATTAATGTAATAGGTCGAGGCATAACTGCCGCTTTTGGTAACCCGGAGTTTGCGCGTCACCGTCCAATCGTGGCTCTGGAATTGCGCTAAAAATTCCTTTAATTCCGAGGCTTCTGTGGCTTCCGTTTGATATTGCTGGGCGAGATCACTGAGGTCAAAGGTGACCGACACCACCGTTTCGGCAGCACCTTTCCCTTGGCTGTGTTTGTGATTGATTAAGTCTGGTAATCGTTCGGCTCGCATCCCCTTGGAACTGGCGAGGCCCAAGCAAAACAAAATGCCGTCGAGGATATTCGATTTTCCCGAACCATTTGGCCCAGAAACCACCGTAAAACCAGGACGTAGGGGCACGGCGACGGTACCACCGAAGGATTTGAAGTGGGAAAGCTCGATTTGCTTGATGTGTACCATCAGCGCCGGACGGGGGACAAAACAGAGGTTGAGTTAGAATTTTAGCGTCTAACTGCCCAGGCAAAGTGTTTTATCAGTGGCGATCGCCAAATCTTCCTGAGAACTTTAGACAAGCGCGATCAATAGCCTGCTAGAGTGGATGCTATATCTTGACGCCTAATTTTTTGTCTATTTCACTAAGGTGTTGACGTTCGTCTATGTTGACTGCTGAATCTTTTCTGCCGAGTGTCCCTGTATTTCAGGTGTTGGTACATCTACACCCCAACTATTGCCAATGGCTGACTGAGCGGATCCAGCACCATCAGGGAACGCACGTGGTCACCCTCAACGCCGAAATTGCGATGATGACGGAAAAAAGTAAGGCGATCGCCAAGGTGATTAAGCAGGCAGATTTGATTATTCCCGACGGCGCAGGGATCGTCCTCTACCTCAAGCTCAAGGGTAAAAAACAACACCGAGTACCCGGCATCGAACTCGCAGAACAACTGTTAGCCCAGGCTGCGGCCCATGATTGGCGCGTCGTCTTTTTTGGTGGCTCCCCTGGGATTGCCGACCAAGCAAAGGAAAATTGGCTCAAACGTTATCCTGATTTAGATATCACGACCCAGCACGGCTATCTCACCCCAGAAATGGCAGCGGACTGGCAAAGTCAACTTAAACAGTTACAACCCCAACTTATTTTCACTTGCCTCGGTGTCCCGAAACAGGAATTTTGGATCGAAGAGCATCGTCACCTCTGTCCCCACAGCACTTGGATTGGTCTAGGGGGAAGTTTTGATGTGTGGGCTGGGGTAAAACAGCGGGCACCAAAACTTTGGCAAAAACTCCATTTAGAGTGGCTTTATCGTCTTTATCAGGAACCCTGGCGCTGGCGACGGATGTTGGCGTTACCGCAATTTGTTTGGCGTGCTTTGTGGTCTTAGTCAATTCAAATGCTTGAAGTCAAAAGCAACATCTGCAGAATTGAGTAGGATTAAAGAAACATCATCAACGAATCAAGGTGCTTGGTATGGTAGACACCCTCGCCCAAAGACTAACCCTCCAAGCTTTTTTACAGCAACCAGAAACAACACCTGCCAGCGAATATATTGATGGAGAAGTCGTTCAGAAGCCGATGCCAAAAGGAAGGCATAGTCGTTTACAAGGAAAGCTTTGTGCTGTGATTAATCAGATCACAGAAGACCAAAAAGTTGCCTATGCTTTCCCTGAATTAAGATGCAGCTTTGGTACACGCTCCATCGTGCCTGATATTGCAGTTTTTCGGTGGGATCGAATTCCCTTTACCGCAACTGGCAGCGTTCCCGATAATTTTGATCTAGCACCAGATTGGACGATTGAAATTCTTTCCCCAGACCAAAGAGCGAATAAGGTTCTTGGTAATATTCTCTATTGCCTGGAACATGGCAGTCGTTTGGGATGGTTTATTGACCCAGATGATCTTAGTATTTTGTTTTTAGAACCCCAGCAACAACCCATCTTATTCCAAGGGGATCAAGAGGTTCCTGTCTTACCAGAGTTAGATATCAAGCTCAGTGTCGATCAGATTTTTCATTGGCTAAAAATGATCTAATTTAGAATCCTCTTTTTAGAGGCGATCGCCCCTAGTTTCTCAAGGTGCTATCTGTACAAAATAGACTGAGGGATTTTCTTCAAAAAACCCACATCAAAATAGAACAACTTCCAAGCCATTCTTCTTGACCAAATGGAGTAGCTTTAATGCCATTCCACTCGGCTTTTTTTTGCCAATTTCCCACTTTTGTACAGTAGAAACACTAATATTTAGCAGCGCAGCGAATACAGCTTGACTGACTTGACAAGTTTCTCGGATTTCTTTGATTTCTTCGGGATTTAATGACGGCACTGGAGGCAAACAAAGCTGTTCAAATTCTCGTAACGTCATTTGATCCATCACTCCTGCTTGATGCAAACCATCAACGGTTTCATGGATCGCTTCAAGAAGTTTAGATTGTTTCATTACAAATTACCTCAACTAATTCACCTGCATCCTGGGCTATTTTTAAATCTTGTTTAGGCAGTGATAGATAGAACCGAGCCAATTTTTTTAAAGCTTCTTTCTCTCGCTCATCGATATTACTCCGTTCACTTTTAGAAAAACCATAGATAAAGAAACAGCGATCACCCTGATTAATGGCCAGCAATGTGCGAAAACCACCGCGTTTGCCCTGGCCTGGACGAGCCACCCTTTTCTTGATTAAGCCACTGCCTAAATCTCCATCATGCAGACCCGATAAAATTTCTTGTACCGCCCGACAAAGATTTTGATCCGCGATATTTTGCTTTTTTGCCCAACGCCAAAATGTACGTGTTTGATAAATAATCATAGCGTTCCCCTTGGTTGAGTATAGCACTAAGTGCTAGATGCTATGGAGCCTTTAATCGCTGATATCTGATCCCTGTTCCCTGAATAAACCCGTTAAGCTATAGAACGTACTCATATAACTCAGACGGCAGACATGGCACGGGATTTACGCGCATTTATCAAACTGGTAGAAGAACGGGGGCAGCTGCGCCGCATTAAGGCTCTGGTGGATGCGGATCTAGAGATTGCCGAGATTGCAAACCGGATGCTTCAGGTCGGTGGCCCGGCGTTGTTATTTGAGAATGTGCGGGGAACTTCCGTTCCGGTGGTGGTAAATCTGCTGGGGACAGTGGAACGCATCTGTTGGGCGATGAAAATGGAAAAGCCCGAAGAATTAGAAGATCTAGGCCGAAAATTGGCGATGCTCCAACAGCCGAAGCCCCCGAAAAAGATTTCCCAGGCGATTGATTTTGGCAAGGTGCTGTTTGATGTCCTGAAGGCAAAACCCGGTGGGAGTTTTTTCCCTCCTTGTCAGCAGGTTGTTGTTGAGCAGGAAGAACTGGATTTGGGTTTGATCCCGATGTTGCGGCCCTACCCGAAGGATGCGGGGAAAAATATTACCCTCGGCTTGGTGATTACAAAAGACTGTGAAACGGGTGTGCCCAATGTGGGGGTTTATCGCCTGCAATTGCAATCAAAAAATACGATGACGGTGCATTGGCTCTCGGTGCGGGGGGGCGCGCGTCACCTGCGCAAGGCGGCAGAAAATGGCAAAAAATTAGAGGTGGCGATCGCCATCGGTATCGATCCAATCTTAATCATGGCGGCAGCAACACCGATTCCGGTGGACTTGTCAGAGTGGCTGTTTGCAGGGCTATATGGCGGTTCTGGGGTGGCATTGACCAAATGTAAAACCGTTGATCTCGAAGTCCCTGCCGATGCCGAATTTATCCTCGAAGGGACGATCACCCCCGGCGAAATGCTCCCCGATGGGCCGTTTGGCGATCACATGGGCTATTACGGCGGCGTCGAGGATTCTCCCCTGGTGCGCTTCCATTGCCTGACCCACCGCAAGGATCCGATTTATCTGGCTACCTTTAGCGGTCGCCCTCCCAAGGAAGAAGCGATGATGGCGATCGCCTTGAACCGGATTTATACGCCGATCCTGCGGCAACAAGTTTCCGAGATTGTCGATTTTTTCCTGCCGATGGAGGCCCTCAGTTACAAGGCCGCGATTATTTCCATCGACAAAGCCTATCCTGGCCAAGCCCGTCGCGCTGCCCTCGCTTTCTGGAGTGCCCTGCCCCAATTTACCTATACGAAATTTGTGATTGTGGTGGATAAGGATGTAAATATCCGCGATCCCCGTCAAGTTGTCTGGGCGATCAGTTCTAAAGTTGATCCCGTGCGGGATGTGTTTATCCTGCCGGATACCCCCTTCGATACCCTCGATTTTGCCAGCGAAAAAATCGGTATGGGCGGCCGCATGGGCATTGATGCGACGACAAAAATTCCCCCCGAAACTGACCACGAGTGGGGTGAAGTCCTTGAGTCCGATCCTAAGATTGCCGAAAGGTGCGATCGCCGTTGGGCAGAATATGGCCTCGCTGATATCGATTTAACCGCCGTTGATCCCAACAAATTTGGCTACGAAATGTAGAAAACAATCCCGATCAAACCCAAAAATATCCTCAAAATTTCAGGGGCTAAACTCACATTTTGCCCAGCGAACAATCTGCCTCGCCTTGATAGAATATTGAATCCCTAGTCCTAACCCATCATTCCCCAAAACAAAACAATGCTGCGAACCCCCGTTGATTTTCAAGATGAGTTTGATGTCATTGTCATTGGTGCTGGCCATTCCGGTTGTGAAGCGGCCTTGGCCTCGGCCCGTTTAGGCTGCCGCACGCTGATGTTGACTCTCAACCTCGACAAAATCGCCTGGCAACCCTGTAACCCTGCCGTGGGCGGCCCCGCAAAATCCCAGCTAACCCACGAAGTGGATGCCCTTGGGGGAGAAATTGGCAAGATGGCAGACCGCACCTATCTCCAAAAGCGGGTGCTCAATGCGTCCCGGGGGCCAGCCGTCTGGGCCTTGCGCGCCCAAACCGATAAACGCGAGTACGCTGCAGTGATGAAAAATATCGTTGAAAACCAAGATAATCTTGTGATTCGCGAGGGGATGGCGACGGATCTTGTGTTAGGCGACAACGATGAAATTTGTGGGATTCAAACCTATTTTGGGACTTGTTTTGGGGCCAAGGCTGTTGTCCTAACAACGGGGACTTTCCTTGGGGGCACGATCTGGATTGGGAACAAATCGATGCCTGCGGGCCGGGCCGGAGAATTTGCCGCAGTGGGCATGACGGAAACCTTGAACGAGTTAGGGTTTGAGACGGGGCGCTTAAAAACAGGCACCCCCGCCCGGGTGGATCGCCGTTCGGTCGATTACAGCAAAATGGAAATTCAACCGGCGGACGAAGAGGTACGGTGGTTCAGCTTTGATCCTGAAGCCTGGGTAGAGCGTGAACAAATGCCCTGTTACCTGACTCGAACAACCCCAAAGACCCATCAATTGATTAAAGATAATCTGCACCTGTCTCCCATCTATGGTGGCTTTATTGATTCCAAAGGCCCCCGTTATTGTCCGAGCATTGAAGACAAAATTGTCCGGTTTGCCGATAAAGACTCCCACCAAATTTTTATTGAACCGGAAGGGCGCACGATTCCAGAGCTTTATATCCAAGGTTTTTCGACGGGACTGCCCGAAAGTCTCCAGTTACAAATGCTCCAAAGTCTGCCGGGGATGGAAGATTGTGTGATGCTCCGCCCAGCCTATGCGGTGGAATATGACTACTTACCCGCAACCCAGTGTTACCCCACCCTGATGACCAAGCGGGTCGAAGGTTTATTTTCAGCGGGACAAATCAATGGCACCACGGGCTACGAAGAAGCAGCAGCCCAAGGAATCGTGGCAGGCATCAACGCGGCGAAATTTGCCCAGGGTCAGGAGATGGTTGTTTTCCCCCGGGAACAAAGCTATCTAGGCACTTTGATTGATGATCTGTGTACAAAGGATTTGCGGGAACCCTACCGGATGTTGACTTCCCGTTCGGAATATCGCTTGATTCTCCGTTCTGATAATGCCGATCAGCGGTTAACACCCCTGGGCCGGGAAATTGGTTTAATTGGCGATCGCCGTTGGGCTTTGTACCAAACGAAGCAGGAAAATATTGCTGCCGAAAAAGAACGACTCCACACGGAGCGGGTCAAAGAATTGGATCCCTTGGGTCAGAAAATTGCGGCGGATACGGGCCAGAAAATCAAAAGTTCTGTGACCTTAGCGGATTTATTGCGGCGACCCAAGTTTCACTATGCCGATCTCGCCAGTTATGGCTTGGGGAATGAGGCGCTCACCCAGGCAGAGCAAGCAGGGGCAGAAATTGATATTAAATATTCTGGCTATATCAAGCGGCAACAAAACCAAATTGACCAAATTAGCCGCCATGCGAATCGGAAGTTGCCGGAAGGTTTGGATTACTTGACGGTGGAAACCCTGTCGATGGAAGCCCGGGAAAAATTAAATAAGGTGCGCCCCCTCACCATTGGTCAGGCCACACGCATCGGTGGCGTCAACCCGGCAGATATTAATGCGTTGCTGGTTTATTTGGAGGTGCAACATCGTCAAAAAAACGCCCAGGAAGCCGTTACCTCTTAAATCAACGACCCTGGGGGATGAATTCTGGGGTTAAGTTTTGCTCGCACGGGGTTAGCGATATTTCGATGCCCTAGGGGATCGCCTTGGTGGAGTGCGGCACAAATATGGGGCACATCGGCAGGAGTTACCTGGCAATACCACACCTCTGTGGGTACCAGGCGCACGGTCACACCCAAGTGGCATTGGCCTTGGCAGGGACTGGCGATCGCCAAGACCCGTGGTGGTAGGGATGCCCGCTGAAAAGCTTGGAGGACTAAAGCACTACCCCGCTCACGACAACTCCGGTGCTGACAGATCAACAGATGGCGATCGCCGGGCTGACCGGGTGGAATAATGGTCAAACTTGTTTGGGACATGGCGAAACAGGACACAGCAGGGGGCAGCGGGCAATTTTTAAATTAGGCGCGACAATGGGGATGAGCACTGATCTATCGCAACCGGGCCAATGACCTATCTTCCGCTGGCACAAGCATCAACCCTGACAAAGTCATTACTCCATATTTTGATTGTAGGGGAAGATTTAGGGCGATCGCCCCTGGAGGATTGCCTAGAGCAAATTTCTCGGTGGGATCTGAGTTGGCGATCGCAACCCTTTGTGACCCCCTTAGAACCTGCTGACTTGATCATTCTCTTTTGTCCTGAAGCACTAACCGAAATATGGCTTGATCAAAGCTTGGCCCTGGCACTCCCGGTGGTGGTGATTACCGCAGCTCCGCTCCCCAAGCAACCTGGCTTGATCGCAATTCCCCCCGGAGAGCTATCGCCGTTGACCCTAGAACTCGGTTTTCGGGCTGTGCTCCAGGAAAAATCCTCCGACTTGGTGCGTCAGCCAGCCCCCCGTCCCCTAGAAACCCATCTCCAGCTCACCACCATTCTGGTCAAATTTTCCCAGGCCCTTTTCCGTCCTGAAGCCACCCTCGATCAGGCCTTGGGAATCCTGGGACGCCACCTCCAGATGGAGCGGATCACTATTTTTCAATGGCATTGGGATGGGGCAGGTCAGATTAATTCGCCCCCCAACATTGTTGAACAATGGTCCTATGATGGTTCTCCCCCTTGCCAAAAAAAGGTCGCAGAATTTCCCCTCCACTGGTGGCAACAACTCCTAGAGCTTGGTGATGTCGTGGCGATCGCCCACCAGCACCAAGACCCAAAATTAGTTCCCCTGTTGGAATTTTTAGATGTCAAGGCATTTTTGGGACTACCGATTTTTGACCACCAAGGCCACCACTGGGGTCATTTAATTTTTACCAGCGAAGTGGCCCGCACCCATCCCTGGTCAGCCCTAGAGATTCAAGCCCTAAAGATGGCGGCGGAACTGCTCCACCACAATTTGATCCGCACTGCTACCCAACGGGAACTAGAAGCCTCCGAAGCACTCTATGCCGGGATTGTGACCCATTCTGCGGAGGCTATTTTTTTGATCCGTGTCCACCGGGCGATCGCCATTACTGCTGCGGCTCCCGTTGACCTGACCGAGTTGGTGACTGAGTTTACCTTTGAAATGGTCAACCCCACCTACTGCGAAAAAATGGGGGTTTATCCCCGGCAAATCATTGGGAAATCGCCCCAAGCCGTCTTTCCCGAAAAGCTGGCGCAACAACTGTGTGATTCTTTCCAGGGTTGCCTCGAAATTGGTGAAACGCTGTTGTTTGAAGAAGTGATCGAACTTCCCGACTGCACCCAAATTTGGCGGACTTGTCTGATCCCGATCCGCGATCGCCAGGGCACCATCCAACAGATCCAAGGCAGCGCCCGGGACGTCACCGAAGAGCGTCAACTGGAACTGACCAAAATGCGCTACAGTCGCCATCAACATATGTTGGCTTCCTTGACGGTTAAAATTTTGCGCTCCTGGGATATGGACAAAATGTTAACTACGACGGTGCAGGAACTCCGCAAAACCCTCCAAGCCGACCGGGTGATTTTTTGGGAGATCTTGAATGAAACTGAAGGTAAAGTGACGGCGGAGGCGACTCACCCCAATGTCCGCTCGATGCTCCACCATCGGTTTCCCCTGGCGGCTTTTAACCGGGGTGATTTTGATCTATTTCGCCAGGGGGAACTCCAGACCTGCATCGACGTAGAAGCCGCGAAGTTTCCCCCGGCCCACGATGCTATGCTCCGGGAATATGGCGTTGTCGCCTACGCTGTTTTACCCGTCCTCGTGAGTGCTATGGATGATCCCGAAGGAGAACCGCGGCTAAAGGGTTTGATTTGTGTCCAGCAGTGCCATTTTCCTCAAATTTGGAATGCCGATGAATTGCATCTTCTGCGCCAGCTCATCAATCAAATTTGCATTGCCCTCAACCAGGCGGAACTACTGCAACGCCAACGCCATTACACCAATGAACTGGCCCGTTCTAACCAAGAACTCGAACAGTTTGCCTATGTGGCTTCCCATGACCTCCAGGAACCGTTGCAACTGGTGGCCAATTATGCCCAACTGCTAGCCCGTCGCAATGGCGATCGCCTGGATGAGCGCTCCCAACGGTATCTCCAGCACATCACCGCCGGCACCCGCACGATGCAAACGCAAATTCAAGACTTGCTGCGTTATTCCCGCCTGAATACCCGTCAAAGTAAACCGGAACTGGTGTCCATGGAGGATTGTCTCCAACGGGCGATCGCCAACCTCAAGCTCAAACTCAAGCGCACCCACACCCAACTCCACTGTCCCAAAACTCTCCCAGAAGTCCTGGGTGATGGGAGTCAACTCCAGAGCCTCTGGCAAAATCTCCTCAGCAATGCGATTAAATACCGGGGCGATCGCCAACCCAAAATCACGATCAACGTCACCGAAACCGAACACCACTGGCAGTTTATGGTCGCAGACAACGGCATTGGGATCGATCCCAAACATCAACAGCGCATTTTTCAAATTTTTCAGCGGCTCCACACCCAGGAAGAATACCCCGGCACTGGAATTGGTCTCGCCATTTGTCACCGCATTGTCAAAATCCATGGGGGCGATATTTGGGTCACCTCCCAACCCCAGGCAGGGGCAACTTTTTACTTCACGCTGCCCATTTATCACCATTGAGTGATTAATTGACAGCAAGTTGAGGGGCGATCGCCTTTAGCCGCAAAATAACAGAAAAATTTAAGGCATCCGCAGGGTCATGCCCCTAGGTAGGTTCGATACCATTGAGATCGGTAGTATATTTTGAAAAATTTAGAGTCATCGTAGCCTAGACCCTTTCTTTGGCTTCTAACCCCAACGCCCTTGACCCAAACGCCCAACGCCCCCATTTATTCTGCTTGTTCCTTGACCGCCATCCAACGCTCCATTCTGATGGTGGATGATCAACCTGGCTATCTAGAGTTGATGGCAGAAGTCGTCGAAGAATACTTTCCAGAATTGCACCTCCAAACAGCCCCCAATGGTGAACAGGCCTGGCAGTTTCTCAATCAAGGACAAGCCCTTGCACCGTCGGCAGCCGAGAACCAGAGCCATTGGATTTATCCCTCCCTAATCATTTCAGACTTAAATTTACCCAAAATATCCGGCGTGGATCTCCTCCATCGGATCAAACAAGATCCCTATCTCCAGGCGATCCCGGTGATTATTTTTAGCACCTCCCAGGCTGAACAAGATATCCTCCGTTGCTACCAGGCCCAGGCCAATTGCTTTATCACCAAACCTAGTAATGTGGATGATTTTTTTACCGTGGTGCAGCAAATCATTGCTTTTTGGTTGAATTTGGTGACTTTACCCCATTTTCCCCCGCAACAGATCCCTTGAGACCGTTTTGACGTATAGTTTTAGGTCTATTTTTCGGTTATCGCGGTTAGGGAATATCTATGTCTCAATTTGTCTTACAAGATTTCATTGGTTCTGAAGTGGAACGGAGCTATGCAGAATCTCCGGTGGTGATTTTGCCCATTCCCTACGAAGCGACAACCACCTATCGCAAAGGTTGTGAATGGGGGCCGGATGCACTCTTAGAAGCGTCCCATCAGCTGGAATGTTATGACGATGAGTTGCGCCGGGAAACTTGCTTTGATGTGGGGATTTTTACCCATGGGGCGATCGCCGATACGCGCCAGAATCCGGAGCTATCTGCCGAGGAAATGTTAGCGGTCACCAGCAAGACCACCCAAAACCTCCTGCAAGATGGAAAATTTGTGATTGCCCTGGGGGGTGAACACGCGATCACCACAGGGGTGGTGCAAGGTCATCTGGAGTTTTACCAAGAACCCTTTACGGTGGTGCAAATTGACGCCCATGCGGATCTGCGCCAGAGCTACGAAGGTTCTGAACACAACCATGCTTGCATTATGCGACGGGTAATGGATTTGGGGTTGCCGAGTTTGCCCGTGGCGATCCGGAGCCTCTGTCGGGAAGAAGCGGATTTATTGGCAGCGAAGGAAATTCCAGTGATTTGGGCGTGGGAGATGCAAAATGACACCAACTGGATCGAAACGGCGATCGCTAATATTAAAACAGAAAAAGTTTTCCTCACCATTGATCTAGACGGCATTGACCCGACCCTGATCGCTGGCGTCGGCACCCCTGAACCCGGTGGCATGGACTGGTACAGCACCCTGCGCTTTTTGCGTCGCCTGTTTCGGGAAAAACAAGTGATCGGCTGCGACATTATGGAACTGGCCCCCTTAGATGACTCTGTGGTTTCTGAGTACACCGCCGCCAAGCTGGTGTATAAACTCATCGGCTACTGGTACGAAAATCGCTAGACTTTTCCCAAGGATTGGGTCGTCTGGAAAAATCTTGGGGCAATGCAAGGCTTTGCTCAAATCTCACTCTAGAGATCTGCTTTGGCCTAAGGAATAATACGATTATAAATTTTCAAGTGAACGCCTAATTCCATGACGACCCTGACGATTGGCCAAGCAGCCCCTGATTTTGCCCTCACCAATGCCCAAGGTGAAGCCCGTACCCTGGTGGACTACGGCGGCAAATGGCTTGTTTTTATTTTTACCCCAAGGACAATACCCCCGGTTGCACCACCGAAGCCCTAGACTTTACGGCCCTTGTCCCCGAATTTACCGCCTTGAATGCCGTGATCGTAGGCGTGAGTCCCGATTCGGAAAAATCCCATGGCCGCTTCATTGAAAAAAAAGAGTTAACCATTGAATTGTTGAGCGATCCCGACCATCAAACCGCTGAGGCCTATGGGGTCTGGCAACTAAAAAAATTTATGGGCAAAGAATATATGGGGATTGTTCGGAGCACGTTTTTAATCGATCCCCAAGGTCAAGTGGCGGCAATTTGGTCAAAGGTGAAGGTTAAAGGCCATGCTCAAATGGTACTGGAGACGCTCAAAACCCAACTGTCGGGAAATTAGGGAAGAGTTTGGTGATCCCGCTGGCGACGGGCTTCGTAGAGCATCAAGGCACAGGCGATCGCCACATTGAGAGATTCTACCCCCGGCCCCATGGGAATCTGTACCGTTTCGTTGGCGAGGCTGGCGATCGCTGGGGACAAACCCGCCCCTTCATTGCCTAATAAAATCAAACTCGGTTGCCGCCAATCCACATCCCAGTAGGTTTTAGTTGCCTGGGGGAGCGTTGCCACAATCTGTACCCCCTGGGCGCGATACCGTTGCAGTTGTTCAGCAAAGGTGAGGATAACCACAGGCGTCGTCTGGAACCAAGCCCCCACCGAAGCCCGCAGCACCTTCGGGTTACTGGGATTGACGCTGTCATGACTCAATAACAGACCATCGACCCCTGTCGCCGTTGCCGTGCGAATAATGGTTCCCAGGTTGCCCGGATCCTGGAGTCGTTCCACGGCTACCCCCAATTGGAGGGTTTGGGGTGGGGTCTGGGAAATGAGTGCCTGGTCGAGGGTGGCCACAATGCCATCAGGATTCACCGTGGTTGCCACCTTTTGCAGCACCTCTTCTGAAACTAAGGTTTGGCGATCGCCTTTGAGTTGACTAGCCAATGCCGGATATTTTGTCTGCCAAGCTGCCGTAAACAGTATCGTCTGGAAAGAAAATCCCTTGGCGATCGCCGCCTCGATTAGATTGGTTCCCTCCAGTAACAAACGACCCTGTTTTTGCCGCTCCCGCCCTTGGTGCAGTCGGCGAATCTCCTTGACCAGTGGATTTTGTAAACTTGTGAGCATCTTTGCCCCCATCGACCTTACCGTTGTCGTCAAAAGGCTTCAGGCAAGGCAAACAACTTTTGCCGGATAAATGCGGAACGCGAGACTTGAACTCGCAAGGGATAAAACTCCCACTAGAACCTGAATCTAGCGCGTCTACCAATTCCGCCAGTTCCGCAGGTAAATATGTAATTACACAATCAACAATTATTACTTGAAGAACGAAAAGCGTCAAGCCAATTGCCAAAAGATTATCTATTACCAAGGAACCTATTCTAAACCGTGAACAAAAAAGTGTAATTCTGAGCAACATAGGCCAAGACTTTCCGGTAGAATCAAGACGAAAATTTGACAAAATTTCCCCCATCTTCTTTCCATTTGTGGAGGATCGACCCATTAAAACTTCTGCCCCCCTCACCCCCACCCGTGCGACCGCTGAAACCATTCTCAAAATTGAAGGGCGACACCCCCTCAGTGGCGAGGTTAAAATCAGTGGCGCGAAAAATTCTGCCTTGGCGATCATGGCGGGAACCCTACTCTGTAGCGATCAATGCCGTCTGACAAATATCCCGGATTTAGCGGATATTAAACGGATGGCCGAAGTCATTGCCGCCCTTGGGGTACAAATCGTTGCTACCCCTGGCAGCCTTGATTTCGATGCTCGCCACCTTAGGACAGCAGAAGCGCCCTACGAATTGGTTTCCAAGCTGCGGGCGAGCTTTTTTGTCATTGGCCCACTCCTGGCCCGCCTTGGGGAAGCAAAAGTGCCGATGCCGGGGGGCTGTGCCATTGGTGCTAGGCCCGTAGATCTCCATGTGCGAGGTCTCCAGGCGATGGGGGCCGAGGTAATTATTGAACATGGGGTTGTCCAAGCGACAGTCAAGGGAAATCGACGACGGCTCCAGGGAGCCAAAATCTACTTAGATTATCCGAGCGTTGGGGCGACCGAAACCCTGATGATGGCGGCAACCCTCGCTGAAGGGGAAACAATCATTGAAAATGCCGCCCAGGAGCCAGAGATTGTTGATCTGGCAAACTTCTGTCGGTCTATGGGGGCACACATTAGCGGAGATGGCAGCAACAAAATTGTGATTCAAGGGTGCGATCGCCTCCACGCTACCGACTACCCGATTATTCCCGACCGCATTGAAGCCGGGACTTTTCTCGTGGCCGGGGCCATTACCCAGTCAGAATTTAGCGTCTTTCCCGTCGTCCCAGACCACCTTTTACCGGTGATTGCCAAGCTCGAAGCAACGGGGACAAAGGTCATCGCCGAAGGGCCGAACCGTCTGCGGATCAAACCCCAAGGGATTCTCCGGGCGACGGACATTGAAACCCTACCCTATCCCGGCTTCCCTACGGATATGCAAGCCCAGTTCATGGCGTTGCTCACCCTCTGTGAAGGGAGCAGTGTCGTCACGGAAACGGTTTTTGAAAACCGGATGCACCACGTCGCAGAATTTAAGCGCATGGGGGCGGATGTCAAAGTTAAGGGCAATAACGCCATCATTAAAGGGGTACCTTTCTTATCTGGGGCTCCCGTAATGGCGACCGATCTCCGGGCTTCAGCAGCCTTGGTTTTGGTTGGTTTGGCGGCTGAGGGCACAACCATTATGCGCGAGGTACACCACATGGATCGGGGTTATGATGACCTTGAAGGGAAGTTTAAGGCTCTAGGGGCAAGGATTGAGCGTCTGACCGCGACCCTCTAACCAATCTTTCAATTTCTACTCAGTTTAAAAAAAGCAAGGAGGTTCAGCCCCAGGGTTGGGCCTCTTTTGTTGTGATTATCTCCAACATTGATGCAGCCATTTCAAGCATTAAGAGACTGACCATTCACTACCCAGGGGGCGATCGCCATAGTGATTTTCGTGATTCGGGTTCAGTTCGGAAACTTTGCAGAATACTAAGCGCGATGTTTCAGGGCCTGGACCAATTGGGCCAGTTGGGCTTCGCTAAAGGCACTGTTCAAGATTTGGGCCGCCTCCTTGGGTTCTGTGGGAATCAGAATGTAGGGGAGTTGGGCGATCGCCAAATTTTTTAAATCCGTTGGCAGGCTAATGCGTTCCGGTTCGTTGCGTTCTAAATGGTCAGCAGCTTCTTTGATGCTTTTAAGCACAATGGGGGCAAGGGTCGAAAAACGATGGGCCGGATTGGCGATCGCCTTATGACTTGCCTTGAGTAATTTTTGCCAAGGTTTCGCTTTTTTATTCAGTTTAGCCAGTTCAATACAGAGCTTTTGGAGTTGCTGGCGGCATTCTGGGGTGGCATCCTGGCGAAATAGTCCCAACATTTGCTGCAACAAGCCACGAACTTGCGGCCCAAAAGAAAACCCCGTCGCCGTTGGTGATCCCATAGGGGCAGGCGTTAGCGGCGGCGGCGCAACCTCTGGAGAAACGACAGGATTACGGTTATCGCTGACGGCGAGACGATCCAAATACTTTTGTAATTCGCTGAATTGAGGGTCAGCCTCCGCCATGATTTTCTCAATTTCTTCTTCCTGGAGGCCAAAGGGACTTTGCAGCTTCTCGAGGAGCTCTTGGAGCACATCGTAGGCATTGAGAAAAAGAGACTTTAGGGTTTCATCGACGGTAATCGTATTGTCCTTAAAGACCTTGAACGCATCTTCGAGGCGGTGGGCCGTTTTTTGGATGCTCGTGTAGCCCAACATCGCTGCCCCCCCTTTTACTGAGTGGGCGGCCCGGAAAAGTTCATTGACCCGTTCGGTATCATCCACCACCTCCGACAGCTCCAGGATGCCCTGTTCTAAGGTTTCAAGGTGTTCTTTGGCTTCTTCAATGAAATAGCCGAGAATTTTTTGTTGACTGGCGGCATCCACAGTAGATTCTCCTCACACTTTAGGGCTGGGGTAGAAGGGATTGAGAGGCGTCTTAATCACCCTGTTTTAACGTTATCAAGGAACGGTGATTTCAGCTTAGATCGATGGTTGGTTTGGGGAAATTTTTATTTTTGCCAATATTCTAAGGATGATAAATCATATCGAGGAGGTTGTTCTGCACTTCGTACTGCATTGCGTCTGTGAGTTGCTGCAGGGTGCCCTGGCGATCGCCTTTATATTGGGCCACATAATCCTGGAGATTAATCGGCGTGCCCACCCGAAGCCAGCCCTCGTGGAGTCCCTTGGGCGCGGGGATTTCCACCCGAAACACCTCCCGTTCTAGGCGAGTGAGGGTATCAATAAACCGTTCAGGGCTTGGATGATCCCCCACATAGCCATCGTAGATCGCATCGAAGTTCAGCAAACGCACCGTTGTTTGGTAGAGGCTTTCGTAGGTGTCGAGGTCGAGGGCCATCTCCCCATCGGCTTTTTCAATGAGGAGCGCCTGCATTTTATAAACCCGTTCCCGGAGCGGGAAATCCTCTGGAAAATTTAGTCCCAATTCCGTTTCACAGAGGCTGAGGGCCCGGTTCCGAATGCGCTCAATCCGGTCATTCCAATCATCATCGGCCGCCGGAGTGAGGTTATATTCTGCTTCTAGTTGCTGCATCACCACCTGGGCGACCCCCCGCAGACGGCCATAGGGTTCGGGGTCACTGGGGGTAATTTCTAGTTTCTGCTCTAGGGTTTTGAGGCTCTGCTGAATAATTAGTTCAGGGGCCTTGAGGTAGCGATATTTGATGCTAATGGGCACCAGATAACAGGGGGGAAATTGACCCTCTTGTTTGGCGATCGCCAACATCGCTTGCATGGGCAACTGGATCGCCCCGGTGCGAAAGGGCATGATTGCATCATTTTGAAAGGAACAGCCTCCCTCCGGAAAAATCACCATCCGGGAGCGTTCCTGTTTCAACAGATCTAACGTGTGGGCAATACTGCGGCGATCGCCAAGGCCCCGACGAATGGAATAACAGCCCATCTTTTGCAAAAACCCAGCGAGTTGCGCCGTAAAATTTTCGTAGGCCACCAGGTAATGGAAGATTTCCCCCAACTGGGCTGAGAGCAAAAATAGCACCAAACCATCGTCAAAGGTGGGATGATTGGGCATAAAAATCACGCGCGCATCTCCCAAATCCCGAATCTTACCGAGATCTGCCTCGCTCACCCGCAATTTCAGTTGATATTTAAAACGCCCCACCCAATAGGCAATACTTTGCACTAAACGCACGAGCATCGGCTCAGTTTGGGTCGGGAAAAAATCAGGTTTAGACATGGAGACAGAATTATTTTCAGGCAAGCGCTTCCCATTATTTTGCCTAAATCCATCGCTGCGGCGCAGGAAAATATCCCAAAAATTTTATTTATTCACAAATGGGGGAACCGGCAATTGGGGCGACGACAGTCCGCTATTTGAAAAAATGAATTAAAAAAATCTGTACGGAGAGGGGGGGATTCGAACCCCCGTCCGAGTTGCCCCGAAACCTGATTTCAAGTCAGGCGCATTCAACCGCTCTGCCACCTCTCCAAAAGTGATGAGCAGAAATATCATAGCGTGAATCTCGACTGCTGATCGGAAAAATTCTAAGAAAACCTGTGCGGCCAAGGCTGGCGACTAGAACGATAAAAAGGGTGTAACGGCGATCGCATCTAGGGGGAGTTGGCGTTTTTCGGCGGTGTGGCTATTCACTTGATAAATTTGGCGTTGATCAATATCAAAGGCCGTTAACCAGCCACTTTTGGTGTGGTAGACCCCGGTGTCAATGTCCAACCAGCCCGGCCCCTGCACCACCTGTCCCGGTTGTACCCCCGGAAAGGTGAAGGTGATCGTATGGCCGACAATAATCAGCTTATTGGCAAAGTAGGGCTGGGTCATGGAATGGAACTCACTGCGCACCCAACAGAATTGTTCCGCCCCCTGTTGCTCGATGGGTAGGTGGGGGGAAAGGCCCGCATGGACTAACCAAACATCCCCTAGATCGAGGTGGGTGGGCCGCTGGCGCAACCATTGTAAATGTTCGGCCGGGATGCGGTGGTTATAGCTTTGGAGGGTATTCGCACCGCCGCTATGGTACCAGGCGATAAAGGTTTCTTGCTGGACGCTGCCATCGTTGGCGATCGCCTCTAGCATCATCATTTCATGGTTGCCGAGGAGAGACTGATAGGAACTACGGCGCACAAACTCAATAATGTCCGCACTTTTGGGGCCTCGGTCAATCAAATCACCGAGGAAGTAAACCGCATCTTCTGTTCCGGGCGCAACCAGCTCCAGCAGGGCCATCAACGTATCGTAATGACCATGCACATCTCCTATACAGATTCGTCGCTGACCCATGTGTCCCCTATCCCCGTCACTTGGTAGCCACTAGTACACCCATCATATCGCCGACGATGCCGTAGTGAATTGCGTTCCGAAAGCCCGCTTCTTTAGCCAGTTTTTCTTGAGTTTTTCCGGTGGGAAACCGTTCGATACTGGGTTGAATGTAGGCGTATTCGGGGGTGAGCTGAAATCGTTCTGCGAGGGGCACCACAAAGCGATCCAGATACCATTGTTGAAACACCTGTTTCCCAGGATTATCCGGACGGTGAAAATCTAAAATAGCCACTTTTTTACCTGGTTTTAACACCCGCTGTAATTCCCGCAGTGCCTGGGGAATATCGGTAACGTTCCGCAGCCCGTAGCCCATGGTTGCCCCATCAAAATGATTGTCGGGGTAAGGTAAAGCCAGAGCATCTCCTTCCTGCCACTGGATATCGAGGTGAGGACAGAGACGGTTTTGTTTCTGGGCGGCGATCGCCAATTGTTGGCTCGCAAAATCAATGCCAACGGTTTTACCGTAAACGCCGACGGTTTTCGCTAGCAGTAAAGTTAAATCGCCACTGCCGCAACACACATCCAGGGCAAGATCGCCTCCGGTAACGCCACTCCATTTCACCGCCATTTTTTTCCAAATGCGATGCTGACCGAGGCTAATCCATTCATTGAGCGCGTCATACTGGGGCGCAATGCGATTAAAAATTCCTTGGATTTCAGTGGCAGCGTTCGGTTTGGACATGGTTTGGGGGCGATGGCTCTCCCTGGGAGCAACAATGGGGGATGTTCAGGGGATTCAGTTGAAAATTTTTAAGCTAATTTAGCAGGCGTTAAAGACATTCAGCCATTGTAAAGAAATACGGGTAGAGATGTCTTGTTCTAGCGCTGGGATTTGCGAAAAAAATGAGGCGATCGCCTTAAACTGGAGAACTAGATTGTCAATTTTTCCCACCCTGATTATTCAATCATTGAACTTGCCCCTGGAACTGCCAATGTCCCAAACCACGACAGAACCTTTTAAACCCCAGCAGATTGTTTGCTTAGCCGCTGGCGATCGCCGCTTATATGGTGCTGTTATTCAATTTATTGAAGCCCAGGCTAGCTATTGGCTACGACCGCTGTGTTTGTTGAGCGCAACCGCCGAGGCCCCGACCCCCCTCCACCGCAGCGCCGATATCATTATTGCCGCCCCAAAAATTCGTGCCGCCTTGGATACTGAAATTCTCGATTGCTGGTCAGTGCTCTATGATGACTCCGGGGATTATGGCGACAATGTGGCTGGTCGCAAACTGGTGCAAGATTTTCTGCGTAGTCTGGATTGGGGTAAGGCCACCCAAGGATAGCTGGCTCAAAAAATTAATCCGCTTTTGCGGTGTTGACGACAGTACCATCGCACCAAAAAAGTATGTCAAAATCCTAGGGAGTTTTCCTTGGGGTTGAATGTATGTGGCATTGGCGATCGCAACCGTTAGCACAACGCACTGGTGCAGAAATTTTCACGCGACTATACGGCCAAGCCAAGATTGCCACCCTCCTCGAAAGCCCCTACCCTACCCCCAAGGATTATCCCCAGCTCTCCCGCTACTCCATCTGTGCCGGGGCACCGAAGGCCAATCAGCTATTTACGCCCGCCCTAGGGGAAATTACTGCTTGTTTAAAGCAGCTCCTCGCCACAAAAATAGATTCCCCGGCGGCGATCGCCCATTTGCCCTTTACGGGGGGATATCTAGGCTGGCTCGGCTATGACTTTGCCTGGGAGATTGAAACGCTCCCCTACGAAAATCCAGATCCCCTGCCTTTTCCCGTGGCCTATTGGTACCAGCCCGATTCCTTTGCGGTGCTTGACCACCACCAACAGGTGCTTTGGCTGGCGGCGGCCACCGTTGCGGATCTCGATCGTTTAACAACTCAACTCAGTCAACCGAGTGCATCCTCCGACCTTGATCAATTCCAAGTCAGCTCTGAAGCTCCTTCCCTTGAATTCCTCAGCGATCGCCAAGCCTACACCGACGCTGTACGCCAGGCGAAACAGTACATCCAAGCGGGCGATATTTTTCAGACTAATCTTTCCCTGCGCTTCCGTACCCAAACGTCCCATAGCAGTTGGGCCATTTATCAGCACCTCCAGCAGATCAATCCGTCCCCCTTTGCCAGCTATTGGCGATCGCCCTGGGGGGAGATGATCAGTTGCTCCCCAGAACGTCTGATCCAAAAACAGGGACGCTTTGCCCAGACCCGTCCCATCGGCGGCACCAGACCAAGGGGACAAACCCCCAGCGAAGATCAAGCCCTCGGCGAAGAACTATTGCGGAACACCAAGGAACGGGCCGAACACACCATGTTGGTGGACTTAGAACGGAATGATCTTGGTCGGGCTTGTACCTGGGGTAGTGTGGCGGTGGATGAGCAATTTGTCCTAGAACGCTATAGCCATGTCATTCACCTCGTTAGTAATGTGGTGGGGGAACTGGCCGCCGACAAAGATGCAGTGGATCTAATTCGGGGAATGTTTCCGGGAGGCACGATCACCGGTTGTCCGAAGGTGCGTTGTATGGAAATTATCGAAGCCCTAGAACCGGTGCGGCGCAGTTTATTTTATGGTTCCTGTGGTTACCTAGATCAACGGGGAAATTTAGATCTCAATATTTTGATTCGCACCTTACTTTATGTGCCGAATACCCAGGGGTCAGCCACCGTTTACGGGCAGGTGGGGGCCGGTATTGTTGCGGACAGTGATCCAGAGCAAGAATGGGCCGAGTCGTTACAGAAAGCGAAAGCCCAACGTCAAGCCCTCAATTGCTAAGGGGTTTTTCCGGGGCGATCGCCTATCGCAATCCCAATCTCCGCCATTTTCACGAAATCTCCATTAATCCGAAAAACGCCTTTCAAATTCGTTATAACAGTCAAGACATCATTTTCGACATCCCTTGAGAAACAATTATGGAACGCCGTCAATTTGTAGGTTTATTTGGTTTAGGTTTACTTGCGAGTTCTTTTCCGACGATTTTAGCCGCCTGTTCTGGTGGCTCGGAATCAACGGCAGTCAACGAGGCAGAAGAAGCTGCGGCCAATGATGGGGCGATCGCCGAAGCAGAAGATGCCGCGAATCTTGTGGCTGATTTCACCGCTGTGGGGAGTCTCGATGCTAATGGTGAACTTTCCACAGAGGTCAATGGGCAGAAAGTCTATGTTTTCCGTAATCCTAATGACCAGAGCCTTGTGGCCGTTGACCCCACCTGTAACCATCGGGGTTGTCCCGTAAAACTCGCCGATGCTGACCTGGTTTGCGATTGCCATGGTTCGCGGTTTGCTTTAGATGGGGAACTGATCCAGGGGCCAGCTACCGCCGGGTTACCCCGCTACGAAGTCCGCGAAGAAGGCGAGAATATTTTCGTGAAAGTGGCCTAAATTTCCATTTTCTGACCCGGCACATAATACTGCACTTGATGGGTTGTCATTGTTTGGAGGGGGCGGGCGTTCGGTGCATACAAGTTCTGGTAATGTTCGATTTGCGCTGCCCCCAGGAAAATAGGTTTTGCCACAACCAGCCAAGAAATCCCTTCCGTGCAAGGGGGAGTCGTCAGGGAACCAAGATAGCGAAAATAAGGGCGATCGCCTTGGGGGAGTAACGCTGCCGGGTCGAAATGAATCACCTGACTAGGATGGGCTTGGGTTGGCCACCGTTGCAAAATGTGGGTGAACGTTGGATTCATTGTTCCGGACTCAACCAGCACCGCCAAAACCGCGACTCCTTGGGGAGCGCGCCGATGGACAAAGTGAACTTCCATGGCATATTGTTTTCCCTGGACATGGTGCTCACTGGGATAATGAAAATGAATTTGCTCAAGCTTGTAGCGGTCAGCGCCGAGCTGTAGGGTATTATTCCCCGTCACTTGGATTTGTAGAGTGGTACGGGTCGCCTGGATAAGCCCGAGACTTGGTTGATACTGCCAAGGCAGCGACGCCCCCGAAACTGGAGTAGACGATTCAGGAAAAAGCGCCAGGGGTGATTGGGTTTCGCCAACGGCACAGGTCTGAAACTCTGGTTGCAACTCGCCCCACCGCTGGGGGCCAAGATCTGCGTAATTCCAAGGGGTTGCGACGGTTTTTGCGATTGTCAAAAACTGCGATTGAGGCGCCGCCCAAACAACCCATAGGCCCCACCATAAGGCAATGGCGATCGCCAAAATCACTCGCCCTAACATGATTCCAAATCCTTTCCCTGAAACCTCTAAACAATAAAAAAGAGCCATGGTGACCACAGCTCCCATCGAAACTAGCCAAAAATAGCTTTAAAAATTAAGCAACAGATTACCCGGAATCTCTACCTGTGATTTGTGCATCAACCGTAGAATTTTGTCGGAGAGAATCCATTTAAGGCAGTTGATTTCTTCTAAATATCAACCCGTAGATTTAGCAAACCCCAGGAATGAAATCAGGCGTGTCAAGGAGGGACGCTAAAAACTTGCCGAAAGGCTTGACTATTGTTGCCTTTTTAGCCTTCGTTGATCTGTTTTAGGTGAATGTGCTTGTAGCCAATTTTAATTTCAAATTCATCCCCTGGTTTCAGGTTCATTTGATTCGTGTAAGTTGAACCAATGACAATTTGGCCATTTTTGTGAACACTTACCCGATAGGTCGGCTCTCTCCCACGGCCATCTTGACTGCCGCCGGGGTCTAGGGGGAGTCCTTTTGCTTCAAGGACAGCATCATAAAAACCCGTCAAATTGACACGAGTCGAGCCATTTTTCGTACTGCTATATCCACAAAGCTTTGCTGTTTCTCGCCGGGGCAAATGGGATAATTCCTTTACTTTACTCAGCAGAGCCTTTCCTTTCAAAGGAGTTGTCGGGATGTCACTCATATTTCTAAAACGCTTGTTTTTTGAGTCTAAATTTTTGTCGGCAATAAACTTACCACATTTGTAAATATAACTGCAAAAATTCTGTTTTGCGCAGTTTTTTTAAAAAGTTTTTTAAAAGAGGCCCTGGAATTTTTTAAAGTTTTCGGAGTGGCGCTGATTATTTGTTAACTTTATCGACAATGATTTTAACTGCCGAATTCATCCCGATAGACTAGGAAGGGAAGAAATTTGTGGCAAAAAGAGGTTGGCCATGGACATCGCCTTCAATATTTTGCGCCAACGGCAACGAAACGTCGCACCAGAATTTTTCACTTATCAGCTTTCTGTGCCAGAAAGTACAACAATTTTAGATTGTCTAAATCAGATCAAATGGCAGCAGGATGGCAGTTTAGCTTTTCGCAAAAATTGTCGCAATACCATCTGTGGGAGTTGTGCCATGGGGATTAATGGCCGGGCGGCCTTGGCCTGTAAAGAAAATGTGCGCCAAGAAATTACCCGTCTACAAGGCACCGATTCTGATCCTGGAGCCATTCCCAAAATTACGATTACCCCCCTGAATAATTTTCCGGTGATTAAGGATTTAGTGGTAGATATGACTGCCTTTTGGCAACAGCTAGAAGCGGTAGTTCCCTATGTCCAAAGGCGATCGCCCCAGGTTCCCGAAACAGAATTTCGTCAGTCTCCCCAGGAGCGGGAAGCCCTCAACCAAGCCGGCAACTGCATCCTGTGTGGCGCTTGCTACGCCGAATGTAATGCCGTCACTGTCAACCCCAACTTTTTAGGTCCCCACGCCCTCGCCAAGGGAGAACGGCTGATCAAGGATTCCCGGGACGATACGACTTCCGCCAGGCTAGATCACTACCACCAACCCGAAGCCGGTGCCTGGGCCTGTACCCGCTGTTATCAATGCAACTATGTCTGTCCCCAAGAGGTTGACCCCCTCGACCGCATTACCCAAATCAAAAGTACCCTCCTCCAGCAAAAAGATCCCGCTGAAAGTCGTGCGGTACGCCACCGAAAAACCCTCCTTCACCTGGTGCAAGCTGGGGGATGGATCGATGAACGGCGTTTTGCCTTAATGGTGATTGGCCTCCAAAGCGTTGGTGAGATTTTTCCGTTGGGTTGGCGGATGCTGTGGCATGGCAAATTTCCCGTGACCTTCGAAGCTTCAGAAGGCACCAGCGCCGTGGCGGATCTGATGGCCCAGGTGATGGCTTCCAAGCAGGGAAGTCAAGATTATCCAGTAAAATGAGGGGGCTTAAATTAAATAAATTTTCTACAAAAAACGTTTATGGCAGCACAGGTGACAACTTCAACGGATAAAGTTTTGCGGCAGCCGATCCTCGGCTCCCGTCGTTTTAGTAATATGCTTTGGGCCAGTGTTTCTGCCATTGGTGGCATTGGTTTTCTGTTAGCTGGTCTTTCGAGTTATTTTCACAAAAATCTGCTGGGGGTGAGTGACCCTAGTAATATCCAATTCATTCCCCAAGGGGCTGCCTTAACGTTCTATGGCGTTGCCGGAACGCTATTGTCTGCCTATCTCTGGTTTGTGTTTTTTCTTGATGTGGGCGGTGGTTACAACGAATTTAATAAAGAAACGGGCAAGGTGACTATTTTCCGGAATGGCTTTGTGGGCAAAAACCGGATTATTAATTTCCAGTATCCCCTCAAGGATATTTTGTCGATTCGAGCAGAGATCAAAGAAGGCTTAAACCCCCGGCGAGTGCTTTATCTCCGGGTAAAAAATCGGGGTGATATTCCCCTCAACCGAGTCGGAGAGCCGATTCCCCTTGCGGAACTGGAAAATCAAGGGGCTGAGTTGGCCCGCTTTTTAACCATTCCCCTGGAAGGTCTCTAGATCTTTCTAAGCACCTGAGACGAAAAAAAGACAGTGGGCGATCACCTTCGCTGCTTCCTATAATTTTTCCAGGTTTTATCTAAAACAAAAGTACGACTAAATTTCTATGGAACGACCTTGGCAGCTATTATGTCTCGCACTCTTGGTGGGCAGCCTCAGCTTGAGTGGCTGTGCGCCGACAACGGAAACATCTTCCAATAATCCAACGGCTACCCCACCCAGTGCCGAAAATTATAAGCCCCGTTTAAATTGCCCGAATCCAGCTTCTACCGAGGCCACCCCAGAAGATAGCTGTACAGCGGTGGTCGAAATGGTACTCCAGAGCCAATCTGAAGCAGTGGATGGCCAAACGATCCGCATTGAACTCAATGGTGCAGATGCGCCAGTGACGGCGGGGAATTTTGTGGATTTAGTCAGCCGTGGCGTCTATGATGGCACCGCTTTCCACCGGGTAATTCGGACGCCGGAACCCTTCGTTGTCCAAGGGGGAGACCCCCTCAGTAAGGACAGCCAAGTGCCCCTCAATGCCCTGGGCCGGGGTGGTTTTACGGATCCGGAGACGGGCATTCGTCGGGATGTCCCCCTAGAAATTAAGCTCCAGGGTGAAGAGCAGCCCGTGTATGGCAAGGCAGAACTTGATCCGAATCAGGTGGTGCTCAAACATGACAAAGGGGCGATCGCCATGGCCCGTTCCCAACTGCCGAACTCTGCCTCGTCTCAGTTTTATTTTTCCTTGGGGCCGAATGATTTCCTCAATGGGAACTATGCAGTGTTTGGCCAAATTACCGAGGGTCTTGCGGTAATCGACAAAATTGAAATGGGCGATCGCATTCAATCGGCGCGGGTTGTCGAAGGAGAAGATCTCCTCGTGAAATAAAAAGGGACTAGGTCGCGTTTGAGCATTACCACGTCCCGTAACAGTTCAAAATATTGCCAGTGATCCAAATCTATCTGGGTCACTTTTTTGTTGGCAAATACAAAGGCGATCGCCCCCTGCGCCCCCCCAGAAAAAAACGATACACTGTTGGGCATAGGTTTTCTCTGTCCCGTCGCCATCCATGAACAATTCTCCCACTACCTTTTGTCCCGTCCCGGAAGAGCAACAGCCCCTCAACGAATATGACCAACTCAAGGAATCCTGGTTTTTTAGTTGGGGCAACATGGAAATGGTCTGCTACATCCGCAAGGTAGCCTGGGTGTGGTTTTGGGCGACCCTCATCTTTACCCCCATTGCTTGGGCGAGTTTTCCCTTCGACCGCTATCCGATTAAATTGGTCTTGAGTGCCAATCTCGGCGGGATGTTTTTATTGAGTTTGGTTTTACTACGCCTTTACTTAGGGTGGCGCTACATCCGTGATCGCCTCCAAACCGAGAAACTCACCTACGAAGAATCTGGCTGGTACGATGGCCAAATTTGGCGTAAACCCGAAGCCGTCCTCCAACGCGATCGCCTGATTGTGTCCTACCAAATTGCGCCGATCCTCGCCCGTATCCAACAAACCAGCTTGATTGTCGTGGCGATCGCCATCGGTTTGATCAGCGGTCTGTGGCTGCTATAAACCCTTAAATCTTCACAATCATTCCCGCCACCCCCGTA
Source organism: Picosynechococcus sp. NKBG042902 (assembly GCF_963864045.1). NCBI lineage: Bacteria > Bacillati > Cyanobacteriota > Cyanophyceae > Chroococcales > Geminocystaceae > Picosynechococcus > Picosynechococcus sp. NKBG042902. The sequence goes on along the minus strand of NZ_CAWLTV010000075.1, from coordinate 51,697 downwards.
CTTTTCCCCTATCCTTTTACTGCTGAACTTTTACCCCCAATCGTTATGTCCAGAGGCAAACGCGTCCAAGCTCCCCCCCTTGAAATTAACCTCCTCCGGGAAGGTCTCAAAGAATCCACCCACATTGCCGAAGCCGTGGTGTGTGACACCAAAGGCCGTGTCCTATCCATGGCTGGGGATGCCGAAAGCTCTGCCTTTATCCGGTCAGCCCTTAAACCCTTCCAAGCCCTCGCCGTGATTGGCACCGGGGCCTTAGATCATTACAAACTTTCCGATAAAGATTTAGCCGTCATTTGCAGTTCCCACCAAGGCACCAAGGAACACGCCCGTCAGGTGTTTCGCATCCTCTGGCAGGCGGATCTAGAATCTGACGTTTTGCAATGTCCGATTCCCCACGGCAAAGACAGCGCCCTCGAGCACAATTGTTCCGGAAAACACGCAGGGATGCTGTTGACCTGTAAGCATTGCAACTGGGGCCTCGGTAGCTATATGGAAAAGTCCCACCCCGTCCAGGCTCTGATCCTCAATAAGATTGCCGAATTACTCCAGATGCCCGCCCAGGAATTTATCGGCGCGCGGGATGATTGCGGTGTCCCCACCTATTTAATGCAGCTTAGCCAAATGGCTACCCTCTATGCTCACCTCGCGTCTGGCGATCGCCTAGATGTTGAGCGGGTTGTACGGGCGATGACCTACCACCCCACCATGGTGTCTGGCCGGGGCGGCTTCGACACAGAATTAATGCGCCTCTCGGAGGGAGAAATCGTCAGTAAATCGGGTGCCGAGGGGATTCAATGCATTGGTCGCGTCGGTGAAGGGTTAGGCTTGGCAATCAAGGTCAAAGACGGCGCGAAACGGGCTAAATATGCCGTCGCCCTCTATCTTTTGACCCGTTTGGGCTGGATCACCCCGGCGGTCTCCGATACTTTGGCGGAACAATTTTTATCCCTTAGTCCCTATAAGCGTTTAGATGTGGTGGGTGAATTATCCCTGGTTTAGGCGGAAGATACCTTTGCCGTTGCCCCCAAGAAACCCGATACAATAGCAAACAGTCTTTGGGCACGGCACCATGTGGGAAAATTTCAGTCTGCAACTGTATCACCTCCAGCAATTTAGTGACAGCCTGGTCAATGAGCAGCTGAGCCATTGGAGTTTGTTGAGTATCTTTTTGGTGTTTGGGGCGGGCCTCCTCACCAGCTTGACCCCTTGCACCCTCTCCATGTTGCCCATCACCATTGGTTACATCGGCGGCACCCAGGATAACGATCGCCTCCAAGCCTTTTTCCAATCCCTGTGGTTTTGTTTGGGGCTCGCGACGACCCTGGCGGGCCTGGGAATCGTGGCGGCGGGCTTTGGCCAGATATACGGTCAAATTGGTGTTGGCTTACCGATCATTGTCAGTGCGATCGCCATTTTGATGGGTTTAAATCTGCTCGAAATTGTCCCTTTGCGTTTTCCTTCCCTGGGAGCGACCGACTGGATTAAGCCGGATTTTCCAAAAGCTGTACGGGCCTATCTCGTGGGCTTAACCTTTGGTTTGGTGGCTTCCCCCTGTAGTACCCCGGTGCTGGCTACCCTTTTAGCCTGGGTTAGTACCACCCAAAACCTCGCGTTGGGGGCGGTATTGCTCCTTGCTTATACCCTTGGTTATGTGGTGCCTGTCTTGATTGCCGGAATTTTTACCGCTTCCCTGAAGCGCTTGCTGTCCCTGCGGCAGTGGTCGGGCTGGATTAACCCCGTGAGTGGTGCTTTGCTCCTGGGATTTGGGCTGTTTTCGCTCCTCATTCGTCTGCCCATTGGCCTCGCCTAGATTTTCCCTAACCCTGAACGGGCTTTTTTCTTGTTAATTTGTCTTTTCTCATCCCCTAAACCATGACAGTTTCTGATTCTTCTCCTAATTCTCCGTGGCACAGTTTTCCCCGCAAGGTCTGGCGCACGGGTTTAAAGTGGATTGCGGATCTCCGGGTGGCGATCGCCATGCTGTTGCTCATTGCGGTATTTAGCATTTTAGGAACCGTCATCGAACAGGGCAGTACCATCCAGTTTTACCAAGAGAACTACCCTGAAGATCCGGCGTTGTTGGGGTTTTTGTCTTGGAAAGTTCTATTAGGGTTGGGACTGGATCATGTTTATACAACTTGGTGGTACTTGGTTTTGCTCCTGGCCTTTGGGGTGAGTTTGATCGCCTGTACCTTTCGGCGGCAACTGCCTGCCCTGAAAACAGCCCAAAATTGGACTTACTACAGCCAAGCCCGGCAATTTAATAAATTAGCCCTGAGTACGGAATTGGATCATGGTTCGCTCCAGAGCCTAAAACCCCAACTCGAAAAAAAGCGCTACAAAATTTTTCAGGACGGCGAAAAGCTCTATGCCCGGAAAGGAATTGTGGGGCGCATTGGGCCGATTATTGTCCACATCGGCATGATCGTTACCTTGGTGGGTTCTATTTGGGGAGCCTTTGGGGGGTTCATGGCCCAGGAGATGATTCCCAGCGGCGTGAATTTTAAGGTCAATAATGTATTTAAGGCGGGGATTTTTTCCGAGAGCGATCGCCCTTGGTCGGTAAATGTGAATCGTTTTTGGATCGACTACACCCCCACGGGTGACATTGATCAATTCTATTCAGATCTATCGGTGGTCGATGAACAGGGCCAGGAGCTTGAGCGCAAAACGATTTCGGTAAACCACCCCCTCCGCTATGATGGCATCACCTTTTATCAAACCAGTTGGTCTATTGGTGGTGTCCAAGTTCAACTGAATAATAGCCCGATTTTTCAATTACCCGCCGCCCAAATCCCCACGGAGAATGGGGCGAAACTCTGGGGCAGTTGGGTCCCCATTAAGCCAGATATGAGTGCTGGAGTGTCGATCTTGATGCAGGATCTCCAGGGCAGTGCCATTGTCTATAACGAGCAGGGAGAATTGGTCGGAGCGGTACGGGTTGGCGATCGCCTAGATGTGGGTGACATTAGCTTGAAATTAGTCGATCTCGTTGGTAGCACTGGCCTCCAGATCAAGGCTGATCCCGGTGTTCCCGTGGTATACACAGGCTTTTTGTTGGTGATGGTTGGGGTGGTGATGAGCTACGTTTCCTATTCCCAAGTGTGGGCCCTGGCCGCTGGCGATCGCTTTTATCTGGGAGGGAAAACCAATCGCGCCCAGGTGGCCTTTGAGCGGGAACTCCTGGAGATCATTAACACCCTTGAAACATCGTCTACCCAAGCAACCCCAGCAAATACCTTGACGTCAATTGAGCAATAAAATAACCGATTGGGCTACACCAACGAGGAAGCCCAGTACTCCCCCCAAATTAACGATGGCTTGGAGTTCATTTTTGACAATGCCCTGGATGGCGCGTTCTAGTTCCCTGGGGCTGGTATTGTTCACCCGCTCAATGATTACTTGATCAATGGCGAGGATCGGGATCACCTGACTGATAATTTTTTCGAGGTCTTTTTCTAAATAGCGATCCAAAAGCAAAGATAATTCTTGGCTAACGACACCCAGGGAACTATCTAAGACTTGAGACGCTTGGAGCCGCCGTAAAATCACCACCGACAAATTATCCCAATCCACCGACTCACCAATGTATTCCATCAAGCCCGCCCCTTTATCCTGGAAATACTGGCGGATTGTTTGGTGAAAACTTTTACGGAGTTGCCGCACCGTAGACACAGGTAAATTTTGGAGGGACAAACCCTGGAGCCAGAGGCGCAATTTAAGGCGAATTTCGAGGGTGAGGATTAACTCCTGGAGACGGGCATTGGCAATTTCTCGTTCTTCTAAACAGAAGGCCCGGAGGCGGGTCAGGCTATTTTTAACGCCAAATAGGTTCGCAACGACCCAATAGGTACCGCTGGTTTTTTCCCGGAGGCTGGTGTCGATAATTTCAATATTTTTGTCAGTAAGAAAATCAATGGTCGCCTGACGGAGAATATCGGGGGTTAGAACAGTACGCAACAGCCAATCGGTAAGCTGGCGGGCTTGGGCCTCCGTAAGTTTAAAATCCAGCAGCAGTTGATCAAACAGTTGGTAAACCTGGGCTTCTAAAAAGGTATCTTCCCGAGACCAAACTTTAATGAGGCGGGGCAAAGATTCGCTGGCTAAGTCTCGTAGAATTGCCGCCAGAATCCCAGCGGTTTTTTGTTCTTGTTCGCCCTGGATTTGTGCAAAAGCCAATTGCAGCAGCCACCGGATCGCGGCTTCGATGCGTTCGGTTTGGAGCAGTTTTTGGGCGAGCTTTTGGATTTCTTCGGGGGTGAGCAGCGACCCCATAATAATCCGGGAAATATTGCGGGCGAGGCGGTCTTGGTTGGCGGGGATCAGGCCTGGGGTGAAGGGTAAACGGCGATCGCCAAGGTAGATGGCCTTGTAGGGACGAAACAGCATATTGATCGCAATGTCATTGGTGAAATACCCAATCACAGTGCCAGCAACAGGGGGTAACAGTAACGTCCAAAAATTCAAAGCTGTGGGTCATTTTGTACTCAACATCTCTGATTTTAGGGCTTTTAGTTGGGCGATCGCCTGGATTGAGATGTAACTTTATTGATTGCTAGGGCACAAAGGCTTCGCTTCCTTGGACTGACGGAAAGGGGTTAAAGGTCACTTCTGAATTGCTGGGTTCCTTACGCCATAGCTTTTGGAGACCATTGGCGGCGATGGTGATATACAGGACATCCTGGGGTTGCAGTTGCCGTTGCAGGAGGGGCCAACCGTGCACAGCTTCCCCCTGGGATTCGAGGTAGAGGGGGACAAAATTTTGGGCGATCGCCGCATCTTGAACCCGCTGTCCACAGAAAGGATGGTTTGGGGTAATCAAGGTTGCCAAGGCAATCCACAGCAGATCGTCGGTCATGCCGTTGCCAAGGATACGTCCCCCTAGGGCGGCGGCAGCAAAAGAATGGGTTGCGAGTTCCGTCGGGGAAAGCACCAGATCAAAGGAAAAGACTTCCTGGGTCGACTGGGCAAAATTCGTATCTTGAATACGGACAATCACATTGACCTTGGGGGCGATCGCCTTGGCACTCAGGGCAATTTCGACGTTGGTCATGTCCTGGCTGGTGGCGGCAATCAGGGCCGTTGCTTTGGCAATCCGTGCATCCCGTAAACTGCTGGTCACACTGGCATCGGCAAGAATGACCGGAATCCCCAAGGTTCTGGCGGTGCGTAAAAAGCGGTTGTTGTGGTCAGTTTCGAGAACAACAACGTCATAACCCTGGTGGTGCAGTTGGCGGGCGATCGCCATGCCCATCCCTCCCAAGCCACAGATCACGTAATGGTTTTGGTGGGGAATTTTTGTCGCATCCCAAAACTGGCGAATTCGACTTCCCAAAATGAAATCATTGATCAACGCATAGCAGATCCCCACGACCCCGGCGCCGACCACCATCATCACCGCCGTGAAAACCTTGACCCAATCGGGGGCGAGTTCCGCGACTTCTTCTTTTCCCCCGGCCCCAGTGATCATCCCCACTGAAAAATAGAGGGCATCCACCAGGGACAAATTAAAATTCACACAAACATAGGTAAAGGTGGCAATACAGATGGTCACCAACAACGCCACCGTCACCAGGGTCATCGGCCGCACGTGATGTTGGTACTGCCGTAGATTGGCGATCGCCTTCCGAAATTTTTGCCAGAGGGAATAACGTTGACTTTTAACCTGGGGCGGCGTTCCCAAGATTAAATGATCCCCCACCTGGAGGGTTTGGTCGGCCACCACCGCTGACACCAAATCCATTTCCCCCTGGGCTGGTAGGTAGTGGATAAACATCCGCTCCGGATTTTCCCAAAGCTCACTGAGGGGTTGGCCTAACCAGGGATGATCCGTGGTGATCACTTCTTCATAGATCGGCCAGGTTTTTTCGTAGAGACGCAGTTGGCCGATGGCTTTATTGCCCAGGGCGGCAAAGGCAAAAATGGGAGCGGCCAGGGCCGAAACACTCATGGTCACATGATCCGGCAGGGTTTGATCGAGGCGATCGCCCAGGGCTTGGTTATAGATACGATTGACAATGCGAATATTTGGATTCAGCACCCGCGCTTGGGTCAGCACCGCAAGATTGAGAGCATCGTCATCACTGGCGAGGACAAGGGTTTGGGCCGCATGAATGCCCGCCCGCACAAGGAGTTGTCCCTGCCTGGGGTCGCCCACAATAATTCCGGATGCTCGCTGATGGCTCGGGCGATCGCTAATGCCGATCACCTCAGCCCCTTGATTTTGCAGTAGACGAAAAATCTTATATCCCGTTCGTCCTAAACCACAGACAATAATTTTTGGTTGCATGGAAACTGGGCCTGGGTTGATCAGGACTTATCTCAACAGATCAATTACCCTTCCTGTTTTAAACCCAAACGTTCCCGGCGAGTGTAATGAACCACACAGAGCAAAACAACTTCACATTTAGAGGCCAGAATTAGCACCTCTCTGCAAGCAACCCAGGATGATTCCCCCAGACTTGCCCCCAAAGCCCTGTAGAATATTCTTGAAAAAATCAACAGTTTTCCAAACGTAGCTATGGTAGTTGCAGACGCTCACACCCAGGGCTTTTCCCTCGCGCAATATCTCCAAGAACAAAAGACCATCGTCGAAACCGCCCTTGACCAATCCTTAGTTATCACTGAGCCTGTCACCATCTACGAAGCCATGCGCTATTCCCTCCTGGCTGGGGGGAAACGGCTACGCCCGATTCTTTGTCTTGCCGCCTGTGAAATGTTGGGGGGCACCGCTGCCATGGCGATGAATACGGCCTGCGCCCTGGAGATGATCCACACCATGTCTTTAATCCATGATGATCTGCCCGCCATGGACAATGACGATCTCCGTCGGGGCAAACCCACGAACCATAAAGTTTATGGGGAAGATATTGCCATTTTGGCAGGGGATGCCCTGCTCTCCTACGCCTTTGAATATGTGGCCCGCACCCCGGATGTTCCGGCAGAACGTCTGTTGCAAGTGATCGTACGCCTCGGCCAAGCGGTGGGGGCAGAAGGCCTCGTCGGTGGCCAAGTGGTGGATCTCGAATCGGAAGGGAAAACCGATGTTTCTGTAGAAACCTTGAACTTTATCCATACCCATAAAACAGGGGCATTGCTGGAAGTTTGCGTTACGGCGGGGGCAATTTTAGCCGGGGCGAAACCCGAAGAGGTACAATTACTCTCCCGTTATGCCCAAAATATTGGTCTGGCTTTTCAGATTGTCGATGATATTCTCGATATCACCGCCACAGCGGAGGAATTGGGTAAAACAGCGGGCAAAGACCTCGAAGCCCAGAAAGTGACTTATCCGAGCCTATGGGGTATTGAAAAATCCCAGGCTGAGGCCCGCAAGCTGGTGGCAGAGGCGATCGCCTCCCTCGAACCCTATGGTGAAAAGGCCAATCCCCTTAAAGCCCTGGCGGAATACATCGTTAACCGTAAAAACTAACCCGCGTCACGGCCAAGCACCATGGATAATTTCAGCGCAGTTTTCCAAAATCACATCCTGATTGTGGCATTAGTGGCCTGCATTACGGCACAGTTGCTCAAAATTCCCATTGATTTAATTCGTTATCAAAAAACCAGCCTCCGTTCCCTTTTTAGTGCTGGGGGGATGCCCAGTGCCCACTCTGCTCTGGTCGGGGCTTTAGCGACAGGGGTTGGTCAGGCGAAGGGATGGGATAGTTCTGAGTTTGCGATCGCCTGTTTGTTTGCAGTGATTGTGATGTACGATGCGGCCGGAGTGCGCCAAGCTGCGGGTAAGCAAGCGCGTATTCTCAACCAGATCATTGATGATATGTTCCAGGAAAAAGAATTTAGCGAAGAACGGCTCAAGGAATTACTCGGTCACACACCAGTACAGGTATTTGTGGGGCTTTCCTTGGGTATTGCGATCGCCTTTTTTGCCAATAGCCAACTGGCCTAGACCCAGATCCTGACCTTCATCCCTAAACGAATTTCTTCTTATTTCTAAGCTTCATGATGCAATCTACGACTTATTTTTTCGGGGCGATCGCCCTGGCTTTTTCCCTGGGCGCCTGTACCCAAAGCAGCACCACCCCAGAATCTAACGCCACTGGGGGCGGAACTGTGGCGCCCCCAGAAGCAGCACCGGAAACCCCGGCGTCGCCCCCAACCCTCCAATTTACCGCCCTAGAATGGGAAGCAAGCCCCGTTAGCCTTGAAATCCAAGACCAGGTGGGACAAACCTTCGAGTTTTCCTGTCCGCCGGGGGATCCCAGCCAAAGGATTTGGGGTACGGGTGTTTACACCAGCGATTCGTCCATTTGTGCCGCCGCCGTCCATGCAGGTCTGTTCGCCGCAGAGACCGGGGGGAATTTAACTTTAGAAATCCTCGCGGGCCAAGACCTCTACACCGGTAGTCAACAAAATGCAGTGACCAGTCGTGATTACGGCGCTTGGGGTGGGAGCTTCCGTTTTCCGGAGGCCAGTGGTAACGCTGCAACAACGCCAAATATCCAGTGGGATTCAACCCCAGGCTCCTTCGGGATTGCCGAAAATGTTGGCGATCGCTACAGTTTCAATTGCCCACCCAACGGTGAACTAGGGGCCTCGGTCTGGGGGACAGATATTTACACCAACGATTCCGCAATCTGTGTGGCGGCAGTCCATGCCGGAGAAATTGACCTAGCTACGGGCGGCCCGATCACCATCGAAATTGCCCCCGGTCAGGACAGCTACACCGGCGGCGATCGCAATGGCGTAGTTACTGCCGACTATGGCTCCTGGGGCGGCAGCTTCATCTTTTTAGACGAATAAATAAAGCGACCAAAGACAGTTCCCTAGGGTTCGGGGTAAGCATGGGTCACATAGGGAACCGCGACAACTTTTCCAGTCACTTCTCCTGCTGTCACTTCTAACCCTTCTCCACCCACTTTCGTACGGATATAACCAAGGGCAAAGGTGTTATCCGGGTCAATACTGGTGATGACGCCAGCCCGTTCTTCACCCACAAAAATTTTGCAAGGGACTGCTACGGGGGCAGAAAGTTGAATCCCAAAGAGGCGCTGTTTAACGCCTTTGTAGGTATTGAGGCGGGCAATGGTTTCCTGGCCAATGTAGCAGCCTTTATCAAAGGAAATGCAATCCCAAAGCCCTGCTTCCAGAGGGTTATAGTCTTCGGTGAGTTCTTGGTCGGGGCGGGTCTGCCTTGGTGAATGCGCAGTTTCTCCCAGGCTGCTTCGCCACAGGGGATCATTCCTAAATTCATCAGAGCCTGCCAAATTTCGACACCAGCCTCGGCGGGAATATACAGGGTATAGCCCGGTAATTTCAAACTGTTCCCCGTCGCACAGAGAATGTTTTGTCCCTGGATTTCTAGAAATTGATGGCCACCATTCGGAAAGTCAGCTAAGGTTACGCCAGTGAGTTTTTCGAGAATTTCTTTGGCCTGAACACCCATCAAAGACAGGATATTGAACTGCCCAGAAAGATCACTAATTTCTACTTTGTCCATTGGAAAGAGAAACCGATCAAACCATTCCAGGAGAAAGGTCTTTTTCTGGGGTGAGACCTGCACCCAGAGGGCATCATCCAGAATATGCACCGTGGCGAGATCGATGGTGCGGGCCGTGGAATTAACGAGGACAGTGTCACAGCTTTGGCCCGGTTGAAGCTGCTGGATTTGATTAGTGCTTTGGTTATGGAGGTAGCGTTGACGGTCAGCGCCCGTAAAGTTGAGGAGACCCCAATGGCTTTGGTCGTAGAGCAGACAGCCATTGCTGAAATCTTGGGAAATGTCGGCGTCGTTCCCAAAGGTTACAACGGCCTCACCGGAAGCTGTTAAAGGAAAGCCTTGGTGCTGGTGGTATTGCAAAAGGGGGGTCATGGCAATGGTCATGGATACTCAATTTGGCACAGATTCCATTATGCCAAGGGGAGAGGTTACACTGACAGAGATATTTTCTATGTGTTGTTTGGGATCGCCACCTATGGACTTATTTCGTCAACAGATTCTGCCGTTCTTAATTTTGCTGGTCTTCCTCTTGGCTTTAGGGATTGTCAGCGCCCGGATTTTTCTCCCCACCGATATGCTCGCCCCAGCACCCATTGGTTTTTTGGGCTAGGTCATGCTACCAGCGGGCTTTTCTCTGAGACGGGGTGCGATGATCGACCGACCGTTATTGTTAAAGTTTTTGCACCGCAGTTACCAGGAACTTTATCCGGAAACGGGCTTCGATCACCTCCGTACAACCTTGAACCATTATTTCACAGTGGATACGCCCCTCTGGTGGGTACGGACAGAAACGGAGCAAGTGGTGGGTTGTCTCTGGCTGGGCAATAGTGTTGATCAGATTAGCGGCGATCGCCACAGTCATATTTTTCTGTTGTATGTGATGCCGGAGTATCGCCGTCGGGGGCTGGGTTCGGCGCTTATGGCCACAGCGGAACGGTACGCGAAAACCAAAGGCGATCGCCAAATCACCCTCCAGGTTTTCACAAATAACCAGACGGCCCAGAGCTTTTACCAGACCCTCACCTACCAGCCCCATGCAATCTTGATGCGAAAAATCCTCCCCTAAAGGATCTATGGCTCAACCCCGACTCCAAGTTTTTTGCGATCGCCTCGAACAGGAACTCCGACCCCACCTCGATCTCACCAGCGAGCATCCCCACCATCCTGTGATCGTGCGCCATTGTCCCAGCCCTTGGTATTGCGTGGGCACCGGGAACTATGCTGCGGTTGTCGCCCATCCTGACTTTCCGGCGTGGGTAGTAAAGGTCTATGCCCCCCACCGGGAAGGATTTGCCGCAGAAGTGGAAGTTTATCGTCGCCTAGGGACCCATGCTGCGTTTTCGGAATGTTATTACGCCAAGGATGGCATTTTAGTGCTGCGGCGTTTGCATGGCACGACCCTCTACGACTGTGCCCACCGGGGGATTCCAATTCCGAGAAAAGTTATTGAAGATATTGATCAAGCCTTGGATTATGTCTATGCCCAGGGCCTTAATCCCCATGATGTCCACGGGAAAAATGTGATGTTGGGGGTCGATGGTCGGGGACTTGTGGTAGATATTTCCGACTTCCTCAAACCAGAGCCCTGTTATGCCTGGAAAGATCTTAAACGGGCCTATTATTGCCTGTATCGACCCCTGATTGCTGGTCTCAAATTAAAAATACCCTATGCTTTTTTAGACCATGTACGCACGGTCTATCGCGTTTATCGTCGGCTTGGCGATCGCCTTTTTTTGAAACCTTGAAACCCTAGAGGCCGTGGCGTAACTGACGTAAAATCTGTTGGGTTTTCGGATCAAGACTATTCAAGAGTTGCCCCCGTCGCTGCTGGCGTTGACGTTTGCGATGATCCCGGGAACGTCGATTGGCGGCGGCCACAGCCGATTGCAACTTTAAAGAAGACATCCATTCCGCCCCATAACCCACCACCGTATGCCGTTGGGCCTGGTCGGAGGTCACCACAATTACCCGTCGGGGCGTATTATAGTCGTGCCGAAAAGCGGCGCAGGCTTTTTCGATGTAAGTATCGGCAGTTTCCGAGAAAGCGGTGTAGTAAGCGGAAACAAATTGCGTATGTTCTTCTTCTTGGCTAGGGGTCTGCTGGTAATGGGCGTCAAAAACGACTTTTGTCCGGTAGCAGTTGTGGGAGGCGTAGTTAATTAAAACTTCGATCAATTCGTCCCGTGCCATCTCAAGGCCGTGGCGATCGCGAGTTGCCTTAAGCTCCTGCCAAGCACCAATGACGTTATAACCATCCACTAATAGTAGCGCTTCGGGGGATTGGGACTTCATGACTCACTCGTAACCTCCATGGTGAAAAAAACAAAAGGATTTTAATGGATAAAAACCACATCCTAACAAGTTTTGTCACGCTTCTGCCATCGTCGAAATTATCGCTGCGGTCTGCTAATATCGTTCACCATTGCGAGAAGACAAAGACTTCCCTGGGGTTGCATCCCCTTGCCGTCCATTTTAGTTAAGGCTTCATTTTTAAGTTGAAATTCTTTTTAAATACCGCCCCAAAAAATATTATTTCAAGCAAAACTTTGCCCGTTTTTTTATTATGGTTTTGGGTGATTTTAGGCGGGATTATTCGCCTGACAAACCTTGGTGCAAAACCCCCTTGGACCGATGAATTTGCGACCCTCCTCTACAGTCGCGCCGAAAATTATAATCAACTGCCCTACGACGAAATTCTCACGGGGAAAGAGCTTTTAGCGCCACTGCTCGGCTACCCAGACCAAGGTGTCACTGCGGCGGCCCATTTTTTGATCCATTACGATAACCACCCGCCGTTGTATTTCATGGTGGTTAACCTCTGGCAGCGCCTATTTCCCCTAGAGATGGGGAGCTACATTTCCATTGATGGGGTGCGTCTCCTCTCGGTGCTGCTTAGTTTGTTAGGCATTGGAGCGCTTTATGGTTTGGCAAAGTGGCTCTTTCAGTCAGAAAAAATTGCCCAACTTACGGCGGCTTTGATGGCTTTTTCGCCCTTTGATATTTACCTGGCCCAGGAGGCTCGTCACTATACATTGATTGGTTTGTTTGTGATCGCTTCCTTGGGATTTAGTTTCCTAGTGCTGCGCCAAATTAAGACCCGGCAGGCGTTGTCCTGGGGGCAAGTTTTTGTGGGGATTGTCCTCTGTGGGGCGGGGCTGTTAGTGCATTACTTTTTTGTTCTGACGCTTCTGGCCGAGGCGATCGCCCTGGGGTGGTGGATGGTGGCCCACCGCAAATATCCGATTCCGAAGCAATGGTGGCGTTTAGGAACGATCATTCTGACAGTGGGGCTTTTGGGGCTGATCTGGAAAACCCAGGTGCTCCCCGACAGCTATGGCACCAGTATGACTAGCTGGATTCGCCTCGATCGCAGTGATTGGCTGGCATGGCTCAGTCCGGTCTTTCAGTTGTTGGCCACCGTTGTCACGATGGTGATGCTTTTGCCCATCGAGGTGGATTTTTTGCCGACGGTGATTGTCTGTGGTGCGGTGATGATCGTGGTGGGTATTCGTTTTTTAACCCTGTGGCGACAAGGCATCAAGGCCCAGAGCACGGTTTCTCAATTTCAGGATGAGTTATTTTTTCTCTGTCGTTTTGTGGGGGCTGCCTGGGGACTCTTTGGGGTGCTCAGTTTTGGCCTCGGCATCGATATTACCCGTGGGGCTCGCTACAGTTTTGTGTATTTTCCGGCGGTGATTCTCTTGGGAGCCGTTGGCCTGAGCTATTTTTGGCAGCGGGAGAATATTCGCTGTCTAGGGGTTGAAACGATGGGGACTCGGTTTCCCCAGGTGAAATCTGGGACAAAGGCGATCGCCTTTATGGTGTTGATTAGTTTTTGTAGTGCCCTAACCGTCGTCCATGATTGGGGCTACCAAAAGTACTACCACCCCGACAAAATCGTTGACAGACTCGCAACAGCAACTCAACCTGTACTGATGGTGCTCCCCCGGGAAAGCACCGTGCAAATTGGCGAAATGATGGGGATTGCCTGGGAACAGCAACGACGTGCCCTAGAACGTCCTGTATTTTTTGCTTTTGTACCAAAACAAGATGCGCCAGCAGCTTACACTGACGATCTAGACACAATCAGTGCTCAATTTCCCCAAACGCCCTTTGAACTGTGGTCGATCAACATCTTTGAACCGATTCCTTTGTCAAACTGCCGCGCTTCTGAACAAGTTTGGGTTTCTGGCTACTACAGTGATGTTTACCAATGTGGTGCCCCCTGATCTGCCATTTCCCAGGGGATAAATTGAAGCAGCTTTTCTCAGTGAATCTTCTCAGCGGGATTCAACCGCAAGGCACTTTTGTTAATGACTGTCCCTAACCCTGGGCCTCTAGCTTTTGGTTTGTGCGACTTAAACGCTCGGCTAAGGTTTTCATGATTTCGATGGCAAAGTAGGGATTTTGCTGGATGAGGAAGGTAAATCGCTTTTGGTCAATCACCACGAGGCGACAATCCGTTTTGGCGATCGCCGTTGCACTGCGGGGGGAACCCGGCTCAATGACGGCCATTTCTCCTAAAGCTTCCCCTTCACCGAGGATACTCAAGGGTTGCCCTTGAAACTGAATTTCCACTTCCCCGGTTTGGATAATGTAGAGCAGATCGCCCGGGGTGCCTGCGCTAAAAATTACAGTGCCCGCTGCGAAATCCTGGGTGTCGTGGTCATGTCTAAATAAGTCAAAATGCGCCATCATGATTTAGTTCCTTCTGAACTCTCGAAATAAATTTCTAAAAACGAGTCAATGCCCGCCTATTCACGATCATAGTGGAGCTAAGGCCGCTTTTTTGCGTATTTCTTTGGGCTTATCGCGAATTTAACTTCCCCTTTACCAAGGCTGTTTTTAGCGGGGTGCTTCGGTAAAAGCTTGGACACGACCATCGGGATTTAACACCAGGCGAAATGTCCGACTTTCAGCAGGAAAAGAAGCGCCAACATTGCGACCCACAGAGAGAAAAGAAAGTTGGGGTTGATACAGTTCGGCGGCTTTACCAATGGGAAAGACTGTTTCAATGGCCCCTTGTTCACTGAGCTTTAAACGATATTCCAACACTTCACCGAGGTCGGCGGGACTCTGCCACTGGGTTTGAAAATGACGTTCAACTCGCTGTTCGGGGTTTAGCCTTGGGGCATTGGCGGGAGACAGGGCGATCGCCTCTTGCTGGGGCGCATCAGCAAATTGTTCTGCTTGATCGGCAGCGGTAGTTCTGGCCATTTGTCCCCCAAAGCTGGGAGCGACGCTCAGGCTGGTATTCTCCCTGGGGGCAGTAGCCGTGATCGGGGCCGGATCATTACTAGGGGGACTAGGGGGGGATGCGGCTGGGGGAGCCGGATTCGCAGTCGTGGTTTCCCCTGGCGTCGGTTGAGTCAGATCAACGGTTTGGGGGGCAACTCGTGGGTCATCTAGGGGCGCATCGGCTGCGGATGGCACTGGCGAGAAGGTATAGGAAGCGTGGGGATCCGGAGGGATAAGCTCTACTTGGTTGCCCGCTTCATCCGTAGCTTCGAGGTTTAGGGCACTACTGGTTTCCGGGATTTGTTGCTGTTGCCAAACGGCGTTACTAATCCCCACCACGAGGAGAAAAGACGCGGCGATCGCCCCCCAGCGAGTGACAGTCCGGCGTTGTTGGCTAGCAGTGAGGCTGGGTAAAGCCACCATGTCCGTCTGGTAGGTTTCGAGGGCCTCCGCCAGGTCATGGAGTTGGGTGGCGTTGAGTTGGAGGGTCGGGCCAGATTCCTTGGTTGCTAGGCGACCCAGGTGGAGGGTATGGGACAAAAGCCCCTGGGTGACAAGCTGGGGTTGGGGCAGGGTGGCGACGGTCTGACCAGGGGTGTTGTGGTAGCCATAGACAGAGGTGGCTTGGGGCAGCCATTCTAAGTCAGGACTGAGGTCTTGGAGAAACCCTTGGACATACTCATTGACGGCGGTGGCGAGGGCATCCAATTGGGGGCGATCGCCTTTGATGACGATGCGCTGGTCGGGGCCAAGGCGCGGATCATCAAAACTCAACTCAAAATTCAATTCTTTAATCAGCGGCTTCCCTGTCCACTGGGAGAGGGCCGAGGTTTTCGCTGCCACTTCCAGGCTACAGGTGGGGGGAGTATAGCGACGGGTGAGGGTGGGAGAGAGCATAGGAACCATCTAAGAACGAAAACAAACTACGGGGGAATTGAGTAAAAAAGAGAAAAAATCAAGGGTGGAGTTTAGGTCAAGTCTCTAGGTTTTGCCTTGATCGATTAATGCCAACCAGAGGCGTCGATGTCCATTTTTGGCCCCATAGAACAGCAAATCAATCAGTAATTTCAGGGCGAGTCCCACTAAAGAGGCCGAGGCGATCGCCTCCCCTTCCTCCATGCGTTCTTGGTAGGTGTTGCTAAAGTTATCGAGGTAATCCCCTAAAAGGGCGGCTCGGTGGGGTTCCTGGCCTTGTTCGGTCATCTGTTCCAGGAGAGCGCAGGCGCGGCGAATGTCATCCTGCTGCTGGCGGGCTAAATGGCAAATGATCAACACCAAAGAGCGGGCTTCTTCGACGTCTAATTTTTTGCGGCCCCCACTACTTTTCCGGAGGGGGTTGGACTGTCGCAGTCGCCATAAGGTAACGCGATCGCCGATGACCGCCTCTAAATTTAGCTCTTTGGCCGCCTGTAACATCGCCTCTGAACTCAGGCCCGCTAAGGACTCCAACGCCAATAAAACCAAGTCCAGATGACTTTTAATATTCTCTAGCTGCTGACCATCGGGGGGCTGGGCCAGGGGCAAATCCGCAAAAGACGCAGGGGTAGGAACGGCTTGGAGACTAGGGCGCATAGTTACAGCTTAGGTGAGAAAAATAGAGACCAGCGTTGGGTTACAGATTTTGCAACTCCCTTGTGGCAACCCCGTGATGGGCAACATATCCCCAATATTATGCCCCACCCCTAGGACACGACTCGGTCGTGCTCAAGATGTAATGGTGGAAAAGTGGAGTTTTTGGGTCGCCAAACCCCATGCCTGTCGGTCTTAACGGCGCATTTTCCCACACGGTCAAAAATGGTCATATTCACAAGGGAAAACAACGTTCAAATGTTGCCGATATGGATGACCGTCCATTGAACACTCCAGTAAAAAGTTGACATACTTTCCCGCCGTAAACGGTCGAAGATTTCTTGATACTTAGCTGGGTTGCAACACAATTGGCCTTACCATCTCTCCATGTCCGTTTAGGGTCTCCCGATGCTCTTTACCAGAAAGCTGTCCTAGAAGGTGACTGAACTTGCCGAAGTTAGGACGGGGTTTTAGCTCCATTCTTCCGGTCATTAATCAACGCCTTCAATAGGAGCAAAACCTTGACGCTGAACATTTTCCGTCACATGACGCGGCTCTAGGAATTGCAGGAGATAGTCAGGGCCTCCCGCCTTAGAACCTACACCGGACATCTTAAAGCCCCCAAACGGTTGATAGGCCACGATCGCCCCCTTCTCTCTCTTCACAACTGAACTTCCGTTTATTTACCAAAATCTGCAAAGTAATCCTTGTTGGTTGCTAGGTCTTCTGGAGCCTCAACACAGCCAACAATATCTCCAGCAAGTTCGAGGGCACTGACTTCTTTTTCTAAATTCTCTAATTTTTGTACTAAATCGACTGTCTCAGTTTGTTTTTGTCGCCGTTGTCCACGTGCCACAATCGGCATCTGCGTAAAGTCATATTCAGGACGCAAGTCGTCATTTATTTCCGAATTTTGAGGCATGTATTTTATGATGAGCAGTCTCAGTAAATCTATATTAGTATCTGGATTAAAATAATGTTATGTCAGTAGTTTGAGTCGTTATTCGCAAGGTTGCCTGCCTTACAGAAGGAGTTTCCCCATGTCCCAAGCCATAAAAGCCGTTTATCGAAGTGGTACGTTTATCCTTCAGACAGATTGTGACTTGCCTGAAGGCGTTGAAGTGGAGCTTTTGGTGCAATCCTCTCAAGTTATTCCTCCTAAAATCACTGACCTTGCCGCTCGACAAAACTTTCTAATGCAACTTGTAGAACGGATGCAAGAAGCTCCTATCCCTTCTGATGCTCCTCGGTTTACGCGGGAGATGTTGCATGAACGCGGTTGATACGAACATTCTTATTTACGTTAACGATCCTCGTGACCCGCAAAAACAGGCGATCGCTGCATCTCTAATATGTTCATTAACAGACGGTGTTTTGATTTGGCAGGTTGCTTGTGAGTATTTAGCTGCCAGTCGTAAGCTAGAACTATTAGGCTATGACAAAGCGCAAGCATATCAATATATTCGTGATTTACAACAGGTTTGGTACACGGCTTTGCCAAATTGGAATGTGATTAATCGTGCTGAAGACTTGATGAACCGCTTTAGTTTGTCCCATTGGGATTCGATGATTGTTGCGGCTTGTTTAGATGCAAATATTGAAATCCTATACACCGAAGATTTTGGTTACTCGGCTATCGATGGCTTGAAAATTGTGAATCCCTTTCAAAGTACCTAACTCACTACGCTGATCGCCCCCTTTTTCCCCACACTACTGAATAGCGATCGCACTCTTCAAAGTTTTAATGCATCTAAAATTTCCTGTAGCGTAAAATGCAAATAATACAAGACAGGTTCACCGCTAATGCTGATATATCCATATTTTCGATATGGCGGATATGGATTGTGATTGCGGTAATGCGGGCGTACACGATTTCTTCGGCGATCAAAAAAATCACGCTTTACACCTTCTTGGTTTGTTGCATTAAGATCTCTTCGTATTGATGCAACTTGTATTGGAGTAAGCTCTTCGTCGAAGGTGATCGCCCATTTAAGCTTATTGATCAATTTTCCTTCTCTATTTCGCTCGTAAAAATCACAAAAGATCACATCATAAAAGTATTTAAAAGGAACTTTATGAAAATCTTTCCAGTTGAGTGTTTTTTGATAATCTATTAATTCAGGTACATTTGGCAATCCTAAAATTTTCAAAAAAAAGTCTTCAGCTTCTTTTAGTATATATTGCTCTGATTTTTCTACTTTCTCAGGATCAACAAACGTTATAAAAGGAATGTATGAACTATAAACAGTCTTAACAGGTTCACCTCCAAGAGAATGCAACTGAAAAAAATTACTGCTCATAATATGCTTTCTTCTAAGTAAGTTTTTTGAATAAGTAAAAAATCGGCTTTATATACATAAATCCCAGTAGCTTTCCCTTCTTTTCTAATTGGTGATCCTTTTTCTCCATAAAGATGTCCTATTTGTTGATCACTTTTAAAAAAATAAGGGAGAAAAAAGTAGCTACTAGAAACATTGTAGTATTTCTGAATTGCAAATTCATACATGATCTGTTTTGTCACATCATCTTTAAATTTTTCTGACCTTCGATTTAGAGCATAAAAATCAAAAGGTACATATTTGAAATCATAAATTTCAATTTTAGAAGATATATCTTGATCTTGTAAAATTAAATCTGGTCTTGAATAACGACAGAATTTGTTTTGACCTCTTTGCTTGAAATTACTATGTTCTTCATTTTCATAGACATGAATCGCTGGGGATAAATCTAATTCGATTGCAAAAAATTCATACCACTGAAAATATCGATCCTCTGTCGGAGAAAGTACTTCTGATTGCTTAGTATAAATCCAGTGACCCGCAACATTTAGATTTGCAACTCTATTTTGTTCTGGAGAATTTCTGTCGGGATTAAAATAATCACTTAAAATAATATCCGAATCAGAATAAAGAATCTGCTGACGATATCTTTTAAAGAAGAACGTGCTACACATATCTTCCCATACAAGTGGAAAGCCGTGCATCCCCCAAAATTCACCATCAAGATCGTTTGGATTAAGTTCTCCATAAAGAAAAGCTTCTATTGCTTCGTACAATTGCCAATAATCTACATCTTTATAATAAGTATTTCTATCTATTGCGTCAAACGTTTCTTTTAAAATACTAATGGTTTCATCAAATGTATCTTGATCAAAGATTGATTGATTGGCAGTAAGATATGAATCTTTGAAATTTTGGGAAAGAAACTGTATATCAGCTAGTCTCGCCTTTACGTTGTCAGGCACATCTTCTTGAAGTTGTTGAACAATTTCATCTAAAATATAGCAATATAAATTAATTAGATCTGTACTTTCATAATGGATTGTGGGACGTGGTAAGTCCATGGTGTCGATATAAATTACGTCATTATCTAAATATGTAGCTCGTTCTAAATATCGGTGAATTTGAGAATAGTCAATTTCATCAGTCCTTCTGATCTTTTTCTGGATTGAATTTATTGCAAGATCATCATAAGCTTCTAAAATACGTTCGATCATTGTGATTTTACTATACAAAACACAGGTATCTCCTTCTTGTGTTTGAAGGGTAATACCACCTGCGGTAAGAGTAGTTTGATCTTGGGCTTGCTGATAAGTCTCTGTGTTGTGTTTGAATCGAGCTGAAGCTAAATTGTCTTTCTCAAATTTCTTGAAAGTCCGATACATGGAGAAGAAAAAATTTTTAATGGCATTAAAATCTCCATCAGGAAAGTCGTCAAATCCATAGGGTAAACAAAATTCAAATTCTTTACCAGAAGATGATTTACGAATACCAACAAATGAATCGTTATTATTTTTGACTAATTTTAAAGCAGAAAAATCCAACATAAATTAAAAATTTATTCTTCCTTCCACTCCATAAGTCTAGTGACAAACTCATTGTGAAGCTTAGTAAAATCACCAAAAGTCACCAATCTATCACGACTTACTCCTAACAAATCAGCCAACGGCTTTTTGTCACGATTAAAAATGCTATCCCAAACAAAAAACATAAGTTTATTTTGAATTTTTTGAGAAGTAAAAGGTTTCTTAATAAAATAAAACCCAATCTGTTTATCTTCAATACCTCGAATGGAAGTGTGATGCTTTTTGATAAAACCATTAAAATTAAAAATAACTTTTTCCATTCTGATGCATCTAAAATGCCATTTTTTCCATAAGTAGCTTCTGGCGATCTGCTATTGTCCCAATTGATAAATTCCCAGTCCCATCTACGCTTAAATGCACTATCCATAAAATAGATGGAATTATCTGATGTATTCATCGTTGCAAGAATAGAGAGATTAGGTGGAAGCTTGATTTCTTTTGTTTCTGTATTAATTCCTAATGGAGAAAATTTATCTTTGAGATTTTCAAAAAAAACAAAGTGACTATCTCCCGGAAATTGAAATTTTAGATTTCCATCAACAAGAGAAATCTTGGTTCCAATCAGTTCAATAAATTTATAAAACTCAACCTCTGTAAGATTAACAGAGTAATCTGACCAACCACTTTCATCTCTATCCAGCAACTGAAAAGCCACACCAAAAATTGCAGAAGAGTTACCTCTATTTATTTCATCAATTACAAGTACAACATTAGAAATATCTTCCCACCGAATGTCCTGAAAAGATTTGGGCTTAGTCATTTGAATATTTTTATAAGCTTGCCCTAAGGCTTTTAAAAAATGACCTTCGTAGTAATTGTACTCCACTTTTCCTGATTTCGTTATCGGCACTAATTTCCCCATGAAATCGCCATAAGTATATTCTGGGTGAAATACTGTTTTAATGATATCTTCTGGAGATTTTTGCCTATCAATTCCCAAGTTTATGGGGATGATTTCCTCTTTGATTCTATGACTTTTTCCAGTTCCAGGGCTGCCAAATAATATTTTTTGAATCGGTGTTTTTTCTTTGGAGATAGAGTTTTTGTCAGAAAACATATTGTTTAATTTCTCTTGTCTTTTAAGAATTGGATACACTTGATCGTTCATTCTAGTATCAGTCTAAAAAATAATGCGCTTACTTACTTGGTTAAATATATGGTCTAGGATTCTATCATTTTAGAGTCTTGAAGGATAATCTTTTTTATTTTTAATAGCCGATCGCCCTCCCATATTTCTACAGAAAGGCGATCGCCACTACTTCATCGATTAATCAACGCCTTCGATGGGTGCAAACCCTTGACGCTAGACATTCTTAGTTATATGATGCGGCTCTAGGAATTGCAGGAGATAATCAGGGCCACCCGCCTTAGACTCGACACCAGACAGCTTGAACACTAAAACCTCACGATATAATTTTAGCCAGAGTTCAACTCATTAAGTAGTCAAAATTTATGAGCACTCGCATTACGATTGAGTTACCAGATGACGTTTACCAGAGAGTTGAGCAATTTGCCCATCTCGCCAATCGTGACTTGTCCAGTGTTGTGGCGGAGAGTATTCAGCTTCTCATTCCTGCTTCCCATCCCAATAGCACAGCAACTCCTGCGATTACAGCTTTAGATGATGAAGAGATTTTAGGTCTAACCGAGCTACAGATGGAGCCAGAACAAGATGCCCGCCTTAGCCAGCTACTGGATTTACAACAAGCAGGGCAACTGTCCAATCCCGATTCCTCCGAACTTCAGACTCTGATGCAAGTTTATCAAGAAGGACTTCTGCGTAAAGCGACAGCATTAAACGAAGCCGTAAAACGTGGATTAATTCAGCCCCTCAGCGAATGAGCTACATCCCAAAAGAGCTGCGCCAACAGGTGAAAGAAACCGCCAATAATCAATGTGGTTACTGCAAAAGCCTTCAGAAATATGTTTTAGGTATCTTAGAAATCGATCACATTATCCCAAAAGCAGCGGGCGGCTCAGACGAAGAAGATAATTTGTGGCTAGCTTGCCGTCTCTGTAATTCCTACAAAGGCACGAAAACCCATGGCATCGATCCAGTGACGAATACCACCGTTGCTTTGTTTAATCCCCGTACTCAAAAGTGGTCAGAGCATTTCATCTGGGAAAGAGAAGGTGCTTTGATTCGTGGTTTAACTGCTTGTGGTCGTGCGACAGTGCTTGCTCTTCAACTGAATAATCCCTATGCAGTCATGGTGCGACAAGCTTGGATTTCGGCAGGATGGCACCCACCCGATTAAAGTAATTGAGGCGATCGCCCTCCCGTATTTCTACAGAAAGGCGATCGCCATTTTTTAGAAATTAATCAACTCCTTCAATGGGCGCAAACCCTTGACGCTGGACATTTTCCGTCACATGACGTGGCTCTAAGAATTGCAGGAGATAATCAGGGCCGCCCGCCTTAGAACCCACACCGGACATCTTAAAGCCCCCAAACGGTTGACGGGCCACGATCGCCCCCGTAATCCCCCGGTTGATATAGAGATTGCCCACTTCAAATTCCTCCGTTGCTCGCTCGATGTGTTGCGGTGTCCGGGAATAAAGGCCTCCGGTCAATGCGTAGTCTGTGCCATTGGCAACTGCTAAGGCTTCATCGAAAGAACTCACTTTAATCACCGCCAGCACTGGCCCAAAAATCTCCTCCTGGGCGATCGCCTGATCCGCTTGCACATCAGTGAAAATAGTTGGGGACACATAATAACCATTGTTGGGAACTGCCGTTTCAAAGGCGACTTTTGATTGTTCCTTGCCCTTCAGGATGTAGTCCTTGATCTTCGCTTGGGCTGCCCCGTCAATCACCGGCCCCATCTTGACGCTCGGATTATCCGTTTCGCCGACCTGGATTGATTTCACCGCCTCCACCAAACGTTCCACAAAAATATCGTGGATCGCTCCCATCACAATGGCACGGGAACAAGCCGAACATTTCTGACCGCTATAGCCAAAGGCCGAATGGAGTACACCCGTCACCGCTTGGTCGAGGTCGGCACTGTCATCGACGATAATCGCATTCTTGCCGCCCATCTCGGCAATGACCCGCTTCAAGTGCTTTTGACCGGGTTGGACGATCGCCGCGTTGGCATAAATATTACAACCCACTTCACGGGAACCCGTAAACGCAATCAGATGCACATCGGGGTGTTTAACCATCGCTGCGCCTACGGTGGAGCCACGCCCTGGCACAAACTGAAAGACGCCCTTAGGAATCCCCGCTTCAATGAGGATTTCCGCGATTTTTGCACCGATCACGCTGGAGGTTTCGGCGGGTTTTAGGAGGGTACAGTTGCCTGTCACCAAGGCTGCAACGGTCATCCCTGTGGCGATCGCAAAGGGGAAATTCCACGGAGAAATCACCACCGCAAGGCCGCGCGGTTGGTAATGGTAACGGTTGGTTTCGCCGCAAACATCGTATTTTTTGAAACCCTGCACTTGGGATAAATCATCGGGTTTAACGGTATAACCCTGGTGCAAACGCTCCATTTCGTCGGCGTAGTAGCGACAAAAATCAATGGCTTCGGAGACTTCTGGATCCGCTTCCTTAAGGATTTTGCCTGTTTCTAGACAAATCAACGCATTCAACTCGTGGCGACGGGCTTCCATGATGTCGGCAGCTTTACGGAGAATGTTGGCCCGTTCCGAGACGGGGGTTTTCTTCCAGGCGGGAAAAGCGGCTTTGGCGGCGGCGATCGCCTCCGTTGCTTGCTCTAGGGAAATTTGACCAACTTTACCAATGAGTTCTGTGGAACGGGAGGGATTCACCGAGTCCACAAAATTTTCGGTTTGTACATATTCACCGTTGATGTAGGGCAGATAACGTTTGCCAAGCTGTTTTTTCACCTCGGCGATCGCAAATTGGGACTTATCCCGCAATTCCGGCTCGGCATAATCAACGTTGGCAGCCCCGGCAAATTGCAGATGACTACTATCAAGATCATGAATCGTTGCCTTGAGATCACCAGTGGGGGGCGCGATTAATTCTTCAACGGGACGCTCTTCTAGGTTCTGGCGGAGGAAAGAACTGTTGGCGGTATTCTCCAACAAACGCCGGATTAGGTAGGCCATGCCCGGCAAAATTTTGCCGTAGGGACAATACACTCGCACCCGATAACCTTCTTTTATCAACGCCTTCGCAATTTGGTCGCCCATGCCGTACAGCACTTGACATTCAAAATTACGCCGGGGAATGTTGAGTTCTTTTGCAATCGCACAGGCAACCGCCTGGGAACGCACATTATGGCTGGCGATCGCCCCGTAGAGAAATTGATGATTTTCTAGCAGCAGCCGGGTCATGCGTTCGTAATTAATATCCGTTGCGCCCTTTTCGTTAAAAACCGGCTGTTCCCAGTGGTTTTGCAGCGCCGTAATCGTTTCTTGATCCCAGTAAGCCCCTTTCACTAAACGGACAGTGACAGGGGTACCCCGTTCCTTGGCCCACTCAATCAAACTTTCTAAATCTGCATAGGAATCCCGCAAGTAGCCCTGTAAAGTCACGCCAATGTCACGGCGGTGCCGAAATTCCGCTTCTAGCAATACATCTTTCAAAATCTGGAGGGTGAGGGTTTTATATTCGTAATGCTCCATATCAAAGTGCACCGCAACCCCCAATTCCTGGGCATGGCGTAACAATAGCCGCACCCGTTCCGCCACATTTTCTTTGCTGCCCGCCGGATCGAGGGGATCAAACTGGGAATAAAACGCTGTCAATTTTACGGATACTTGCACCTTGGCGAGATCCTCACCGTCCGCCGCATCAATGGCATCGACCTTAGACCAATGTTTTGCCGCTGTCGCCAAATCCGCCATTAAATCGAGGTAAGTTTGCTGATATTTCTGGGCTTCTGATTCGGTGATCACCGCTTCGCCCAAGAGATCAATGGTGAACGCCATTTTGTCTCGACGCAGACGTTCAACGGTTTTAAGCACCTGCTTGACGTTTTCCCCCGAAATATATTTAAACGCGAGGGTTTCCACGGATTTACTAATGGTTGCGGCCGCAATCTGGGCCGGAGGAGAATGGGGTTCAGTAAAATTGAGGATTTTTTTTAAAGCTCCAGGTAACTCCACCGACTCATCCCCTAGATACTGTTGGAGATGCTGGGCGATCGCCGTATTGTCCTTGAGGGCTGGCAACACATCAATGAAGCGAAACAGTTGCACCCGCAAATGGGGATTTTCCATGGCCCAGCCTAGCAATTTATCATCTAGGCGCATCTGGTCTTGGATTTTCGAGAAAAATGACCGTTTTTCCCTGGTGGCAGCGATTAACTCCCTGGCAATTTGTTGGGTACGCGCTTCGTAACGATCCTGAGCATCGATGACCACGGCTAACAATTCTCCGAAAAGACCTATGGTTTAATTTTCCCGGAAAAAGGCAGGCCCAGGGGTAGAGGCTTTGTCAGTGTTTCAGGACTTGGTGAATTTATATTTTCAATCACTCCAATCTGCGGCAACTGGCTGATTTTCTCCAGAGGCAACGTTGGTAGCCTGCACTTGTGTTAAAAATTGCCCAAAGCTGGTGGCGGCGATCGCCATGTGGGTGATTTCGGCCATGGTCAGCGCCGGAGGCAAATCGGGTAATTGTCCTTGATAGGTGAGGCTCGGTTCCCCAAACCGCTGCTGGAAAATTTCTCCGAGTACAGTCTTTAGGGTCGTTTGTTGTTGCTGCTGTAGTTGTTCGAGGGCGGCTGTTTGTTGGTTAATGGTCTGGAGCAACTGTTGGAGGGAGCGGCCTAAAATGCCCAATTCATCGGGGCGATCGCCAAAACTGGCAAACAAATCGGGGTCAAAATTTTGGTGCTCAATGGCGGCCACGGCCATTGCGGTGATTGTATAAAGTTCCTCTAGGGATTCGGCATTTTCGCGGTGATTTTGTTCGAGGGCGTCGATCACTTGGTTGTAACGGGTGGCAATGTGGCCAATTTCCGTAAAGGGTTCTACGGGTACCCGCAGGGTCAAGTCTTGGGTCGCGGCCTGGTGATCCATCACCTGAAACAGTTCGTAGGCATCGGTTTTGGCCCCATGTTCAGAAATATTCAAACCCAGGGCTTCGGCTTCCGGGGAAACCCGCAAGGGATACCACCGCTGCAACAGCTGCAAAATTAGCCAAGTCAGTCCCGTCCCCCAAGCAAGGGCGATCGCCACCCCCAAGAGTTGTACCAACAGTTGACTATGGCGGGCTTCAACATTGCCAAATAAACCGACACAGAGGGTTCCCCACAGTCCCGCGCCCCCATGAACGGCGATCGCATCCACCGCATCATCAATTTTGTAGCGCTTTAAAAGACTCGACACCCACCGGGCCACCCCCGCCGCCGTTATCCCCACCACCACCGCCAAAGGACTCGACACCAGATCACAACAGGCCGTAATCGCCACCAGTCCCGCCAGGGAACCGTTAATAATTTCCTCGACCTCTGAGCGCTTGAGGTACCATTGGCTGAGGAGCATCGCCGTCACCATCCCCGCAGTTCCTGCCAGTACTGTATTCGTAATAATTTGGGGCACCTGGTCATTAAAAACGAAGGTACTTCCCCCGTTAAATCCCAGCCAGCCCACCCACAACAGCAACGCCCCCAAAACGGCAAAAGGCAAGTTCGATCCTTGGATTTTTTGGGTTCCTGTGGGGGTAAATCGCCCTTCCCTGGCCCCGACTAAAAGCAAGGTGCCCAGGCTCACCCAAGCCCCCATGCTATGCACCACCGTACTACCCGCAAAATCCAGAAACCCCAGTTGTCGCAACCAACCCGCTTCGTTCCAGGCCCAATGTCCAAAAACCGGATAGATAAACCCCGATACCAGGATCACAATGATGATATAAGCTTCAAACTTGAGGCGTTCGGCGATCGCCCCCGAAATAATCGTTGTGGCCGTACCGCAAAACATCGCCTGAAATAGGAAAAACGCCGCTTCTTCGGGGTTCCCAGTCGTGCCCAAAAAGAAATTGCTCCCACCGATCCCTCCCCACTGGGATAGCCCAAACATCAAACCATAGCCAATCCCCCAGAACAGCATCACCGACAGACCAAAATCGGAGAGGTTTTTAACGGCCACATTAATGTTATTTTTTGTGCGGGTCAGGCCAGATTCGAGGCACATAAAGCCAGCTTGCATCAACAGTACCAAACCAGCACAAATTAGCAACCACAGTTGATCAATCATAAAGTAATGGGTTTCCTTAGAAACGGATAATTCATCGGGATTAAATTAATTTTGCTGAAGGAAAAAAGCTTATTTAGGTTGAAATAATTGATAAAACCGGGCAAATTTAGGAATGTCTTCTTCGTGACCCAAAACCACTAAAATATCCCCAGAAGTTAACATTAAAGTTGGACTCGGATGGGTGATAAAATCGCCTTGAAATCGCCGTAAAGCCACCACAATAAAAGCCCCTTTGCCGCGAATTTCTAGCTCCCGGACTGTTTTCCCCACGAGGGATGATTGGGGGGCGATCGCCAACTCGATCATCTGCACATTAATTTGTTGCAAAAGATCATTCAGTTGTTCCTGTTGAGAAGACTGACTAAAAAAATCCGTTGCGGGAGGTGTCGTAATCAAATTAGCCATCCGCGCCCCACTGACACTGGCAGGTAAAATAACGTGGTTTGCCCCTGCTAACCGGAGCTTTTTTTCGGTACTGGGCACTTCCCCCCGCGCCAAAATCATTAAGTCTGGGTTTAACTCCCGGGCAGTCAAAGTAATAAATACATTGCTGGCATCGCTATCAAGCACCGTTGCTAAAGCCTTGGCCCGCCGAATGCCTAACCCCTGCAAAATCAGCTCATCTGCTGGATCTCCCTCCTTCGTTAAATACCCTCGCTGTTCGGCGATCGCCAACTGTTCTGGATCAATACTGAGCACCACAAAAGCTTGCCCCGAATCTTCGAGTTTTTGGGCTAGAATTTGGCCAATATAGCCAAAGCCACAAATAATAATGTGATTTTCTAAATTGGAAATGCTTTTACGTTGTCTTTCTGCCTCAAACGCCCGATTAATCTCTCCCTCTGTCACCATTTGCACAAATCCTCCCACCCCATAGATGGCCGCTGATGTCCCCGCTAAGATGACAAAAATCGTAAACAGTTTTTCCGGCGTCGTCTCCAGGGGTTTGACTTCTCCATATCCCACCCCAAACACCGTGATCACGACCATATAAAACGATTCTAGGGCCGTCCAACCAAACAGCATGTAGCCGCAGATCGCAATCACAATGGTAATTAAAAAAAAGATCGACCCAGTTGTTACCCGTTGAAAAGGGGTTTGAGAAAATTGAGGTGCAGTGTGGGGACGATCCATACCCTGAATAACTTTAAAGTGATCGCGATGGTTACCCTAGAGTATGGCAGTTTCTTTCAATCTAGCTTGTATCTAATTTAGCTTCCCTGAAAATCGTAGTTTTCTGGAATTTAGTCTTAACCTTTTGTTCGGGATTTCTTACTCCGGAGAAAATTGATTGATTTGTTCTTCTGCTGATTTTACAGGGATAGATAATGGTATTAAATAAAACAAGTCCCCAGGCCGCTTGAGGATTTTATGTTAAGTAAAAACCCTGAAAAATAACGATGTTACTCCTAAATTCTGAAGCTAAACTGAGGGGATAAAATGTAGGAAATTGGGCTCAGTTTTGGCAGCGGGTAGACGAGGCTGCCAGAAACAATTCCTTTAACTCAAAATGAATGACATCAGTCATTTTTTTAGAAGTATAGAGACGATTTCATAAGACATGTTTAATCACTTCTACCACCACCTAGTAACCACATTAAATTAAAACCAACGCTCACATCATCATCAGATTGACGAATTAGGCTACCAATATTTCCTTTGCCTGAGGTGTTGGTACCATAAACTCCTAAACCAAAATTGGATTTGGGAAATAGATAACGCGCAGCAGCTGCCCAAACAAAGGGATCATCACTAAGCATAGGAGTTACTTCACCAATTAGCTGTAGTCCGGGAGACAGCTGTAAATTAACACCTAAACCTGCACCAACAATGCTCTCGTCAGAAAATAACGCTACTTTCGGATTTAACGTAAAACTGATCGTATCATTGGGAGAATAAGCAAAAGATAAATCTCCTAAAAAGGAATCGGTACCATCTTGAAATACAAGTGCAATTCTCGAACCTAAGGAAAAGGAATCACCTTGGGCCTGATTCAAAAAATTAAGTTTAGTCGCAACACCAGATTTAAAATTATTTTGTAATGGCTGATCATTATCTGCTAATTGCGAAGCTAGAAATTCTATTTGAGCGGTATCACTGAGACCAAAACTAAGCTGTGCGCCACCACTGTCCCCATCAGTAGTAATTCCACCATCCAAAAGAATCATGCCTTTACGAACAGTGGTGGGACTACTAAGAAGAATGCCATCAAATAGTAATTGCTTCTCTCGATACGTCATAGGAGGAAAAGGGTTATCTCCAAAGTTCCCCCGATAGGTTTGAGCAAGATCAGGTGTATATCTAAGCTTAAATAAAGCTCCTACTTCATCACCATTGGGCAGAAAAGTTAGTAACTTAGTTGCTGGTGTGGTGCCTAGCCGGTTGGTCACTGAAAAATCCAAGGCGAGGTTCGGACTATGCAAATAACTAAAACCAGCATTCCAAACCACCTTTTCGCTAATACTACCGTCTGTATTGACGCTATTGCCGCCAGAAGAGCCAATCGGAAAATTAATGTCCGCTAGCAAACCAAATCTTTCACTTAATTGAAGAGTTATCCCTGTACCAACATTAAAGAAAGTACCGTAGAAATCTCCCCCATTAACGGTCTCAGGGAAAATCGTCGCTCCAGCCACTGCATGCCACTGAGCATTTTCGGAGATATTATATATCACTGGTAATTGAATGGTACCAGCCAGAACATTATCTTTTTGGCGGGCAGAAGTACCTTGTTCACTGAATAAACCATTTTCGGAACGGACTTGTATCCATTCAAGTGAACCAACAATTCCAAGACTATAGGAAGGCTCTTCGATCAGTTTGTACTTAACATTTGGTGCTACAGATGAAAAAGTTAGATTAGTTCTTTCTCCATTAAATCTATCACCTAAAACATCATCAAAAAATGAGACATCCGCACCTATTTGTAATCTGTCCGTAACACCATATTCAATAGAACCATAATATACTTGTAACCCCACACCAGTGGATTCTGAATTAGTAGGATAGACAATAAATCCAGAACTAAGATCAAGAACGCCTGAAGGCAATGTAGTTGCTGATTCTATAGTTGCAGGCTCTAAAAAATTAGCCTCGAAAGGACTGGTCGAATATTCAATGACTCGATTTCCTGTGACTATTGCTTCTTGAGTATCGGCATCTTCCTGCTCAACAATATCTGAAATCAGCATCTGAGCACTATTTTCTAAGTCGAAAGCATTGGTATCTGTAGAATTTCCTATCAGAGATTCGTTGACTTCATCTGCTGTAGCCACAGCAAAAAAACTAGTCACTAAATTGATAGAGAAAAGATATAGGCTTAGTTTTTTTACATTCATGGCAACAGCTAATTGATTAATCTACACAATGATAACGCCTTAAATCATATCCAGATCTTTTTTTGAAGTCAATGATGGCCGCTGATGTCCCCGCTAAGATGACAAAAATTGTAAAGAGCTTCTCTGGTGTTGTCTCCAGGGGGTTGACTTCTCCATATCCCACCCCAAACACCGTGATCACCACCATATAAAACGATTCTAGGGCCGTCCAACCAAACAACATATAGCCACAGATCGCAATCACAATGGTGATTAAAAAAAAGATCGACCCAGTTGTCACTCGTTGAAAAGGGGTTTGAGAAAATTGAGGTGCAGCGTGGGGACGATCCATACCCTGAATAACTTTAAAGCGATCGCGATGGTTACCCTAGAGTATGGCAGTTTCTAGCAAACCAGCTTGTATCTAATTTAGCTTCCCTGAAAATTACACTTTCTTAAAGTCTAATCTTAACCTTTTGTTGAAAATTTCTTACCTTGAAACAATTTGATTGGTTAGTCTATTCTTCCGACCATTTGACAACGATAAATTCTGGTGCCAAACAAAAAAAATCCCCCAAGTCACTTGAGGGAAATTACATTAAATTACAACACCGAAAAATAGTGATGTTTTATATTTTTATTGAGCAGCAACCCGAGCGGCGGCCGCTTCATCAGGATGGATCCCTAGGCGGGTGAGATTAATGCGTCCTTTGTTATCAATTTCGCGCACTTTAACCACCACTTCATCACCGACAGCAACTTCATCTTCGACTTTGCCCACGCGACCTTCTGCCAGTTGCGAAATGTGGATCATGCCCTCTTTCCCCGGCATAATTTCCACAAAGGCACCAATTTGAATAATGCGGGTGACTTTACCGAAATACACATCCCCTTCGTTGAGCTTGCGAGTCATGTTTACGATTAGGCGCTTGGCTTTCTCGGCATTTTCCGATTCAGAGGAGGCGATCGTTACGGTACCGTCATCGGCAATATCCACCTTAGCGCGGGTTTGCTCGGTAATCCCTTTAATGGTTTTGCCACCAGGGCCAATGACCATCCCAATTAAATCGGGATCAATCTTGATGGTGAGTAGACGGGGAGCGGCTGGGGACAATTCCTTCGGCTCGGCAATGACATCGGTCATTTTTTCGAGGATATGGAGACGAGCAGGCAACGCTTGCTTAATCGCTTCTGCCACCACTTCAACGGCTAGGCCAGTGATCTTCATGTCCATCTGGAGGGCCGTAATCCCGTCCGCTGTCCCGGCAACCTTAAAGTCCATGTCGCCGAGGAAGTCTTCAATCCCCTGGATATCGGTGAGGATGCGGACTTCTTTGCCTTCTTTGATCAGCCCCATCGCGGCACCACTCACGGGCTTGGCAATGGGCACCCCAGCATCCATCAATGCGAGGGTAGAGCCACAAACAGAACCCATGGAGGTGGATCCGTTGGAAGATAAGACTTCAGAAACGACCCGAATGACATAGGGAAATTCATCCTTCGGCGGCAATACGGGTAAAAGGGCGCGTTCGGCCAAGGCCCCGTGACCAATCTCTCGACGGCCAGGCGATCGCATTGGGCGAGTTTCACCCACGGAGTAGGGGGGGAAATTGTAATGGTGCAAGTAGCGCTTTTCGTCGGAGGGATGTAAATCGTCCATCTCTTGGGCATCACCGGGCGTTCCGAGGGTGGCAATGGATAAAACTTGGGTTAGACCTCGGTTAAATAAACCGCTACCATGGACGGCTCTCGGTAATACAGCAGTGCGGCAGGAAATGGGGCGCACTTGATCCAATTTACGACCATCAACCCGAACCCCATCTTCGACGATTTGGCTCCGCATCAGCTTTTTCGTCAGCGCCTTGAAAGTGTTATCAATGAGCTTAGGTTCTTCTGTGGTTTTCAGCCGCAGTGGTGCATCTTCCGGCAGAGCTTCGATGGCCTCAATGACTTCTGTTGCTTTGATTTCATCGAGGGCGGCATCGCGACCATTTTTATCGAGATCAAATTGACTCAAGACTTTTTTGATCTTGTCCGTGGCGCGATCGCCAATGAATTTTTCGAGCTCCTCATCCTTAGCGGGTGGCTCAGCGCTGACCATTTCAACGCCAAGTTCCTTCATCAGCGCACGTTGGGCTTCGATCAACTCTTGGATCGCCTCGTAGGCAAAATCAATCGCCTCGATCATGTCCGCTTCTGGCAACTGATTGGCTCCGGCCTCAACCATGATCACACCGTCGGGGGTGCCAGCAACTACGAGGTCTAAATCCCCATTCATCATTTCTCGGTAGGTGGGATTGAGGATAAAATCATCCCCCACCAGACCAACCCGGACGGCAGCCATCGGCCCGTAGAAAGGTAAACCCGCGAGCAATGTGGCCACAGAAGCCCCCGTCACAGCGAGAACATCCGGCGGCACCTCTTCATCGAGGGAGAGCGTTGTGGCAACAATCTGAATATCGTCCCGCAACCACTGGGGAAATAGCGGGCGCATCGGTCGGTCAATGAGGCGCGAAATGAGCGTTGCCCGTTCTGGGGGGCGGCCTTCTCTTCTTAGATAACCACCGGGAATTCGTCCTGCTGCGTATAACCGTTCTTCGTAATCTACCAACAAAGGTAGAAAGTCAATTCCTTGTCTGCCAGGGGCTGTCGTTGCACTGACTAAAACCGCTGTATCTCCTGATTCAATTAAAACTGACCCGCCGGCCTGAGGCGCAAACAAACCTGTTTTTAGTCGAATTTCTCGCCCATCGAAAGAAATCGACTGAATATGTTCTTGCATTATTGCGTGTTGTCCTTTTGTTTATGATCACTTTTCTTCGTTCTGTGGCAATCGTAACACTTTATGCTGGCCCCGATCCTAGACAGCATTGGCGATCGCCCCTGGTTCCTTGAACTCCCAAAAATCTCCTTCAAAGCGTCAATCTCTGTCTCAAGAATTAAGAACTGTCATGTTTTTCTGATACGCCCCTTGCCAAGGCTCACTTTCTCCGCTTATAATGCTCGCTTGTGGCTAAATGTAACCAGTTATACGAAGTTTCCTGACGAAGCATAGAACCCCTGCCCCCTTGTTCGTCGCATCGGTTCAACCCAGAAACAGGCTTCCCTCAGGCTGCATTTTCCGGTCACAATTTTTAGGCGATCGCCCCAAGCGACAGCCCCCCTCCTGCAGTTACAGCAAGATACTGAAGCAAGTGCTTTAAGTCTTGGGTAAAACGTAGCACACCTACCTGTAGGCAAAAACCTTTCAGAGCCATAAAACACTCTGAATATCCAAGAGTAGAAGACAAGAACCACAACTCCCTCGGGAGCGGTTCATATTATTTCTACTCACCTTTTAATGTTGTCTATTAGTAGATAGAGGTCTCTGTTCCGTGTCACTCGGTATCCTCGGTACTAAACTCGGTATGACCCAAATCTTTGATAACGAAACCGGAACTGCGATTCCTGTTACCGTTGTCCAAGCAGGGCCCTGTACCGTCACCCAAATCAAAACCTCCGAAACAGATGGCTACACCTCCGTGCAAATCGGCTACGGAGACGTTAAGGAAAAGAACTTAACGAAGCCTCAACTGGGGCATCTCAAAAAAGCAGATGCTGCCCCCCTCCGCCACCTCAAGGAATATCGCCTCGACGACGTTTCTGGCTATGAACTTGGCCAAGCGATCACTGCGAATATTTTTGAGGCCGGCCAAGTTGTCGATGTTTCTGGAAATACCATTGGTCGTGGTTTCGCTGGCTATCAAAAACGCCATAACTTTAAGCGAGGCAACATGACCCACGGTTCTAAGAACCACCGTCTCCCCGGTTCTACCGGTGCAGGGACGACTCCCGGTCGTGTTTATCCCGGTAAGCGCATGGCGGGTCGTTATGGTGGAACCAAGATCACCGTCCGTAAACTCGAAGTCGTTCGCGTTGACGAAGAAAAGAATTTATTGCTGATCAAAGGTGCAATTCCTGGCAAAGCCGGCAATTTATTAAGTATTGCTCCGAGCAATATTGTGGGCCAAAAGTAATTAGGTTTGCGTGGCGATCGCCATTTACAACCCCTTTACGAAAAACCACAGCTTTATTTATTTCATTAGCTGATAACCGATAATCCGATACTTCATCACTATGGTTAACTGCGCAGTAAAAAATTGGCAAGGAGAAGAAGTTGGCCAAGCCAACCTCGACTTCAAAGTTGCCAAAGAAGAAAATGCCGCACATATTGTCCACCGCGCCCTTGTACGTCAGCTAAATAACGCACGTCAGGGAACTTCTTCCACGAAAACCCGTGCAGAAGTCCGTGGGGGTGGACGCAAACCTTGGCGTCAAAAAGGAACTGGCCGGGCAAGAGCTGGTTCAATCCGTTCCCCATTATGGAAAGGTGGCGGTGTCATCTTTGGCCCCAAACCCAAAGAATACAACCTTAAAATGAACCGCAAAGAGCGTCGTTTAGCACTTCGTACCGCTTTCCACAGCCGGAACGAAGATCTCATCGTCGTTGAAAACTTTGCCGAGCAATTTGCCGCTCCCAAAACCAAAGAGTTGGTCAATGCCATGACCCGCTGGGGCGTCGCATCCGGTGAAAAAGTACTCCTTGTACTTGCTGAGATGACTGACAACGTATATCTCTCTGCCCGCAACATTGCTTCTGTGAAAATGGTTCCTGCCGATGGTTTGAATATTTTTGATATTCTTAACGCTGGCAAAATCGTAGTCACCTCCGAAGCACTGGCTAAAATCCAGGAGGTTTACAATGACTAGTAGAATGCCTACCGCGAGCCGGGTTCCAACCCGTGACCTCGCCGATCTAATTCTCAAGCCCATTGTTAGTGAAAAGGCGACAATTCTGCTTGAAGACAACAAATATGTGTTTGATGTTGCTCTCAAAGCAACAAAAACCGACATCAAAGCAGCCATTGAAACTCTGTTTGAAGTCAAAGTTGTTAAGGTCAACACCAGTCGGCCACCCCGCAAGAAAAAGCGCGTCGGTCGCTTTATGGGCTTCAAACCCCAGTACAAGCGGGCAGTCATCACCTTGGCAGAAGGGGATACAATCACATTGTTCCCAGAAGTATAGTCGTCATTCACTTGAATAAATCATGGGTATTCGTTCATTTAGACCATATACTCCGGGAACTCGTCAGGCTACGGTCTCTGACTTTTCGGAGATTACCAAATCCAAACCGGAAAAATCTCTTACCAAATACAAACACCGCAAAAAAGGCCGTAACAACCGTGGTGTGATCACTTGTCGTCACCGGGGTGGTGGCCACAAGCGCCTTTATCGTCTGATCGATTTTCGCCGCGACAAGCGGGATATGACCGCCCAGGTGATTGCGATTGAGTACGATCCAAACCGGAATGCTCGCATCGCCCTGGTGCAGTACGAAGATGGCGAAAAACGCTATATCCTGCAACCAGCTGGCCTTGGCGTCGGTGACACGATTATCGCTGGGGAAGAAGCGCCCTACGAAATCGGCAATGCTTTACCGCTCTACAAAATCCCCCTTGGTACTGAAATCCACAATATTGAGCTTTATGCCGGTCGTGGTGGCCAAATGGTTCGTTCTGCGGGTGCTTTTGCCCAATTGGTCGCTAAAGAAGGTGATTATGTCACCATCAAGCTGCCTTCCAAGGAAGTCCGGATGGTTCGCAAAGAGTGCTACGCCACCATTGGCAAAGTGGGCAACGCCGAAGCTCGGAACTTGAAGCTTGGGAAAGCGGGGAGAACCCGTCACCTGGGACGTCGGCCCCAAGTCCGCGGTAGTGTTATGAACCCGGTAGATCACCCCCATGGTGGTGGTGAGGGTAGAGCACCCATTGGTCGCAGTGGTCCTGTGACGCCTTGGGGTAAACCTGCCCTCGGTAAGAAGACTCGCAAGAAGAAGAAGCAAAGTAGCTCTTTGATTGTGCGCCGTCGCCGTTAATTATCTATTTTTGTTCATTACACGCTGTAAGAAACTATGGGTCGTTCACTGAAAAAGGGTCCGTTCATCGCGGACAGCCTCCTAAAAAAAATCGAGAAGCTCAATGCTTCCGGTGATAAACAAGTGATTAAAACTTGGTCACGGGCATCGACAATTTTGCCTCAGATGGTGGGTCACACGATCGCCGTTCACAACGGTCGCCAACATGTGCCTGTTTTTGTGTCTGAGCAAATGGTAGGTCACAAGCTGGGAGAATTTGCCCCCACACGGACCTTCAAGGGTCATGCCAAGAGTGATAAGAAAGCACGTCGATAAGGGTTAAAGAAAACAATGACTATCGATACTCAAACTGAAGTCAAGGCGATCGCCCGCTATATTCGGATGTCTCCGATCAAGGTCAGACGAGTCCTCGATCAGATCCGTGGCCGTAGCTACCGCGAAGCCTTAATCATTCTCGAATTTATGCCCTATCGCGCTTGTGAACCTGTACTGAAGGTTTTACGATCTGCCGTTGCTAATGCAGAGCATAACGAAGGGTTAGACCCCGCCGATCTCGTTGTTAGTGCAGCCTTTGCTGATGCTGGCCCCGTGTTGAAGCGGTTCCGCCCCCGGGCCCAAGGACGTGCTTATCAAATTCGTAAGCCCACCTGTCACATCACCGTTGCTGTGGCCCCTGGTGCTGCCGAATAGTACTCCTAACCTGTCGTAGATCGTAAACATCAAAAGGAACAAACCGTGGGACAGAAAATTCATCCAGTTGGTTTCCGTTTGGGGATTACAAAAGAGCACCTCTCCCGGTGGTACGCCGACCCCAAACAATACCCTGCCCTCGTGCAGGAAGACTACAAAATCCGCCAGCACATTGACGCAAACCTCAATAACGCTGGTATCTCTAAAGTTTTGATCGAACGCAAAGCCGATCAAGTTGACCTAGAGATTCACACTGCCCGGCCCGGTGTTGTCGTTGGCCGTGGTGGTTCTGGCATCGAAGCCCTCAGAACGGGTCTCCAGGATGTCCTTGGCGATCAGCGCCAAATCCGCATCAACGTTGTCGAAGTTAACCGCGTTGACGCCGACGCTGCCCTCATTGCTGAATATATCGTTCAGCAACTTGAGCGACGGGTATCTTTCCGTCGGGTTGTTCGCCAAGCCGTTCAACGGGCCCAAAGAGCAGAAGTTCAAGGGATCAAAATCCAGGTAAGTGGTCGCTTAAACGGCGCAGAAATTGCCCGGACAGAATGGGTGCGCGAAGGACGTGTTCCCCTACACACACTCCGCGCTGACATCGACTACTCTTACAAAACTGCCCAAACCATTTACGGAATTCTTGGGATTAAAGTTTGGATCTTCAAAGGCGAAATTATTCCGGGTCAAGAAGAAACTTCTGCCGCTAATGCTGCCCCTCTGCCCCGTCGTAAATCCCGACGTCAGCAGTTTGAAGACCGTAGCGAACAATAAATTGCCCAACTACTGGCAATTTAATTTTCTACCCTCACTGTTTACCCTTTAGGAAACAATGCTAAGTCCAAAACGTACAAAATTCCGGAAGCAGCATCGCGGTCGCATGCGGGGAATGGCGTATCGCGGCAACAACATTCAATTTGGTGACTACGCGCTCCAAGCCGTGGAACCCAGTTGGATTACCGCCCGTCAAATTGAAGCCGCCCGTCGTGCGATGACCCGTTACATCAAGCGGGGTGGTAAGATTTGGATCCGAATTTTCCCCGATAAGCCCATCACCATGCGTCCGGCAGAAACCCGTATGGGTTCTGGTAAAGGTAACCCTGAATTCTGGGTTGCTGTGGTTAAGCCTGGCCGGATCATGTTTGAGATGAATGGTGTCGCTGAGCCGATCGCCCGTGAAGCCATGCGCCTTGCGGCCCAAAAGCTGCCGATTAAAACCAAGTTCATCACCCGCAACGAGGAGTATATCTAAATCATGCCTTTACCCAAGATTGAAGATGCTCGCAAACTCAATGACCAAGAGCTTGCTGACGAAATCGTTGCCGTCAAGAAACAATTGTTTGACCTCCGTCTCCAACAAGGTACTGGTCGCCTGGAGAAAACCCATGAGATCAAGCATGCTCGTCACCGTCTCGCCCAGTTGATGACAGTCGAGCGCCAAAGACAACTCCAAGCTCAGTAAAAGTAGGAGACAGAATCTCGTATGGCTACGAAAGAAAGAGTGGGAATGGTCGTCAGCGACAAGATGGATAAAACCGTGATTGTGGCTGTGGAAAACCGCTCTCCCCACCCGAAATACAAAAAAATCGTGGTTAAGACCAAGCGTTTTAAAGCCCACGACGAGGAAAATAAGTGCAAAGTTGGCGATCGCGTTCGTATTCGCGAAACCCCTCCCACCAGCAAAACCAAGCGCTGGACTATTGCCGAAATCCTCAACCAATAGTTTTAACTAACTGTTGACCCTAATCTATTTTCTTTACCCTTACCGTAAAGCCGTGATTCAACAACAAACCTATCTTAATGTTGCCGATAATAGCGGTGCTCGTAAACTGATGTGCTTACGGGTTCTGAGTACAGGGAATTGTCGTTATGGTGGCATCGGCGATCAAATCATCGCTGTTGTTAAAGAAGCAATTCCCAACATGGGTGTCAAAAAATCTGATGTCGTTCGAGCCGTTATCGTGCGGACGCGTCAACCACTCCGCCGTGCTAGCGGTATGAGTATTCGTTTCGATGACAATGCCGCTGTCATTATCAATGCAGAAGGCAATCCGAAAGGCACCCGTGTTTTTGGTCCCGTCGCCCGTGAGTTACGGGATAAAAACTTCACCAAAATTGTTTCCCTTGCACCGGAGGTCATTTAACCATGGCAGGACGCAAAAGTTCCACCCCCACACGTCACAAAATGCATGTGAAAACGGGTGATACGGTTCAAGTCATTTCTGGTCGCGACAAAGGCAAAGTAGGCGAAGTCATTAAGACTCTGCCCAAATCCAGCAAAGTCGTAGTCAAGGATGTCAATATCCGCACCAAGCATGTCAAGCCTCAACAGGAAGGTGAGTCGGGTCAGATTCAAACCTTTGAAGCACCGATCCACAGCTCCAATGTGATGCACTATTCCGAGAAGGAAAAAGTCGCTAGTCGCATTGGCTACCAGCTGACTGAAGATGGCCGTAAAGTGCGTGTATTAAAGAAAACCGGTGAAGTGATCGACTAATCGGCTTTTCTTGAAATTTTTATCTACATTTAGTTTTTCCCTGACCAAGCCCAGGGAGGTTAAACGTAAAATCTATGTCTCAAAGACTCAAAACCCTTTATCAAGACAATATTGTTCCTAAATTAACGGAGCAGTTTGGGTACAGCAATGTCCATGAAGTGCCCAAGCTTGTCAAAATTTCAGTGAACCGGGGTCTCGGGGAAGCTTCTTCTAATGCCAAGGCGATGGAGTCTTCCATCAAGGAACTGTCAACCATCACTGGTCAACGCCCCGTAATCACCCGTGCGAAAAAGGCGATCGCCGGCTTCAAGATTCGGGAAGGGATGCCCGTCGGCGTGATGGTGACGCTGCGCTCCGAAAAAATGTATTCCTTTTTGGATCGTCTCATCAGCTTAGCCCTGCCCCGCATCCGTGACTTCCGTGGCATCAGCCCTAAAAGTTTCGATGGACGTGGCAACTACAGCTTAGGGATTCGTGAGCAACTGATTTTCCCTGAAATTGACTACGATTCCATTGATCAAATCCGAGGAATGGACATTTCCATCATCACCACCGCGAGAACCGATGAAGAAGGTCGTGCGCTGCTGAGAGAAATGGGTATGCCCTTCCGTGAA
This sequence comes from Picosynechococcus sp. NKBG042902, assembly GCF_963864045.1. Classification (NCBI taxonomy): domain Bacteria; kingdom Bacillati; phylum Cyanobacteriota; class Cyanophyceae; order Chroococcales; family Geminocystaceae; genus Picosynechococcus; species Picosynechococcus sp. NKBG042902. The sequence continues at coordinate 11,365 of NZ_CAWLTV010000075.1, read as the reverse complement.
AGCTAAATCTTAGGAGAGATTAAAGGTAATAATGGCGGCTAACGATACCATTTCCGATATGCTCACCCGCATCCGTAATGCGTGCATGGTGCAGCATGACAACACAAAAGTCCCGATGACTCGCATGACCCGGAGCATTGCTGAAGTGCTGAAGGACGAAGGTTTCATTGACAACTACACCGAAGCAGGTGAAGGGATTGAAAAACACCTTGTTATTTCCCTGAAGTACAAAGGTCGTAATCGTCAACCGATTATCCAAAAACTTCAACGGGTAAGTAAGCCGGGGCTTCGGGTATACAGTAACCACAAAGACTTGCCTCGCGTGCTCGGTGGGATTGGAATTGCGATTATTTCAACTTCCAAAGGCGTGATGACAGATCGCCAAGCCCGTAAAGAAGGTATTGGTGGTGAAATTCTTTGCTACGTCTGGTAATCGTGGCTGAAGTTGATATCAGGAGAAAAACGAATGTCTCGTATTGGTAAAAAACCAATTCCCATCCCCGACAAAGTGACCGTTACCCTCAATGGTGCCAATGTTGCGGTTAAGGGCCCGAAAGGTTCCCTTGAGCGGACATTACCCGAAAAAGTAACTGTCACCCAAGAAGACAACACCGTTGTTGTCTCCCCCGTGGATAACTCTCGGACGGCCCGCGAACGTCATGGCTTGTGCCGCACCCTCGTGGCTAACATGATTGAAGGCGTTTCCCAGGGTTACTCAAAACAACTCGAAATTATCGGTGTTGGTTATCGGGCCCAGGTACAGGGAAATAAGCTCACCCTTAATGTGGGCTACAGTAAGCCTGTAGAAATGCAAATGCCTGAAGGCGTGACTGCGGCTATGGGTGAAAAAAATACTCAAGTGATCATCTCTGGTATTGATAAAGAGGTTGTGGGTAACACGGCTGCTAAAGTTCGTGCTGTCAGACCTCCTGAACCCTACAAAGGTAAAGGGATCCGCTACCAAGGTGAATACATCAGACGTAAAGCTGGTAAGGCAGGTAAGAAGTAGAGATGAAAGCAACTCGCAAACAACTCACGCAGCGTCGTCATTTCCGTATTCGCCGTCGTGTCGAAGGGACTGGCGATCGCCCCCGTTTAGCAGTATTCCGCTCCCACAAGCATATCTATGCCCAGGTGATTGACGATGAGAAGCAACATACCCTAGTCGCTGCTTCTACCCTAGACAAAGATCTCAAGGGCGAACTCGCATCCGGTGGTAACATCTCAGCTTCCACTGCAGTCGGTAATCTCATTGCCAAGCGCGCCCTCGAAAAAGGCATTACCAAAGTCGTCTTTGATCGCGGCGGTAACCTTTATCATGGTCGTGTCAAAGCCTTAGCAGATGCCGCTAGAGAAGCCGGTCTGGACTTTTAAGCTGTTGATGAAATCATTAGGAAAATAATTATGGCAAAGCGTCGTAAATCATCAAAGAACAAAGAAAAAGAAACAAACTGGCAAGAGCGTGTGATCCAAATCCGTCGCGTCAGCAAAGTTGTCAAGGGTGGTAAGAAACTCAGTTTTCGCGCCATTGTTGTCATTGGCAATGAGACCGGAAAGGTCGGCGTTGGCGTCGGTAAAGCAGGAGATGTCATTGGTGCTGTTCGCAAAGGTGTCTCCGATGCGAAAAAACACGTTGTCGATGTTCCTTTAACAAAAACCAACACCATTACCCACCGGATCAATGGCGTTGCGGGTGGCGCAAAAGTAATGATGCGTCCCGCTGCTCCCGGTACCGGTGTAATTGCTGGTGGTGCTGTGCGGACTGTACTCGAACTCGCTGGTGTGAAAAATATTCTCGCCAAACAATTGGGTTCTAGTAGCCCCCTGAACAATGCTCGGGCGACCGTTGATGCATTGGGTAACCTCCGGAGTTTCTCTTCCGTTGCCCAAGAGCGTGGCGTTTCTATCGAACGGATCTATGCCTAACCCTAATTTGGCGGGCTAAGGACATTAGTAAAACGTTTACTCAAAAAAACCATGAAGTTATCCAATCTATCCCCTAAAGCGGGGTCAAAGAAGCGTCGTCGTCGTGTCGGCCGTGGCATCGCTGCTGGCCAAGGCGCAAGCTGTGGCTTCGGCATGCGGGGTCAAAAATCCCGTTCTGGTACTGGTACAAAAGCTGGATTTGAAGGGGGACAAATGCCCCTTTACCGCCGTGTACCGAAGCTAAAGCACTTCACCATCGTGAATCCGAAAAACTTCACCATTGTGAATGTTGGCCAATTAGCTGACCTGCCAGCCAATACAGAAGTTACCCTTGAAAGCTTAATGGCAGCAGGCATTGTCACCACCAACGATGGCCCCCTCAAGGTTCTTGGTGATGGTGAATTGTCCGTTGCTCTCAAAGTAACTGCGGCGGCGTTTTCTAACGGCGCTAAAGCAAAAATCGAGGCGGCTGGCGGCAGTTGTGAAGCCTAGAAAAATTCGGGAACAAAGCACTAAGTTAGAATTTATCAAGGTTGCTTAATACTTCTTAGAACTGTTCATTACGTAAACTCCCGAAGAGAACATCACTATGGTTGTCAGTCGCGAAAAAACACCAACCGCCCAGGAAACCTTTATGCAAATGGCACAAGCCGCTGGCCTTCGGGGTCGTCTGCTTGTCACCCTTGGTCTTTTGGTTCTTGTTCGGTTTGGCGTTTTTATTCCAATCCCCGGCATTGACCGGGTGGCTCTAAGTGAGGGGATCCAAAATTCTCCTCTCTTGGGCTTTCTAGATGTATTTGCCGGTGGTGGTCTTTCCGCTGTCGGCATTTTTGCCCTAGGGATCCTTCCCTACATCAATGCCTCAATTATTATGCAGCTCATGACGGCGGCTATTCCTGCCCTTGAGGATATGCAAAAGAATGATGGTGAGGCTGGGCGTCGTAAAATTTCCCAGATTATCCGTTATGTGACGGTGGGCTGGGCGGCTTTACAAAGTTTTGGGATTACGCTGCAAATTCTGCGCCCCTATGCTTTAGATCCTGGTTTTACTTTCGTGTTGGAAACCACATTAGCACTGACGGCAGGTTCTGTCTTTGTGATGTGGATTTCTGAGCTGATTACCGAAAAAGGTTTAGGCAATGGGGCTTCTCTGTTGATTTTCGTCAACATTGTGGCCGTATTACCAAGAACTTTAGGCAATACTATTGAATTTGCCCAGACTGGTGGTCGAGCAGTGATTGCTAAAGTCATCTTGCTGCTGGTCGTTTTTCTGATCATGATTGTCGGGATTGTGTTTGTGCAAGAAGGGACACGCCGGATTCCGATTGTTTCTGCCCGTCGTCAGGTGGGTCGTAAGCTCTATCGGGAACGCACAAGCTACTTGCCCCTACGACTGAATCAGGGTGGGGTAATGCCGATTATTTTCGCCTCGGCTGTTCTGGTGCTGCCTTCTTCTTTGGCGGGTCTGGCTGGCTCAGGGGAAGGGTTCTTTGGTCAAGCGATCGCCACAATTTCGACACTGCTACAACCGGGCAGAATTCCCTATGTGTTGGTCTATCTCGCTTTGATTCTCTTTTTCAGCTATTTCTACGCGTCTTTGATCGTGAATCCGGTAGATATGGCCCAGAACTTGAAGAAGATGGGGTCTAGTATTCCTGGCATTCGTCCTGGTCGGGCCACGAGTGAATACCTCGAAAAAGTGATCAATCGTTTGACCCTATTGGGGGCAATTTTCCTTGGCTTAGTTGCAACGGTTCCTACTTTTGTCGAAGGGGCAACGGGGGTCACGACCCTACGGGGTTTTGGGGCCACTTCCCTACTCATCTTGGTGGGGGTTGCGATTGACACAGCCAAGCAAATTCAAACCTATGTTATTTCCCAGCGTTATGAAGGCATGGTTAAACAGTAGTGTTTTTAGCAGGGTTTAGATATTAGCTGGAATATCTAAACTCTTTGTTGATTTAGTAAGCAATTTGGATGGGAATAGAGGCGTTATGGCTCAGGGAGTAAGGTTAATTTTTTGGGGCCCCCAGGGGCTGGCAAGGGCACTCAAGCTCAGGTTTTGGCAGAGTCTTGTGGAATCCCCCACATTTCTACTGGCGAAATTCTCCGGGCGGCGATCGCCAATCAAACAGAACTTGGCCAACAGGCCCAGGGGTTTGTGGATCGTGGTGAATTAGTGCCCGATAGTCTGATTCTGAATTTAATTCGCGAAAGACTACAGGAGCAAGATGCCCAGCAAGGCTGGATTTTGGATGGTTTTCCGCGCAATGTGAGCCAAGCCGAGTTCCTTAACACCTTACTCACTGAGCTGAAGCAGCAATGTGACGTTGCCCTTAACTTGGAAGTTCCCGATGCCACATTGGTAGAACGCTTACTAAGTCGTGGCAGAAAAGATGACAACCAGGAGACCATTCGGCGTCGTTTAGAAGTTTACCGGGAGCAAACAGCCCCAGTGATTGACTTCTACCAAAAACAGGGTTCTCTGAAATCCGTCGATGGCGATCGCTCCCTCGAAGAAGTTACCGCCGCCCTAGAGCAGGCGATCGCTTCATAACTCCTGGTTAGAACTCGATGCCGATTGATGAAATTTATTAGGAGATCTATTTGTTTTGTCTAAACAAGATCTAATTGAAATGGAAGGTACCGTCACCGAGTCCCTTCCCAACGCTATGTTCCGGGTTGACTTGGACAATGGCTTTAATGTGCTTGCCCACATCTCTGGCAAAATTCGCCGGAATTACATCAAAATTTTACCGGGCGATCGCGTCAAAGTAGAACTGACCCCCTACGACTTAACCAAAGGGCGGATCACCTACCGACTCCGAAAAAAATAAGCCAATCCCATCCGTTTCTTATATTCAATAGCAAAAAAACTTGCTATGATGATAAGCTTGCGGAGTTTTGTGCTAATCGCCAATCGGTTCATAGCAGAATCAATATATAGAAAATTGCTAAATCTAACCTGAAAACCTATGAAAGTTCGAGCATCCGTCAAAAAAATGTGTGATAAATGTCGCGTGATACGCCGTCGCGGTCGTGTCATGGTGATCTGCGCCAATCCCAAGCACAAGCAACGTCAAGGGTAAACCGTAGAAGTCGCTGAGGCATTTATTCCGTAACTTATAAATTATTGAAATTGTTCATTTAGGGAGAAAAAATCGTGGCACGAATTGCAGGTGTTGATCTTCCCCGCGATAAACGCATTGAAATTGCCCTGACCTATGTGTATGGCATTGGTTTATCAAGAGCCCAGGAGATCATCGCAAACACTGGGGTAAACCCCGACACCAGAGTAAGGGATCTATCTGACGAAGATGCTCTTAAGCTCCGGTCTTACGTTACCGACAACTACCAAGTTGAAGGGGATCTCAGACGTCTAGAGTCCATGAATATCAAGCGTCTGGTGGACATCGGCACCTACCGGGGCCGTCGTCATCGCCAAGGTTTGCCCGTACGTGGTCAAAGAACCCGGACCAATGCCCGCACCCGCCGTGGTCGTCGCGTCACTGTTGCCGGTAAGAAGAAAGCACCGCGTTAATCCCTTGAGTTTTACCTCACAAAGCTACGCATTTATCCTATCTTCTACAGATTAAAATTATGGCACGACAAAAGAAAGGCAGCCCTAAGAAGGTTAAAAAGAATATCCCCAACGGTGTTGCCCACATTCAATCCACCTTTAACAACACAATCGTCACCATCTCCGATACCAAAGGCGATGCCGTGTCCTGGTCTTCTGCCGGTGCAAGTGGTTTTAAAGGGGCGAAAAAAGGGACTCCCTTTGCTGCCCAAACTGCCGCTGATAACGCAGCTCGCCGCGCAATGGAACAAGGAATGCGCCAAATCGAAGTGATGGTGAGTGGCCCCGGTGCGGGTCGTGAAACTGCGATTCGTGCTCTACAAGCCGCTGGTTTGGAGATTACCTTGATTCGCGATGTTACCCCCATTCCCCACAATGGTTGTCGTCCGCCCAAGCGTAGACGGGTATAAATCCTCTGCGACTGAATCCTTGACAACAGGAAAATCAGTCCAAGTAAATATCCATCTTGTCTGAAGGCTTGGTGCCTGGCTCAGATCGCGAAAAACGGGAGATCAGAAAAAGCGTGACACAGTTTCAAATCGAGTGTGTAGAAAGCAAAACACACAAAAATCAAAGTCAATATAGCAAGTTTGTCTTTGAACCCCTAGAGCGGGGTCAAGGAACAACCCTCGGCAATTCCCTCAGACGAATTCTACTGTCTAACTTAGAAGGAACCGCCGTAACAGCGCTGCGGATTGGTGGCGTGAACCATGAGTTTGCGACGATCCCTGGTGTGCGGGAAGATGCCCTTGAGATTATCCTCAATATGAAGGAAATCATTCTCAAGAGCTACACCCATCAGCCTCAGATTGGCCGCTTAACAGCCACTGGCCCTGGTCAAGTGACTGCGGCTCAGTTTGATCTGCCTTCTGAGGTGGAGGTCGTAGATCCGACCCAGTATATTGCGACCCTCGCTGATGGTGCAAAGCTGGAAATGGAGTTTCGGATCGAGAAGGGGAAAAGCTATCGCGCCGTTCAGCGGAATCGGGACGAGGCCACTGCTTTAGATTTTCTACAGATTGATGCGGTGTTCATGCCAGTCACTAAGGTGAACTATAGCGTCGATAGTATCCATAGTGAGGGAGACGCGGTTCGCGATCGCCTAACTCTCGAAATCTGGACAAACGGCAGTATTAAGCCAGAGGAAGCATTATCCCAGGCAGCGGCGATCGCCGTTGAACTGTTTAATCCCCTCAAGGATCTCACCCTCGAAGCCATCCAAGATGAGTTGCAAGAGGACGAAGACCCCACTAGCCAAATTCCCATCGAAGAATTACAGCTATCGGTACGGGCTTACAACTGTCTCAAGCGGGCGCAAATCAACTCTGTCGCTGATCTTTTAGACTATAGCCAAGAAGATTTGCTAGAAATCAAAAACTTTGGTCAAAAATCAGCTGAAGAAGTGATCGACGCCCTCAAAACCCGTTTAGGCATTACTTTACCGGAAGAAAAAACGGCGAAGTAAGTTTAAATTTATTTGATTTTTCATTGACTGTACTGTTTACATCCTAGGGAGGAAGAAAAAATGCGTCACGGTTGTCGCGTTCCCGAATTGGGGAGACCGGCGGATCAACGGAAGGCCCTCTTACGTGCCCTCACCACTCAACTGATTCGCCATGGCCAAGTAAAAACCACCAAAGCGCGGGCTAAGGCGGTTCGTTCTGAAGTGGATCGCATGATCACCTTGGCAAAAGATGGTTCCTTGGCTGCCCGTCGTCGGGCTTTGGGCTATATGTACGACAAAGATCTTGTCCATGCCCTGTTCGCCCAAGCAAAAGATCGCTATGGCGATCGCCAAGGGGGTTATAGCCGCGTTGTGCGCACCGTTCGTCGTCGCGGTGACAACGCAGAAATGGCAATTATCGAATTAGTCTAACCCAGACTAATCTGCCAACTGTCCATGCCCATGTCCCAAGCCAACCCCAGAAAACGCATCGCGTTGGTCATCCAATATATCGGCACTCACTTTTGTGGTTGGCAACGGCAAACAGCAGAAAGAACAGTGCAAGCCGTCATTGAAGAGACAATCTCCACCGTTGTCGGCAAAAAAATCACAATTCATGGTGCCGGCCGAACCGATAGTGGTGTCCATGCCGCCGGACAATTCGCCCACTTTGAATGTGAAAGCCTAATCCCTGGTTATAAATGGGCCAAAATCCTCAACGATCGCCTGCCACCCGATATCAATATCCGTGGTGCTTGCGAAGTTCCCCAGGATTGGCACGCACAATTTTCTGCCCAATGGCGACGGTATCGATACACCATCTATACCCACCCAACCCCAAACCTGTTCATTCAGCCCTATGCTTGGCATTATTACCAAGCTTCCCTCGATGAGACTCTCATCCAAGCAGCCCTGACGCCCCTATTGGGTGAACATCACCTCGCTGCTTTTCAACGGACTGGTTCCAAGCGATCCCATGCATGGGTCAATGTACAGGCAGCAGAATGTTCCCGTCGAGGCTCCTTTATTCATATAGAAATTCAAGCCAATGGGTTTTTGTATGGGATGGTTCGCCTACTGGTCGGGATGCTAGTGGACATTGGACAAGGTAAACTTTCTTTAGCGCAATTCCAAGATATTTGGAAAAATGAGAAGCGACACCTTGTAAAATATTCAGCCCCAGCAAAAGGCTTATGTTTACTTAGGGTTGGTTATCCTGAGCCTTTGTTTCCACCCCATATTTGGTTTGATACCCAGCCAACTTTTCTACTAACTCATTAGTTGAATTCCTTATGCGTCATCTAGCGCAAAAATTTTATGATTAAGACACCTTTACCGAAACAAGAAACCCTCGACCAGAAATGGTACGTGGTCGATGCTGCTGACCAACGCTTGGGTCGTTTAGCCAGCGAAGTTGCCAAAGTACTCCGGGGCAAAAACAAAGCGGAATACACTCCCCACATGGATACTGGGGATTTTGTGATTGTCGTGAATGCCGAAAAAGTGGTTGTGACGGGTCGCAAGCCTGAGCAAAAGCTTTACCGTCGTCACTCCGGTCGTCCTGGTGGGATGAAAGTTGAAACCTTTAATCAGCTGCAAGACCGGATTCCTGAGCGCATTATCGAAAAAGCAGTGAAAGGAATGCTGCCGAAAAATGCCCTTGGTCGTCGTTTGTTCACCAAGCTAAAGGTCTATGCTGGGACTGAACATCCCCATGCCGCCCAACAACCCGAAGTTCTGACCATCAATACTATTCCCGGAGGAGATAACTAATGAACGCAACCGCTACTCAAGATCGCCCTATTTACTGGGGAACAGGTCGTCGTAAGGCATCCATTGCCCGGGTACGCCTTGTACCTGGTTCTGGCAAAGTTGTTGTTAACAACCGCTCCGGGGAAGATTATTTCAACCGGATTCCTGGTTACCTTGCGGTGCTAAAGTCTCCCCTGGAAACCCTGGGCCTAGAAAGCGAGTATGACATTCTTGTGAATGCCCATGGTGGTGGCTTGACTGGTCAAGCAGATGCCGTGAAGCTAGGTGTTGCTCGTGCGCTGTGTGAATTGGATCCAGACAACCGCCAGCCTTTAAAAATTGAAGGCTATTTGACCCGTGACCCCCGCTGTAAGGAACGGAAAAAGTACGGTTTACACAAGGCCCGCAAAGCGCCTCAGTTCTCCAAGCGTTAATTATTTGGTCTGGCGTTCGTTATGGCTACTGTGGCGATCGCCTTTATGCATTTTATTAAACTAAATTGATTAGAGAATAATTCCCATGCCCAAAGCTGATATTCATCCTGAATGGTACCCAGACGCCAAAGTCATCTGTAACGGTGAAGTTGTGATGACGATTGGTTCTACCCAACCTGAAATCAACGTTGAAATTTGGTCTGGTAACCACCCCTTCTACACCGGAACTCAAAAGATTATCGATACCGAAGGTCGTGTAGACCGTTTCCTCCGGAAGTACGGTATGCTCAGCAACAATTCCGACGACCAGAAATAGGTATTTCCTTGAGTTTTCCCAACCCGGCAGCCCCCTGCTGGGTTCCTTTGTTTTTTAGGGATCTCTTTCCTTCCCCTAGCGTAAAAACGTTCTGTGCATTATGGCTGAAGCATACTTACTCGATAAACTAAAGTCCGTCGAACAAACCTTCCAGGAAATGACCCGACGCCTGGCCGATCCCGACATCGCGACGAACCCCGATGAACTGCAACGGGTGGCAAAAATTCGCTCCTCCCTCGAAGAAACAGTAAATACCTTCAATCAGTGGAAAGAAGCACAAGAAGAACTCCGGGGAGCAAAGGAAATCCTCAAAGAATCCGCCGGAGATCCCGAAATGAAGGAAATAGCGGCTTTAGAAGTCGAGGAACTTGAAAATACCATTGATACCCTCGAAAATCGCCTGAAGATTCTGCTGTTACCCAAGGATCCCAACGACGAAAAGAACATCATGTTAGAAATTCGCGCCGGAACAGGGGGCGATGAGGCGAGCATTTGGGCTGGGGATCTGCTCCGTATGTATTCTCGCTATGCCGAAGGTCAAAACTGGCGGGTGAAACTCCTGAGTGAATCGGCCGCCGACATGGGGGGCTTTAAGGCCGTCATCCTAGAAATTCAAGGGGAACAAGTTTACAGCAAATTAAAGTATGAAGCTGGCGTTCACCGAGTCCAGCGGGTGCCTGTCACCGAAGCTGGGGGGCGGGTTCACACCTCCACAGCAACCATTGCTGTGATGCCAGAAGTTGATGATGTCGAAGTAGAAATTGATCCCAAGGACATTGAGATGACCACCGCCCGTTCTGGCGGTGCTGGGGGCCAGAACGTCAACAAAGTAGAAACGGCCGTTGACCTGTTCCACAAACCGACGGGAATCCGCGTCTTTTGTACAGAAGAGCGATCGCAATTACAGAACCGAGAGCGGGCAATGCAAATTCTCCGGGCAAAGCTCTATGAGATGGAACTCCAGCGACAGCAAGAGGAAGTCAGTTCCATGCGCAAATCCCAGGTGGGTACCGGAGCCCGTTCCGAAAAAATTCGCACCTACAATTACAAAGATAATCGCGTCACAGATCACCGCCTAGGCCAAAACTTTTCCTTAGCCCCGGCCCTAGAAGGAGATATTGAGGATATGCTCCAGGCTTGCATCTCCCAAGACCAACAGGCTCAACTCGAACAACTCGCCGCCGAAAGCTAATAAATCCTTCCCTGGGGAAGGTGGCCATAGGCCGGAAGGGGTTCTGCCCTGGGAAAGGCGATCGCCGCTCGGAAGAAGTCCCCTCCCTATGGTTGAACCTCACTGCAAACCTGGTAAAAATCTGTTTCTGGCGGTTCTGCAAAGAGAGGATTCATTTCCGCCATAATTTTTTGGCTAAGCTCCGTCTGATTTTTATCCATATCCTCGATGTTGTCCCAAAGGATCATCGCAATGCCTTGATCACTGTTTGGCCCCATTTTTTGCAGCAAAAAAGCCCCTTGGAATCCCTCTGAATAGCTAGACACAATTTTTTCATAAAGGGTTTGGGCCTGGGCAAACCGTCCAGGTTTAAATTCACCGATCGCCACATACGCAACCTTATGGCGGAGACAGTCGTTAAGTCCTTGCATAGTTGAATTTCCCATTGTCTAAAATTACATGGCCTGGGGCGATCGCCTGTCGCCTCTGCCAATAATTTCACTGTAGCGAGAGAATCCCCCTAGAAAGCCTCTTTACGCATTTTCTTAACCGCTTTTGTGTTTATGTCAACTTTTTTGTCACATTTCCAACACACCACTATCCGTCTATTCTTGGATCTTTAACCTGCCATTAATCCAACATCAAGGCGATATTAATCCTCCTTTGGTTCACTAGAGGTGCATCAAACCATAAACTAGCCCGTATCCAACTTTACAGATATTGAAAGTTGTGAATTTCTGGG